>NZ_CP053562.1:2617500-2989375 GCF_002085925.2 Thioclava electrotropha
CAAAATCTATCACGCACTCGGGAAGCGGGCCGATTGCGGCGGATGCATGCCGCTCTTTCTTTCCACGATGCGCAAGAATACCAATTTGAAAGTGCCGGTCGAACTGACCGGGCTGAGACAGGCACCAATGGAAGGAAGACGACATGAAGGGCGACGCTAAGGTTATCGACTATCTCAACGCAGCTCTGCGCAGCGAATTGACGGCCGTTTCGCAATACTGGCTGCACTTCCGGATGCAGGAGGACTGGGGCCTTGCCGCGATGGCGAAGAAATCGCGCGAGGAGTCCATTGAGGAGATGCACCACGCCGACAAGCTGATCGCGCGCATCCTGTTCCTCGAAGGCCATCCGAACCTGCAAAAACTCGACCCGCTGCGCATCGGCGAGGGCCCGCGCGAGACGCTCGAATGCGACCTCGCGGGCGAGCATGACGCGCTGACCCTCTATCGCGAGGCGCGCGACCATTGCGAAAGCGTACGCGATTACGTCTCGAAGGATCTGTTCGAGGAACTGATCGCGGATGAGGAAGGCCATGTCGATTTCCTCGAGACGCAGCTCGACCTCTACGACCGCGTGGGCGCGCAGAATTACGCCCTGCTCAACGCCGCCAAGATGGACGAGGCGGAGTAAACCCTGCCCCTCGCAGGTCAGACAGGCTCGAAGGCGCTCCGAACGGGGCGCCTTCTTCTTTTTGCGGGCAAAAGATCGGGGGCGCCGCCCCCGCTTCGGCTTCGCCGAATTCACCCCCGGGATATTTGACGCAGTTGGAAGTCAGACCCCGCGCGGCGCTTCCAACTGCCCGAAATATCCCGGGAGAGGCGCGGCACGCGCCGGGGGCGTAGCCCCAAACGAAAAGCGGCCCCCGAATGGGAGCCGCTTTCCAAATCGTATCTCGCGAAGTTTAGCGCTTCGAGAACTGGAAGCTACGACGGGCTTTCGCACGGCCGTATTTCTTACGTTCCACAACGCGCGAGTCGCGGGTCAGGAAGCCTGCGGCTTTCAGAGCCGGACGCAGCGAGGGATCGTAGAGCTGCAGCGCTTTCGAGATGCCGTGCTTGACTGCACCGGCCTGGCCCGAGAGGCCGCCGCCTGCAACGGTCGCGTAGACGTCGAACTGGCCGTCCACGTTCGCCACGCCGAAGGGCTGGTTCACGATCAGCTGAAGCACGGGACGCGCGAAGTACTTGTCCATCGCCTTGCCGTTCACTTCGACCTTGCCGGTGCCCGGCTTGACCCAGACGCGGGCGACCGCGTCTTTACGCTTGCCGGTAGCATAGGAGCGGCCTTGCGCGTCGCGCACGGGCTCACGGGGCGTGGAGGTTTCGGTTTCGGTGGCGCCAGCGTTGTCCGAGCCGGTCACGACCGATTTCAGATCGTCGAGGGTCTTGATATCGTCGGCCATGATCAGCTCCGGGTGTTCTTCTTGTTCATCGACTTGACGTCGAGAACTTCAGGCTGTTGCGCTTCGTGCGGATGCTCGGCGCCAGCGTAGACACGCAGGTTCGCCATCTGCGCACGACCCAGACGGTTGCGCGAGATCATGCGCTCGACCGCCTTCATAACCACGCGCTCGGGATGCGCGCCCTCGAGGATCTGACGCGCGGTGCGCGACTTGATCCCACCGGGGTGGTTGGTGTGCCAGTAGTAGGTCTTGTCGTCACGCTTCTTGCCGGTCATCTGCACCTTGTCGGCGTTGATGACGATGACGTTGTCGCCCATGTCCATGTGCGGCGTGAAGGTGGCCTTGTGCTTGCCACGCAGACGCATTGCGACGATCGACGCGAGACGGCCCAGCACGACGCCTTCAGCGTCGATGATGACCCATTTCTTCTCGATCTCCGCGGGTTTTGCGGTGTAGGTTTTCATCTGTGATCTGCCCTTGTGGGGTATTTCGAATTCTGATGCGGGCTTTTGCGCGATTCCGGACGCGTTTTCAAGTGGGTTGCGACGGAATTTATTTAGCAAAAACAATGCGATAAAAATTAGGTATCAAAATACCCCACATCTCGACGCGATGTTGGGCCGGGTTAGAGGCTCTGCCTACGGCGCATCCGCGCCTCCCCCGGGATATTTGCGCCAAGGCGAAGAGGCAGAGTGCGCAGCGCCCTACCCCATCGCCCGCGGCGGGATCGAATAAGTCATGCTCGCGCGCGCAACGGGTCGATCGTCCCCCTCGGAATAGATCAGCGCATCGCCCACGGCGAGGACGCGGCCCAGCTTGAGTACCCGGATCTTCGCGATCAGGTCGGCCCCTGCGGCGGGCTTGCGCATGAAATCCATGCTCGCATTCGTCGTCACCGCCAGCGCCACGCGCCCGATCCGCGCGAGGATCGCGATATAGATCCCGACATCGGCCAGCGCGAACATGTTCGGCCCCGAGACCGTGCCGCCGGGCCGCAAATGGCGCTCTTCCACCTTCAGGCGCACCACGAGCTCGTCCTCATCGAGTGCCTCGATCGCGAAGTCGCCTTTCACCTGCGGAAACGCCTCGTCGAGAAATTCCGCGAGCTCGTCGCGATCCATTACCAGCGCCATGCGCCCTCCCCTTTTCTTGTCCCTCGCTCGCCCCTAGAGTTTCGCCAAAGAGGAGGAGTTTCAATGACCGATCTGGTGATCCGCGAGGATAATGGCGCGGTGGCGCATCTGACGATGAACAGCCCCGGCAGTCTCAACGCGCTGTCCGATGCGATGCTGGCCGCGCTCAAGGCGCGGTTTTCTGAGCTGGCCGAGGATACAAGCATCAAGGTCGTGGTGCTGCGCGGCGCGGGTAAGGCGTTCTGCGCGGGCCATGACCTCAAGGAGATGCAGCGCGGGCGCGAGGCCGAGGATCAGGGCCGCGCCTATTTCGCCGATCTCTTCTTCCGCTGCGCCGAGGTAATGCAGATGATCCCGGCCCTGCCCCAGCCGGTGATCGCCGAGGCGCATGGCATCGCGACCGCCGCCGGCTGTCAGCTGGTCGCGTCCTGCGATCTGGCCGTGGCGGCCGAAGGCACGCGGTTCGGGGTGAACGGGGTGAATATCGGGCTGTTCTGCTCGACCCCGATGGTGGCGCTCTCGCGCAACGTGCCGCGCAAGGTGGCCTTCGAGATGCTGACCACCGGCGAGTTCATCGATGCCGCCCGCGCCCGCGAGGTCGGGTTGGTCAATCGCATCGCGCCGCATGAGGAGCTTGGCGCCGAGACCGAGAAGCTGGCGCAGACCATCGCAGGCAAGCTGGGCGCCGCCGTGAAGATCGGCAAGCGCGCCTTCTACGACCAGGCCAATATGGACCTCGCGCAGGCCTATGAGCACACGGCTGCGGTGATGGTCGAGAACATGCTCTGGCGTGATACGAAGGAAGGCGTGCAGGCCTTCATCGAGAAGCGCAAGCCGGACTGGGCCGAATGAGGGGGCGGAGTAAACCCGCTCAGCCCACCACCATATCGTCGCGATGGATCAGCGCCGCGCGGCCGGGATAGCCGAGGATCTCCTCGATCTCGCCCGAGCGGTGCCCCGCGATCAGCCGCGCCTCGTCGCCGGTGTAGCGCACTAGCCCCTTGCCCAGCACCGCACGGTCCGGCCCCGCTATGGTGACCGGATCGCCGCGCCCGAAGCGCCCGACAACCTTGGTGATCCCGGCGGGCAGCAGCGACTTGCCAGAGCGCAACGCATTGGCGGCCCCCTCGTCCACGAACAGCTCGCCCCGCGGCTTCATCGCCGCGATCCAGCGTTTGCGCGCGGCCTGCGGATCGCCCTCAGGCAGGAACCAGCTGCAGCGCCCGCCCTGCTCCAGTGCGCCGACCGGATGCTCGGCGAAGCCCTCGGCAATCGCCATCGCACAGCCACCCGCCACCGCGACCTTCGCCGCCAGCAGCTTCGTCTTCATCCCGCCCTTCGAGAGGCCTGAGACGGGATCGCCCGCCATCGCCTCGATCTCGGGGGTGATATGTTCGATCACCGGCAGATGCTCGGCGCTCGGGTCGGTCTTGGGGTTCGCGGTGTAAAGCCCGTCGACATCGGATAGCAGCAGCAGCTGATCCGCCCCGATCGTCACGGCGATCTGGGCGGCCAGCCGGTCATTGTCGCCGAAGCGAATCTCGTCGGTCGCGACCGTGTCGTTCTCGTTCACGATGGGCACGACGCCGAGGCTCAGCAGCGTCTCCAGCGTCGCGCGCGAATTGAGGTAGCGGCGCCGGTCGGCGGTATCTTCGAGCGTCACCAGAACCTGCGCGGTGCTCACGTCATGCGGCCCCAGAACTTCCTCATAGGCCCGCGCGAGGCGGATCTGCCCCACTGCCGCCGCGGCCTGGCTCTGCTCCAGCGGCAACGTGCTGCCCGCGAGACCGAGCACCCGCCGCCCCAGCGCAATCGAGCCAGAGGAGACGATCACGACACCCGTGCCGCGGGCTCGCAAAGCCGCCACATCGGCGGCCAGCGAGCGCAGCCAATCCGCGCGCAATCCGCTCTGATCGACGAGAAGCGCCGATCCGATCTTGATAACCAGACGCTTCGCCTGCGCCAGAGCGGGCGCGCTCACGGTTGCCATGCTCCGCCCTCGTCCTCCGGCTTCGGCTTGTCCTTGGCGATCTCCGCCCAAAGCGCGCGCAGCACATCCGGCACGCCCTTCTTCGACACGCCCGACATCAGCATCACGCGTCCGCCCGACGCTTCTTCCAGCTCCGCCTTGCGCTCGGCCAGCGTCTCTTCGTCGATCGCGTCGATCTTGTTGAGAACGGTGACGCGCGGCTTCTGAGCGAGGATTTCCGAATAGGCCTCCAACTCGCCGATGATCGTGCGCCAGTCCTCGACCGGGTCCTCCGCCGTGCCATCCACCAGATGCAGCAGTACCGAGCAGCGCTCGACATGGCCCAAGAACTGATCGCCCAGACCCCGCCCCTCAGAGGCGCCCTCGATCAGCCCCGGAATATCGGCCACGACGAATTCGCGCCCGTCGATACCGACAACGCCCAGATTGGGCACCAGCGTCGTGAAGGGATAATCCGCAATCTTCGGCCGCGCGTTCGAGGTCGCAGCCAGGAAAGTCGACTTGCCCGCATTGGGCAGCCCCAGCAGACCCGCATCCGCGATCAGCTTCAGGCGCAGCCAGATCGTGCGCTCGACGCCTTCCTGACCGGGATTCGCGCGTTGTGGCGCACGGTTCGTGGAAGATTTGAAATGCAGGTTGCCCCAGCCGCCATTGCCGCCCTTGGCGAGCAGCACGCGCTGGCCCACCTCGGTCATGTCGGCGATCAGCGTCTCCTGATCCTCGTCGAGAATCTCAGTGCCGACCGGCACTTTCAGCACGACGTCATCACCGTCCTTGCCGGTGCATTGGCTGCCCATGCCGTGCTGGCCGGTTTTGCGAAGAAATGCTGCTGGTAACGGAAATCGATCAGCGTGTTGAGCCCTTCGACCGCCTCGATCCAGACCGAGCCGCCCTTGCCGCCGTCGCCGCCATCGGGACCGCCGAATTCGATATATTTCTCGCGCCGGAACGAGACGCAGCCCGCGCCGCCGCCGCCCGAGCGGATATAGACCTTGGCGAGATCGAGGAATTTCATGGTCAGGCCCCTTTCATCAAGGCGCCGGGATAGCTGCCTGCGCGCGCAGGATCAAGCGCCGCGTGGGGGCGTGGCCCCCACACCCCCGGGATATTTTCACCAAGAGGAAGGGGAATGCGCGTCGCGAGGCGGGCTCTCGCAGATCATGTCGAAATTTCGGAGCTTGCGCCCCAGCGCCCGGTTATCGACAAGCGACTCGCCTGCGTGCCGGAATCCCAGCTTCTCGAGAACCCTGCGCGAGCGGTGATTGCCCTCGAAATAGCCCGCCGCAAGTGGCCGCGCGTCCGGGGCCTCGAAATGCACAGCGATGACGGCGCGACCAGCCTCGGTGGCATAGCCATTGCTCCAATGATCCCGGCCCAACCAATAGCCGAATGCGCCGACCTTTCCGATCACTCCACAAAAATCGCCCTGTCGCGTGATTCCCCAGACTCGCCCGAAATTCTCGCGATTGGCGGCGACGAATGCCTCGGCATCGGTTCTGGTATAGGGATACGGCATCTTCGCGAGCCAGCACGCGACTTCGAAATCATTCGCGGCACGCGTGATCGCATCGACATCTTTCGAAGTCAGCGGACGCAAGACGAGGCGCGGCGTTTCAATAAGATGCATCTTCCTCTTGGCCCAAGTATCCCGGGAGGGTTCGGGAGGGCAGCGCCCTCCCGTCCACGCGCGCGGTCTGCGTTACATTTTGCGCAGATAGGTCCAGGTCGGAACATGGCGACCGCGCGCGAGCGACCAGCTTTCCGCATCGCCCAGATACTCGAAGCCGCAATTGGTCAGGACACGAGCCGAGCCCGGATTGTCCTGAAACACCTCGGCAAACAGCGTGCGCGCGTCTTGCGGGTTCGCTTCGATGATCGCCGCGACCGCTTCGGAGGCGAGGCCCGTATTCCAGAAGCCCGGTCCAACCCAATAGCCGATCTCGGACTGATCGTCATCGAGACGGGTCAGCGAGACGACACCCAGAAGCTCACCCATGCCATGGCGCGACCCATCGATCGCCCAGACGTCTTCGACGCGGTCGTCGGCCTGTGCGCGCGTGATGAAATTCTCGGCCGTGCCGGGCGGCAGCGGATGCGGGATCGCACGAGTGCCTTCCGCGACACGTTTATCGCCGGAATACATCTCGATCAGACCGGCATCCGAACGGCGCAGCGGGCGCAGCACGAAGCGCTCCGTTTCGATCACGGGTTGGGTGGAAATCGTCTCCTGGTACATGGGCGCTCCTCCTCGAAACGCGGACGAACCGGCGGCTCCTCCTGCCGCGTGGTCCTAGTAAATAAATAGGACAGTAGGATGACGATACATCCCCCGACCCGGTAAATTTTCTCGCCGCGGCTGCAAACATTTGCGTGCTGCAGTGCAAAGAGAAAGGGGACCGGCCTTTCAGCCGATCCCCCGATTTTGTGACACTTTCGTCGGTCGGGTTACTCGGCGGCCTCCGCAGCCGGGAGGACCGATACGAAGGTGCGGCCCTTGAGACCTTTATGGAAGGTGACGCGGCCTTCAGCCGTTGCAAAGATGGTGTGATCCTTGCCGAGGCCGACGCCTTCACCCGGCCACCACTTGGTGCCGCGCTGACGCACGATGATGTTGCCCGGGATCGCTGCCTGACCGCCGAACAGTTTCACGCCAAGACGACGACCCGCAGAGTCGCGACCGTTACGGGATGAACCGCCTGCTTTCTTGTGTGCCATGGGTGTCTCTCCTTATTTCGCGAGCTCTTTGGCCTGCTCGACCCAGTCGGGCTTGACCTTGGTAGCTTCAAAGGTTTCGGGATCGACCGAAGCGAGCTGAGCGTAGGTGGTGATGCCAGCTTCGTTCAGCTTCTTCTCGGCCGCCGGGCCGAGACCGGTGATGACCTTCAGATCGTCCGCTTCCGCGACGGCGGCATCAGCCTTCGGCGCGGCTTTCGGAGCAGCAGCGGCCTTGGCGGGCTTGGCCGGAGCGGCTTCGCCTTTGCCACCATGCGCTGCACGACGTGCGATCGCGGTGCCCACGGCTTCCTTCACGCCCGACTTGTCGCCGCCGGTGGCGAGGACGTCGGTGACGCGCAGCAGGGTCAGCTGCTGACGGTGACCACGGGTGCGCTGCGACGAGTGCTTACGACGACGCTTGTGGTAGGTGATGACCTTGTCGGCCTTGATGTTGTCGATGACTTCCGCCTGCACGGCCGCACCTTCGACGAGCGGGGTGCCGAACTGGGGCTTGTCGCCGCCGACCATCAGAATCTCGTTGAACTGGACTTTATCGCCAGCTTCGGCTGCGAGCAGTTCCACGCGGAGCAGATCGCCCGCCTGAACCTTGTATTGCTTGCCGCCGGTCTTGAGGACCGCAAACATGGGTCTTTCCTTTTCTTCATCCGCGCCCTGTGGCCCCTGATCGGAGTTCGTTGGACCTGTCGGCCCGCCGTCGGACTGCGCGCTCCTCATGGGAGCGAAGTTGCAAAAACGAGGCCCGGCGGAAAGAAGACTCTCCGCCGGGTCGGGCCGATATCGGGGATCAGCCCCCGTCTGTCAAGGAAAAACGAGGTTTTATCCGCATTCGCTCCAGCGGGCGAGCGCCTCCGCCGCAGAGATCCGCCGCCCCTGCGCGCCCGCCTGCCCCGGCGTGGCCGAGAGGCGCGGCGCGGGGGCGGGCTGGGCGATGCCGTCGAGGTCGACATAAGCGCCGCGTTCGGCATTCTGCGGATGCGCAATGGCCTCAGCGATCGACAGCACCGGCGTCGCGCAGGCATCGCTGCCCGCGAAGACCTCGGCCCAGTCATCCCGGCTGCGAGTCGCGAAGCGGTCTGCAAAAGCATCCCGCAAGGCCGGCCAATTCGCACGGGCTTCACGCGCAGGCAAGTCCCGGGGCGCGAATCCTAGCCCCGCGATCAACGCCGCATAGAATTGCGGCTCAAGCGCCCCCACCGCCATATGCCCGCCGCAGGCACATTCGTAGACCGTGTAGAACGGCGCCGCCCCGTCGAGCAGATTCGCCTGCCGCCGATCCGCCCACGCCCCCTGCCCTGCCATCCCGGTGATCATTGCCATCAGATGCGCCACCCCGTCGGTGATCGCGCAATCGACGACCTGCCCCCGCCCGGTCTCGCGCGCGCGCCACAGCGCCGCCAGCATCCCGAAGGCCAGATAAATTCCGCCACCGCCGAAATCGCCCAGAAGGTTGAGCGGGATCGCGGGCGCCTCACTGCCCATCGCGTGCAGCGCCCCGGTCAGAGACAGGTAATTGATGTCATGGCCCGCGGTTTGCGACAGCGGTCCTTCCTGCCCCCAGCCCGTCATCCTTCCATAGACCAGCGCCGGATGATCGGGGAAATCCTCGGGCCCCAGCCCCAGCCGCTCCATCACGCCCGGGCGCATGCCTTCGATCACCCCATCGGCGCGGGCGATCAGCGTGCGCACTGCCTCGCGCCCGGCGTCGGATTTGAGATCCAGTTCCACCACATCGCGGCCTCGGTCGAGCACGTCGACCTCCAGCCCCAGCACATGATTCTCGGCCCCGCCCGAGCCGGGCCGCGCGATGCGGATCACCTCGGCTCCGAAATCGGCCAGACACATCGCCGCAAACGGCGTCGGCCCCAGGCCGGAAATCTCGACAATGCGCAGCCCGCTGAGCGGTCCCGTCCGCTTGGCCCCCGTTCGTTTGGTCATGCGCCCCTCCTTATTGCCCCGCAAAGAGGGGCTCTGCCCCGCTGGCTCCGCCAGCCCCCGGGATATTTCTGCCAATCCGAAAGAGAATGCCCTCCCCTTCGGCTTGGATCAAATATCCCCGCCGGAGGCATCCGACCGAGCCGCGTTCGAAGGGTCTAGGCGTTCTGCGCCTTCTCTTCGAGTTCGAGCCATTCGACCTCGGCCGCGTCGAGGGCCGACTGGCGGTCGCTCAGCATCTCGGTGGCCTTGGCGAATTTCACGGGCTCGCGGGTGAAGAGATCGGGATCGGCTAGCAATTCGTTGATCTTCGAGATCTCATGTTCGAGCTTTTCGATCACGCCGGGTAGCTCTTCCAGCCGATGTTTCTCGGTAAAGCTGAGGCCAGTTTTCTTCGGCGCAGCTTTCTGGGGCGCGGCGGGTTTCGCGTCTACCTTGGGGGCGTCCTTCTTCGGCGTGGGCTTGGCCTCCGGCGCGGCCTCGGCCTTCTGCGCCTGATAATCCGACCAGCCGCCCGCATAGACGGTGGCGCGCCCGTCGCCTTCCATCGCGATGGTCGTGCTGGCGACCCGGTCGATGAAATCGCGGTCGTGGCTGACCAACAGCACCGTGCCGTCATATTCGCCCAGCAGATCCTGCAGCAGATCGAGCGTCTCCACGTCGAGATCGTTGGTCGGCTCGTCGAGAATCAGCAGGTTCGAGGGTTTGGCCATGATCCGCGCCAGCAAAAGCCGCGCGCGCTCGCCGCCCGAGAGCGCCCGGATCGGGCCGCGCGCCTGTTGCTCGTCGAAGAGGAAGTCCTTCAGGTAGCCCACGACATGTTTCGGGGTGCCGCGCACCATCACCTGATCGGAGCGCCCCTTCACCGCCATGTCCGGGTCGTTGACCAGCCCGTCCCACAGCGTCTGCTCGGGATTGAGCGTGGCCCGCGCCTGATCGAAGACGGCGATCTCGAGATTCGTGCCCAGCTTCACCGCGCCCTCATCGGGTGCGACCTCGCCGGTCAGCATCTTCAGAAGCGTGGTCTTGCCGACACCGTTGGGACCGACGAAAGCCACGCGGTCCCCGCGCAGCACCCGCAGGTCGAAATCCTTCACGATCTGCTTGTCGCCATAGCGCTTGGACAGGCCCGTGGCCTCGATCACGCGCTTACCCGACTGCTGCCCCGAGTCGAGCTCCATCGCCGCGACGCCCTGCCGCTTGATCTGACCCGCGCGTTCGGCGCGCAGCGCCTGCAATGCGCGCACCCGGCCCTGATTGCGCTTGCGCCGGGCCGAGATGCCTTCGACCGCCCAACGCGCCTCGGCCTTGATCTTGCGATTGAGCTTGTGACGGGCGTCGTCTTCCTCCGCCCAAGCCTTTTCGCGCCATTCCTCGAAGGTCTCGAAGCCCTCTTCATTGCGGCGCACTTCGCCGCGGTCGATCCAGAGCGTGGCCCGGGTCAACGCGCGCAGGAAGGCGCGGTCGTGCGAGATCAGCACGAAGGCCTTGCGGGTCTCCTTCAACTGGTTTTCCAGCCAGGCAATCGCCTCGATATCGAGATGGTTCGTCGGCTCGTCGAGCAGCATCAGCTCCGGCCCCTCGGCCAGAAGCTTTGCCAGCGCCGCGCGCCGCCGCTCGCCGCCCGAGGCGGTCTCGACCGGGGTCTCGGGTTTGAACTTCAGCCCCTCGGCGACCATCTCGACCTTATAGGCCTCGGCGGGGTCCAGCTCGGAGGCGGCAAAATCGCCCAAGGTCGCGAAGCCCGACAGATCGGGCTCCTGCTCCATATAGCCCACCGAAATGCCCGGCGGCACGACTCGCGTGCCCGAATCCGGCTCTATCAGCCCGGCCATCACCTTCATCAAGGTCGATTTGCCCGAGCCGTTGCGGCCCACCAGCGCGACTCGGTCGCCTTGCTGAACGGTGAGGGAGAGCCCTTCGAAAACGGGATTGCCGCCGAAGGTGAGCGAGATGTCGGAAAGCTGTAAAAGCGGTGCACGTGCCATGCTCGCGAGCTAAGCGGGCCTTGGCGAAAGGTCAATGGGCCACAAGCGACCCAGCCCCTTTGCGCGCCCGCGCCCCCTTCCCCTTGGAACAAATATCCCCGCCGGAGGCATCCGCCCTCTCAAGCCTCACAGCCATCCGACTTATAACGCCAGCGCCCGCAAGCTGCGCCGCCGCGCCTCGGGGATTGCGGCAATCTCCAGCGCGGTGAAGACGTGACAGGTGTCGAGGTCGCGGTCGATCACCGCGTGATCCGACACCCAGCCCCCCATGCCGAGATAGCTGCGCAACAGCGGCGGCAGCGCGCTGACATCGCCGGCCTCCCCTGCGAGCGCGGCGGGATAGTCCACGCGTTCGGGGGCTTTGGGGCGCGGGCGCAAGGTAGCGGGGCCAAGCGCGCGGGATGCGAGATGGGCAAGACCCGCGCGATGCGCCTGCCAGTCACTGCCCGTGAAAGAGGAGCATCCGATCAGAAGCGCGGCGCCACTCTTCTCCGCGATCCGGGTGATCGCGGCCCAACCCAGACGCAGCACGTCCGGGTCGCGCAGCGCCGGACGGGTGCAGAAGCGGCCTAGCTCGAGGATAGGCCCTGCCCATTGGGCGAGCGGCGCAAGATCGTAAAACTGTGCGCAATAGCCCTCGGGCAGCGCCGCCCCGCTTTCCAGCAGCAGAAGCCGCGCGGCGGCGGCGGGTCCGTGATCGTCGCAAATCAGGATGTGGCGGCAAAGCGGGTCGAAGCGGTCTGCATCGGAAGCCCCGGCCCGAAACGCATCGGCGCGCAGGCGCAGCGCCGCCTCGCGCTCATCCGGACTTTGGGCCTCGCGGACCTGATAGGCGCCTTTTGCGAAACTCAGGGACATACGACCTCGCGGGTCATGGCGGCGGCCGGCTACCGGCCGCCTCGCCGCGATCAGTTGTCGCCGAGAACCTGGCCTGCATTGATACGACCGATCGAGCCCATCAGCTGACGCAGGAAGCCGATGCCCTTGACCTTGCTCTCGGTCACGCGGCGCGACAGCGTCACGACCTGACCTTTTTCAAGCCCGAAGCGTTCGACATTGGTAACGACGCCATTGTCGTTGAACGACACGGCGACGACTTCCCGGCTGATTTCCTCAGGGGCGTGCCAGGTCACGGTTTTCCAGCGCGAACCAACGTAATACCAGCCCGAGCCTTCCAGAAGCCCGGTCGAACTGGGACGCCCGATCGCGGCGGCGACATCATCACGCGTGCTCTTGCCGACCTCGATCTGAGCGAGGTCTTGGTCAATCGGCACATAGCCGTGGTTACGGTAAATCGGAGAGCAGGCGCCCGCGAAAAGCACCACGCCGAACGCGATAAACAGCATGGCCTTGCGCATCATAGAACCGATCCCCACCTGCAACCCCCTATTGCCTCTGACACTTCGGGCTTTTAGTGACGCTTACATCATGACTGCGCCGCCCTCAAGCGCTAGAGCGCGCCGATTGGGCACTCGGGCGCATGCAAAGGGTCGCAGGACAACACCGAGCGACCCAAAACAAGGAGCCGGACATGACACAGACCCCCGTCGATCCCGACCTGCCCGCCGCCCCCGAGACGATCTGGAGCGAGCCCATGCGGCTGGCCGATCTGCCCAGCCGCAAACCCACGCGCTTCGACATCGAAGCCAAGGGAGAGCGGCTCAAGGCGATTGCAGACTGGGCAGATATTCGCGACGTCGAGGCGCTGCGCCTCAAGGGCGAGCTTGCGCCGAAGGGACGCTCGGACTGGGAATTGCGCGCGACCCTCGAGGCCCGCGTGGTTCAGGATTGTGTGATTACCCTCGCCCCGGTCACGACCGATATTCGCGAAGAGGTGGTGCGGCGTTATCTCGCCGATATGGAAATGCCGACCTCCGAAGAGGTCGAGATGCCCGAGGATGACACCGCCGAACCGCTGCCCACGACGGTGAATCTCGGCGTGGTCGCGCTCGAGGCGATGGAACTGGCCCTGCCGCTTTATCCGCGTGCAGCAGACGCGGAGCTGGAAGGCGCGCAGGTGACCGAGCCGGGCGCCGAGCCGCTCAGCGACGAACAGATGAAGCCATTTGCCAATCTGCGCGACTTGCTTGCCAAGGGCGAAAACGGTAAGGGCGACGCATAGTGGCAGACGCGGTTTCGCACCGCCCGAAACCGCTTGAAAAATGGCCGGAAAAAAGGCTTGCACGGAAAAAGAATCCGAGTATGTTCCCGGCCTCATTCGACGTTTGGCTTCGCACCCCGAGAGACGCTTTCGGCCAAGTGACGAAACCACAAGGAAAATCAGGGCTGTAACGCCGCAAACACGGGCTACTGGCCCCCGAAACCCCGAGGTTGAGACATGGCTGTCCCTCAGAATAAAGTCACGCGTTCGCGCCGTAACATGCGCCGCGCCCACGACTCGCTTACCGCTGGCAACCCGGCGGAATGCCCCAGCTGCGGCGAACTCAAGCGCCCGCACCACGTCTGCCCGTCCTGCGGTCACTACGCCGACCGTGAGGTCGTCGCTCTGACCGAAGAGGTCGATCTGGACGACGACGCGGCGTAAGCCCGTCGACCCGCGCCGCACGTCATGCAAGATACGCAGGACCAGCCGCAGTCGGGATCGCAGATGAAGGCCGCAGAAATGCGAGCCGCCCAGAAGGGCAAAGCGCCGGCGAATGCCGGCGCTGTCGTTCTGTCCGTCGACGCGATGGGCGGCGATCTTGGCCCCGAGGCCACGATTGCCGGCGTCGCGAAGGCGCATCGCGCTCACCCCGATCTGCATTTCATCATCCACGGCCCGCGCGCGCAGCTCGAACCGCTGATCGCCAAGCACGATCTTGGCGACTGTGTCGATCTGCGTCATGCCGAGCGAACCGTCACGATGGAGGACAAGCCCGCGCAGGTTCTGCGCAACGGGCAGGACACCTCCATGTGGTCGGCCATCGAATCGGTGCGCGACAAGGAGGCCGATGTCGCGGTTTCCTGCGGGAATACCGGGGCGCTGATGCTGATCTCGATGATGCGGCTGCGCAAAATGCCGGGCGTGAACCGTCCGGCCATCGCCTCCTTCTGGCCCTCCCGCGGGCCTGCGGGCTGGAACGTCATGCTCGATATGGGCGCCGATGTGAAAGCCGATGCGGAGGATCTTCTGACTTACGCCCTGATGGGCACCTCCTATGCGCGCAATGCGCTGGGGCTGGAGCGTCCGCGCATCGGGCTGCTGAATATCGGCACCGAAGAGCACAAGGGCCGCCCCGAGCTGCGAGAAGCCTATGAGCTTATCAGCAACGCGCAAGAGGCTGGGCAGTTCGACTTCGCGGGATTCGTCGAAGGCAACGAGCTGGCCGGCGCACGCGCCGACGTGATCGTGACCGACGGCTTCACCGGCAATGTCGCACTGAAAACCGGCGAGGGCACCGCGAAATTCGTGGCCGAACTCCTGCGCGAGGCGCTGACCTCTTCGGTGATGTCAAAGCTGGGCGCCCTCTTCGCGATGGGCGCGCTCAAGCGCCTGCGTCACAAGACCGATCCGCGCCGCGCCAATGGCGGCGTCTTCCTCGGCCTCAACGGTACGGTCGTGAAATCGCACGGCTCGGCGGATGCCACCAGCTTCGCCGCCGCGATCGAACTGGCCGCCCGTCTGGCACGCTCGGGCTTCGGCGCGAAGCTTGCCGCACGGGTTGCCACCACCCTTCCCTCGGGGCAGGATGAGACCAAATCCGGCGCGCCATCTGCCGCCGAGAAAAGCGAGAGCAGCCAATGACGATCAGATCCGTGGTGCGCGGCGTAGGCCATTACCTGCCCGAGCGCGTTGTCGAGAACGCCGAGTTCGAGAAAACGCTCGATACCACGGATGAATGGATTCGCGGGCGTACCGGGATCGAGCGCCGTCATATCGCCGCCGAAGGGGAATACACCTCTGATCTCGCGATCAAGGCCGCGAAGGCCGCGCTCGAAGACGCGAATATGAGCGTCGACCAGATCGACGCGATCGTCGTCGCGACCTCGACGCCCGACAGCACCTTCCCCTCCGTCGCCACGATGGTTCAGGCGGGCTTGGGCTCGACCACGGGCTTTGCCTATGACGTGCAGGCCGTCTGCGCAGGCTTCATCTTCGCGCTGACGAATGCGAACGGGCTGATCCTTTCCGGGCAGGCCGAGCGGGTGCTGGTCATCGGCGCCGAGACCTTCTCGCGGATCATGGACTGGACCGACCGGGGCACCTGCGTGCTCTTCGGCGACGGCGCAGGCGCGCTGGTCCTCGAGGCCGCCGAAGGCACCGGCACGGCGAATGATCGCGGCATCCTGTCGTCGGATCTGCATTCCGACGGGCGCTACAAGGATCTGCTCTATGTCGACGGTGGCGTGTCCACCACCGGCACGGCGGGCCATCTGCGCATGCAGGGCAATGCGGTCTTCAAACACGCCGTCACCAAGCTGGCCGAAACCGCGCATAAGGCGCTCGATAAAGCCGGGCTGACAGGCGAAAACGTAGACTGGATCGTGCCGCATCAGGCGAACCTGCGCATCATCTCGGCCACGGCCGAGCGGATGCAACTGCCGATGGACCGCGTGATCGTCACGGTTCAGGACCACGGCAACACCTCCGCGGCCTCGATCCCGCTGGCCCTCTCGGTCGGCAAGCAACGCGGCCAGATCAAGGAAGGCCAGGTGCTGGTCACCGAGGCGATCGGCGGCGGTCTGGCATGGGGTTCGGTCGTCCTGCGCTGGTAAGCGCGGCCTCTCTGCATTCGTTTTACGCGTTTCCCGCGCAAACGCGCGTGAGCCCGCGCATCAATCCCGTCCGCCAAGTGCTTGATATTGACTCGGGAATTACGGTCGGTCACTGTTAGCCAAACTCTTTATCCGG
Organism: Thioclava electrotropha; assembly: GCF_002085925.2. NCBI lineage: Bacteria > Pseudomonadati > Pseudomonadota > Alphaproteobacteria > Rhodobacterales > Paracoccaceae > Thioclava > Thioclava sediminum. Next base: position 2,633,533 of record NZ_CP053562.1, read on the forward strand.
GGGGATAGGATGTCGAAGACCCTGACGCGCATGGATCTGAGCGAAGCGGTGTTCCGCGAAGTCGGATTGTCGCGCAATGAATCGGCGCAGCTCGTCGAAAGCGTGCTGCAGCATATGTCCGACGCCCTCGTGGAGGGGGAGACGGTCAAGATCAGCTCGTTCGGCACCTTCTCGGTGCGCGAGAAAGCCAAGCGCATGGGCCGCAATCCCAAGACCGGCGAAGAGGTTCCGATCTCGCCGCGTCGCGTGCTGTCCTTCCGTCCCTCGCATCTGATGAAGGACCGCGTGGCGGCGGGCAACTCGAAGTAACCCGATAACAAATGACAGGTCCTACCGATGGGTAAATCCGCCGACGCGTTTCGGACGATCTCTGAGGTTTCAGACCTTCTCGACACGCCGACCCATGTTCTTCGGTTCTGGGAGAGCAAGTTCACGCAAGTGAAACCGGTCAAGCGTGCAGGCGGGCGGCGGTATTACCGGCCTGCCGATGTGGCGCTTCTGGGCGGCATCAAGCATCTGCTGCATGAAGAAGGCATGACCATCCGCGGCGTGCAGAAACTGCTGCGCGAGGAAGGCATCCGCGAAGTGGCAGCACGTGGCGAGGTCAGCGTCGAGGACGAGCGCGAGGTCGATGAGGCCACGCAGAGCGCCCCGGAGCCGATTGCCCCGGTTGCCGCGCCTCAGCACAGCCCGGCCCCGCAAGAGGCGCCTCAGGCGCAGGACACGACCCCGAGCGAGCCCGAGTCGACCGAGGCAGCGTCGGAAGAAATCGCGCCGCAGGAGGAAGCCCCGCAGGAGGCGGCCTCTCTCGAGGACAGCGCGCAAAATACAGCTGAACACGAGTCCCAGACCGAGGCGCTTCCTGAGCGCCCCGAGGAACTGCTCGATCTCAGCCCCGCCGAGGACGCCCCCATCGAGGCCCATCAGGGCGGCTCGGTGACACCCTTCCCTGCCCCCTCGCAGCCTTCCTTCTTCGAAGAGCCGGAGAGCGCCTCCAGCGAATCCCCGGAAGAAGACGCGTGGGATGAAGACGCAGAGGCCCCGATGGCGCTCGATGTCGAACCCGAGCCGGAGCCGATGGCCCCTGTCGTGGCCATGACCATCGACCGTGGTCCGCAGGAACGCGCCGCAAAAATCGCTGCACGGGCCGATCTCGCACGGCTGTTACATGGGCTGCGTACGCTCGATCCGGCGCGGCTCAGCCCCGCCGATCGGGGCGATCTGCGCATGTTGCGCCTGCGTGCGCAGGCCCTTCAGGTGCGGCTCGGACAACATGGCTCCGCGCAGGCGGAATGAGTGATCTTAACCCCGGACGAATTGGCGTGAAATTTCTCTCACTAACTGCTTGCACCCGCCGCCCGGTTCGCACTATATCCCCCTCGTCGGGCTGTGGCGCAGCCTGGTTAGCGCGTCCGTCTGGGGGACGGAAGGTCGTGAGTTCGAATCTCGCCAGCCCGACCAATTCGACAAACGCCCACCTCTTCATCGGGGTGGGCGTTCGTGTATCCGGAGGAGGGATCGGATGACCATCGGCGTGCTGCCTGACACGATGCTGCAAGACATGATCGCGCGCGGTGAGATCGCCGCCGAGCCAGCCATCATCCCCGAACAGATCCAACCTGCGAGCCTCGACCTGCGGCTTGGCACCGTGGCCTATCGGCTGCGCGCCTCGTTCCTCGCGGGCAAGGGCCAGAAGGTCGCCCACCGCCTGCATGACTTCGAGATGCACCGCATGGCGCTGACCGATGATGGCGTGGTGCTGGAGAAGGGCTGCGTCTATCTCGTGCCGCTGATGGAGACCCTCGCGCTGCCCGAGGGCGTCACGGCGGTCGCCAATGCCAAAAGCTCCACCGGGCGGCTCGATCTGCTCACGCGCCTGATCACTGATGACGGCACCGAGTTCGACCGAATCCCCGAAGGCTATAGCGGCCCGCTTTATGCCGAGATCTGTCCGCGCAGCTTCTCGGTTCTGGTGCGGCCCGGCATGCGACTCAACCAGATCCGCTTCCGCGCCGGTCAGGCGGTACTGAGCGATGCCGAGCTGAAGATCCTGCACCAGCAGGAGCCGCTGGTCGATGGCCCCGCCGTAATCGACGAGGGTCTGGGCTTCTCGGTCGATCTGAAGCCCGCTGAAGGCGATCTGGTGGGCTACCGCGCCAAGCCCCATACTGGGGTGATCGACATCGACAAGATCGGCCATTACCCGGCCCGCGATTTCTGGGAAGAGGTGCGCGCCTCCGATGGCCGCATCATCCTCGATCCCGGCGCGTTCTATATTCTCGTGAGCCGAGAGGCCGTGACGATCCCACCCGATCACGCCGCCGAAATGGCGCCCTATCTGGCGATGGTCGGCGAATTCCGCGTCCATTACGCAGGCTTCTTCGATCCCGGCTTCGGGCATGGCGCGGCCGGCGGCACCGGCTCGCGCGGGGTGCTGGAGGTGCGCTGTCACGAGGCCCCCTTCGCGCTCGAGCACGGGCAAGTCGTCGGCCGTCTCGTCTATGAGCGCATGGCCGAGGAGCCGCGCCAGCTTTACGGCAAGGACATCGCCTCGAACTATCAGGGACAGGGCCTGAAGCTCGCCAAGCATTTCCGTATGGGGTGAGCCGGGATAAGCGGCCTTCCAGTGGAAGGACGCCCCGGTGAACGCCCGAAGGCAGAACGCCACTCTTCGAGCGACTGAGGGTCGCGCCCGAGCCTCGGGTGGGCGCTTGTCGCGCTTTGTGGCTTGGCACTTTATCTCGCGAGCCCGCAGGTCGGTCGAGCCCGTGCTGACATCGCCAATGCGCCCTCCCGTGGGAAGGGTCGGGCGCGGCCCGGGGCTGGTCGCCCCGCGCCCTCAGGCGGGCCGCCGCCCTACCCGGCCTGCTGCGTCACGTCATACCCGTAGATCCAGTCGAACCGCCCCACCAGCCGCTCCGGCGTGAACCGCGAGGCGGCACGCAATGCGAGATGACCAAAGGTGCGCGGCGCCCCCGACAGGTGATAGTTCCGCGCGTTCTTGTTCGCCGCCGTCACGATCTGATCGCAGCGATCCCAGCGCGCGTTCTGGTAGGCGGCGAAGGCCACCTCGTCTGTCTCGTAATTGGCAAGCGCCTCGGCCAGAACCCAGGCATCCTCCATCGCCATCACGGCCCCCTGCGCGAGGAAGGGCAGCGTCGGATGCGCGGCGTCGCCCAGAATCGCGACACCGGGCGCGAACCAGCGCTCGGCCACCGGATGACGGAACAGCCCCCAGAGGTTCACCTTCTCGACCTGATCGAGCCAACCGCGCACGGTCGGGCAGAAATCGTCGAAGGCAGTCCTCAGATTGATCGGATCATCCTCGAGCGCCCAGCTTTCCTCGACCCAGCGATGCCGCTCCTCGACGGCCACGACATTGCGCAGCCCCCGCCCCAGCGGATAGCTCACAAGATGCTTGCCCGCGCCCATGAAGACCTGCGCGATCTTCGCCTCGGAATCGTCGCACGGCACCAGCGCGCGCCACGCCACCTGATGGGTGAAGAACGGCGCCACCCGCCCGTTGAGCGCCTCGCGCGTCTTGGAATTGAGCCCGTCGGCCCCGATCAACAGGTCGGTCTCGATCTCGGCGCCCTGCTTGGTGTGCAGCACCGGATGCGGCCCGGACAGGTCCACCCGCTCGATCTGCTGCAACAGGCGGATTTTCACCCCCGCCTCGCGCGCCCCATCGGCCAGCAGCTCAATCAGCCGGGCGCGATGGACGAAATGGTAATCCGCATCGGGGCGCAGCCGCGCCATGTCCAGCTTGGCGACCTGGCTCCCGGTCTCGCCATCGACGAGCCGAACCGCCTCGGCGCGCGGCCCAGCAGCCTCCAGCGCCTTACCCAGCCCCAAGGCGCGCAGCACCGCCGCACCGTTGGGCGAGACCTGCAGCCCGGCGCCCACTTCGCGGATCGCCTCGGCCTGCTCGAGCACCTCGACATCCGCGCCGCGCATCGCCAGAGCCCGCGCCACCGTCAGCCCCGCGATCCCCGCACCCAGAACCGTAACCTTGCGCCCGATCAGCATGGGATCTCCTTCAAAAGCGAACACCGGCACCTTGGCGGTGCCGGTGTCGAATTGTTTTGCGCGCCTTCCCGCCCGAAGGCAACGCGCGTTTTGTGCATCCCCACACGCAGTCCGCGCAGGCGATCAGTCGTCGCGATGCACCCGTTCGCGGCGCTCGTGCTTTTCCTGCGCTTCCAGCGTCATCGTCGCGATCGGACGCGCATCGAGACGCTTGAGCGAGATCGGCTCCCCGGTCTTCTCGCAATAGCCGTATTCGCCATTGTCGATGCGACGCAGCGCCGAGTCGATCTTGCTGACCAGCTTGCGCTGACGGTCGCGGGTGCGCAGTTCCAGCGCACGATCGGTTTCCTCGGAGGCGCGATCGGCAATATCGGGAACGTTGCGCGCGGATTCCGCGAGACCTTCGAGCGTTTCAGCGGATTGTTCGAGAAGTTCGGCCTTCCACGCCAGAAGCTTTCTGCGGAAATACTCCAGCTGCCGGTCATTCATGAAGGGTTCATTCTCGGCCGGACGATAATCATCCGGAAGGAATACTTCAGCTCTCATACCTGCCCTCTCATACGTGCCGGGGGCGTCACCATGATCGTCATTCGCCATCGGCCAACTCTCCTCGGGCGAGGCAATACCCCAAGAACACAGTGTTGTCACGTCCGCATTCGCCCGGACTGCGTGTTTCCTCATCAATTCTTACGCCCGGGTTGCGGCAGCATTTTGGCGCAGATAGGTTGCAAACGATTTGCGCAAGATCATTGCGCAGCGATCTCGAAACCGGAGCGTGTTCCCCGTGCAATTTCAATCGACCGACAGCTATGTCGCCCCGCCCGATCTGACCGTCGCGGTCAATGCCGCCGTGGCGCTGGAGCGCCCCCTTCTGGTGAAGGGCGAGCCGGGCACCGGCAAGACGGAACTGGCGCGGCAGGTGGCGCAGAGCCTCAGAATGGAGATGGTCGAGTGGAACATCAAATCCACCACCAAGGCGCAGCAAGGGCTCTACGAATATGACGCGGTGAGCCGTCTGCGCGACAGCCAGCTGGGCGACGAACGCGTCAACGACGTGAAGAACTACATCCGTAAGGGCAAGCTCTGGCAGTCCTTCGAAGCGGGCAAGAAAGTCGTGCTGCTGATCGACGAGGTCGACAAGGCCGATATCGAGTTCCCGAACGACCTGCTGCAGGAGCTCGATAAGATGGAGTTCCACGTCTACGAGACCGGCGAGACGATCCGGGCCAAACACCGCCCCGTCGTCATCATCACCTCGAATAACGAGAAGGAACTGCCCGACGCCTTCCTGCGCCGCTGCTTCTTCCACTACATTCGCTTCCCCGAGCCGGAGGTGATGAAAGACATCGTCGCCGTCCACTTCCCCGACATCAAGGACCGCCTGCTGACCGAGGCGCTGAGCCAGTTCTACGAGATCCGCGAGACCCCGGGCCTGAAGAAGAAACCCTCGACGAGCGAAGTGCTCGACTGGCTGAAGCTGCTGCTGGCAGAGGATCTGAACCCCGAAGACCTCAAACGCGAAGGCGCGAGCCTGCTGCCGAAACTGCACGGCGCTCTTCTGAAGAACGAGCAGGACGTACATCTGTTCGAGCGACTGGCGTTTATGGCGCGACGTCAGGGGCGATGAGTCCGGATTGAGCCCATAGCTCCGGGTCTGGACTTAATAGCGTAACAATCATGCATCTCGGGGCCGCGCGGTCGCGCGACCTTGCGTGGCCTATTGCGCTTGATGGGGTTCCCTCTTAAGAAGCCGGTAGGTGCCGGGCACCTGCCGCCTGCGGACGCGAGTCACGGTGAAGCCCGGAGCAAGACGACATCTCACCCTCGAAGCATTTCGCAGGTGGGCAATGCAGGCTCCCTCCCGATCCGAAATGCCTCTCTGGAGGAGTGAGCCATGTCCGCTGGACCTGCATCTACTGCAATTGAAAACCGTCTCCTGACACAGCCCGTCGGACGATTGTTCGTGTCGAATGCCCTGCCCATGGCGGTGGTCATGTCGATGGGTGGGCTGCTTAACGTCGTAGACGGGATCTTCGTCGGGCGCTTCGTCGGCGCCCAGGCCCTGGCGTCGGTCAGCCTGGCCTTTCCGGTCGTCATGCTGCTCACGGCACTGACGACTTTGGCCGGTGGCGGCATGTCGAGCTTGCTCGCCCGCCATCTGGGCGCAGGCGCCCGCACACAGGCCGGAGCCGTCTTCGCAGGTGCCCACGGGCTGGCCCTCGCCATCAGCGCGGCGCTTATCGCGGGTGCTTTGTCGGTGGGGCCTGTCATCATCTCCGCACTCGCAGCCGGAAACGCGGCGGTCGCAGGTGGGGCGCAGAGCTACCTTCTGATCCTGATCCTCGGCGCGCCAATCCAGTTCGCTTTGGGTCTGCACGCCGATGCCCTGCGCAACGAGGGACGTGCAGGGCAGATCGCCATGCTCTCGGTGCTCGTGAATCTGCTGAACATCGGCGCGAACTACATCGCGATCGTGCTGTTTGGATTGGGGGTGGCGGGCTCTGCGATCGGCACCGTGGGGGCGCAGACCCTCGGCCTCGCGCTGCTGCTGGTCCTGCGGGAACGCGATCGCGACCTGTTGCCCCTTGGGGCACTCCGCCGCCACAGTTGGCTGTCGGGGTGGCTGCAGATCTTCTCGCTCGGGCTCCCTTTGTGCCTGACCTTCATTGGGATGGCCTTGGTTTCAAGCGTGGTTCTCCTCGCCGTCGGCACCGCCGCCACGAACCATGCAACCTTTATCGCGGCCTACGGCGTGGTGACACGCATTCTCGGACTGGCCTTCCTGCCACAGATGGCGATCGCGCTGACCACCCAGAGCATCACCGGCAACAACGCGGGCGCGGGCCGGCTGGACCGGGCGGGCGCAGCCTTGCGGCTTGCCATGGGAAGCGCGTTCCTGTGGTGCCTTGGTGTGACGCTCACCGGAGCCTTTCTGGGCGAGCCCTTGGGCGCGATGTTCTCGAACGACCGGGAGGTCGTCTCGGCAGTTGCCGCAATCCTGAGGCCGATGACGGCCCTCTACGTCGTCAGCGGCCCCATCCTCGTCCTCGCCCTGCATTTTCAAGCGATGGGGTATCCGCTCCGGACCGCGGCACTCACCCTGACCAAGCCGTGGCTGCTGACGCCCGCGCTGCTGCTTGTCCTGAACGCAATGGCGGGGATCGACGGCCTGTGGTTCGCCTTCCCCATCGCCGATGCCGCGCTCTTTGCACTGGCCTTGATCCTTGTCGTCCGAAACCGCCTCACTGCGCCCATCTCCGCAACTCCGCACGCGAAGGAAGCCGCATGACACAAGCATCCCTCGACACCGTCAAGACGCAGGCCAAGGCACTGCGTCAGGCCTTGCAGGCCCAGGGTATGACCGTCAGTCATGCCCAAGCTCTCGAACTCGTCGCCCGGCAACATGGGGCGCGGGACTGGAACACGCTTCACGCCCGTCTCAGTCAACGCAATGCGCCACCGGAACTTGCCCTGGGCGACCGGGTGACCGGACACTACCTCGGACAAGCCTACAGCGGAAAGATCGTCGCCCTTTCGGGTCCCGCCGCGCATCGCCGGGTCGAAATCGCGCTGGATAAGCCGATCGACACGGTGCAGTTCGACAGCTTCTCGAATTGGCGGTCCCGCATTCGTGGCACGCTGCGCGAAGATGGGTGCAGCCACAGCAGAACGTCGGATGGCACACCCCATCTTACCTTGGAGAAGGCACCCTCCTGAGCTCACATTTCCTTTGAGCGGTAGCCCTGTGCCGGACCTCTTCGGGAGGTTCGGCCTTCGCAGCAAATGGCAACTTTGTCCGCAAAGCTGCCGCGTCGCGAGCTGCCGGAGTCCCTCACATGCGCCGCGTGATCCGCGCCGCCTTGCGCGCCCGCTTGACCGCGTCGCGCGCGCCCTGCTGGGCTTTGCGCTCCTGCGCCGTCATCGGGCCCTGAGCTTTGCCCTTGCCGCCCCGCTTCGAGGCCATACCGACGCCCTTGTTGATCCCCCAGTTGATCCCGCGGCGCAGGAACATACGGATGACCATATTGATAATCTGGTTGAAGTTCATCGGATATCCCCCTGTCAATCCTCGAACAATTCGGACTGGCCGGTCTGGGCCTCGTCCTCCTCGCCCTCCTCGTCGTCATCCGAGCCTGCACCCGGCAGGGGGCGCGAGTCCAGCAGACCGGCGGCGCGCAGCTCCTTGAGGCCCGGCAGGTCGCGGGCACTCTCGAGGCTGAACTGGTCGAGGAATTCCTGCGTCACGACGAAGGTGACGGGGCGGCCCGGCGTCATCCGGCGGCGACCGAAGCGGATCCATTCCATTTCCAGCAACTGGTCGATCGTGCCGCGCGACACGGCGACGCCGCGGATCTCTTCGATCTCGGCGCGGGTGACCGGCTGGTGATAGGCGATGATCGCGAGCGTCTCGACGGCGGCGCGGGACAGTTTGCGCTCCTCCACCGTCTCCTTCTGCATCAGGAAGGCGAGATCGGGCGCGGTGCGCACCGCCCAGGCGTCACCCACCTTCACCACGCGCACGCCGCGCCCTTCGTAGCGCTTGCGCAGATGCACGAGCGCCTCGGCGGGGTCGCAGCCATGCGGCATCCGCTCTTCCATCTCGCGCAGTCGGACGGGTTCGGCAGAGGCGAAGAGGATCGCTTCGACCATCCGCTCCTGCTCGGCAATAGGCGGCGCCGCGAAAAGGGTTTCTTCTTTTTCTTCAGTCTGTTCCGGCTCGTCGTTCATGTCTTCTTCCGGATCGAAATGGGTTGGAACGTATCGCTCTGGCGCAGCTCGATCTGGCCTTGCTTGGCCATTTCCAGCGAGGCCGCGAAGGTCGCGGCGGTGGCCGAGCGTCGGCGTTTGGGATCGGCGGTCCAGCCGTCGGGGAGGAAGGTGGTCAGTTCCGACCAGCCGCCCGCGAAACCGATCAGCCCGCGCATCCGGTCCAGCGCCTCCTCCATCGTGAAAACATTGGTGCGATCGAACGCGTAGGGGCGGAACTCATCGCGCGTGCGGATGCGCGCATAGGCCTGCATCAGGTCCATCAGCGAGGCCGAATAGGTGACCTTGCGGACGCGCTCGACCTCTTCCGAGATGCCGCGCGCGAAGGTGTCGCGCCCCAGTCGGTCGCGCGCCATCAGCTGCGCCGCCGCCTCGCGCATCGCCTGCAGACGTTCCAGCTGGAAGGCCAGATGCTCGGCCAGATCTTCCGCCGAGGGGCCTTCGGCCTCCGGGTCGGGCGGCAGCAGAAGCCGCGATTTCAGGAAGGCGAGCCACGCCGCCATCACGAGGTAATCGGCGGCCAGCTCGATGCGCAGCGCCTTGGCGCGGTCGACGAAGGCCAGATATTGCTCGGCCAGTTGCAGCACGGAGATTTTGCGCAGATCGACTTTCTGGCTGCGCGAAAGCGTCAGCAGAAGGTCGAGCGGGCCTTCGAACCCGTCGACATCGACGATCAGCGCCTCGGCCTGAAGCCGATCCGCTACCGTTTGCGAGTCGAACAGATTTTCGGTGTCACTCATCCATGCCGCCGCTCAAGAGTGCCTCAAGTTCGGCATCGAGCGCGGCCATGTCAACTGTCTCGGGCGGCAAGCGCCGGTCCAGCGCGGCCTCGGCGCGGGCCTTTGCCGCCTCGCTCATCGCCCGGGCGGCCATCGCCACCTCTTCCATCGCGGGCATGTCGCCCTTGCAATGGAGCACCAGATCGCAGCCAGCAGCCAGAGCGGCAGCCGTGCGAGTCCCGAAGCCGCCCGCGAGCGCCTCCATCCCGATATCGTCGCTCATCAGCAGCCCGTCGAAACCGATTTCCTCGCGGATCATCTTGATGATCTTCGCGCTTTGCGTCGCGGGGGCGTCATCTAGCGCAGTGAAGCGGATATGCGCGGTCATCCCCAGCGGGAGATCAGCGAGCGCCTTGAAGGGTGCGAAATCAGTTGCAATCAGATCGGCCTTGGAGGCCTCGACCACCGGCAGGTCCTTGTGGCTGTCGGAGATCGCACGGCCGTGGCCGGGGATATGCTTGATGACTGGGAGCACACCGCCCGCCAGCAGCCCGTCGGCGGTGGCGCGAGCATTGGCGATCACGGTGGCCGCATCCTTGCCCAGACAGCGGTTTTGCAGAAACGGATGGGTCAGAAGTCCCGCGATATCGCAGGTGGGCGCGCAGTTCACGTCGATGCCGACCGCGCGCAGCTCCTCCGCCATGATCCGCGAGCGCAGCCAGAAGGAGCGCGGAGCCGCATCCCCTGCCCGCTTCGCCTGCTCCAGCGGCGGCAGCCATTCGCGCCATTGCGGACCGCGCATCCGCTGCACCCGTCCGCCTTCCTGATCGATCAGCACCGGCGCATCGCGTCCCACGGCCCCGCGCAGCGCATCGGTCAGCCGGGCGACCTGCTCAGGCGTGTCGATATTGCGCGAGAACAGGATGAAGCCCCACGGGTCGGCCTCGCGGAAGAAATCGCGTTCACGCGCGGAGAGCTCGGTCCCCTCGCAGCCGAAGATCGCGGCGACGCCCATCAGCGCGCCTGCGTCGGGATGCAGTTCTGCCGCTCGGCCACGAGGGCGGCGCAGAACTGGCGCGCTTCGGTCACGTCGTCAAAGCCCGCGACGCGCAGGCGATAGAAATCGCGCCCGCCGGAGCTGGCCTTCTGAACCACGCGCTTCTTGCCGGACATCAGCGCGTCGAAGCGCTTGGCGATACGGTCCCATTCGCCCTTGGCGGCGGACTCAGTGTCGAAGGCGCCAAGCTGCACGAGGCGCGTGCCTGCGGACAGTTCCGACGGATCGAGATCGACGACCCCTTTCTCGGCCTGTCCCGCCGACATCTGCTTCGTCACCGCCTGCTCCAGCGCCGCCGCCAGAAGCTGATCGCGCATCGGCTTGGTCTGCGGCCGCGGCGAGCGTGAGACGCCCGGAACCGTAGCCGGGATCACACCTTCGACCGCGTCGCTCTCGGGAGTTGCCTCCTGCGCGACCGCGTCGGGGCGCGTCTCGGGCATGGCCGGGCTCATCAGAGCAGGCTTCACGGGAATATCGGGCGCGTCCTTCACCTGCGAGGGATCGGCATTGAGCGCGGCAGGCTCGAGCGCCGCGATCGCGGCCTCTACGGCCGGATTGGCCGCAGGGTTGGCCTCATCGCTCGCCACCTTAGCCTCTGCCGCCAGCTCGCCCATCGGCTTGTCATCGTCGGTGAAGCCTTCCGGGCTGGGCGCGAGCGTCACTTTCTCGGGCGCAGGCGCCGCCTGCCCCGTGCCGGCTACGTCGTTCACGGCAAGACCGGTATGGCGCGCAAGTTCACCGCCCGGGTCCTCCGGCGCGATCCGGGCGGGCCCGTCCATCGCGCGGATCACCGGCACGCCGTTGAGGTCGCGCATCGCCAGCTTATAGCCCCAGACCACCAGACCCGCGATCATCGCGACCGATGTCAGCGCGCCAGCTACATTGACCCAGCGCGACACGACGCGTGGCGCACGTTCAGGAGCGGGATCTTCGGGATGCGCGTAATGGGGCTGCGGGTGTTCATACCCGTAACCCCCACTCTCGCGGTAGTCGTAGGTCGTCATGCTCGTCGCCTCGCCGCCGGTTGCCCGGCCTTGTCCGGTCACCCGGAAATTGCCTGTTCCCGGCGGCGTGCGTTTATCGCATCTCTTCAGCCGGGGTCACGCCAAGAATACCAAGACCGGCGGAAATGACAACGGCGCTGGCACGGGCAAGGGCGATTTTCGCCGCCGATGCGGCCTCATTGCCATCCTGCAGGAAGCGCAGGGCCGGCTCGTCATTGCCACGGTTCCACAGGCTGTGCAGGTCCGAGGCGAGATCGTAGAGGTAGAACGCCACCCGGTGCGGCTCGTTCGCGCGCGCCGCGATCTCCAGAAGACGCGGCCATTCGGCGATCTTCTTGACCAGTTCCAGCTCGGACGGATGCCACTCGCCGGACAGATCGACCTCGGCCAGACGCGCATCCGACATGTCCCAGCCCGCTTCCGCCGCCTTGCGCAGCACCGAGCAGACCCGGGCATGGGCATATTGCACGTAGAAGACCGGGTTATCCTTGGACTGCTCCAGCACCTTGTCGAAATCGAAATCCAGCGGCGCGTCGTTCTTGCGGGTGAGCATGTGGAAGCGGGTCACATCCGCGCCCGCCTGCTCCACCACGTCGCGCAGCGTGACAAACGTGCCCGCGCGCTTCGACATCTTGAAGGGCTCGCCATTCTTGAACAGCTTCACCAGCTGGATCAGCTTGATGTCGAGCGTCACCCTGCGATTGGAAAGCGCAGCCACGGCCGCCTTCATCCGCTTCACATAGCCGCCATGGTCGGCGCCGAAGACGTCGATCAGCAGGTCGTAACCGCGGTCGATCTTGGTCCAGTGATAGGCGATATCCGGGGCGAAATAGGTCCAGGAACCGTCCGACTTCTTCACCGGACGGTCCACGTCATCGCCATAATCGGTCGAGCGGAACAGCGTCTGCTCGCGCTCCTCCCAATCCTCGGGCAGCTTGCCCTTCGGCGGGTCGAGCACGCCCTCATAGATCAGCCCCAGATCCTCGAGCCGCTTCAGCGCCGCTTCGATCTGGCCGGTGCCGTAGAGCGACTTCTCGGAGGAGAACACATCCATCTTCACGCCGAGACAGGCGAGATCCCCGCGGATCATCTCCATCATCTGCTCGGTCGCGAATTCGCGGATATCTTCGAGCCAGTCTTCCTCGGGCTTGTCGAGCAGGCTCTCGGCATACTTGGCCTTGATCGCCTCGCCGACCGGGATCAGGTAATCGCCCGGGTAAAGCCCCTCGCGAATTTCCGGCTCGAGGCCACAGGCTTCGCGATAGCGCTCATAGGCGGAGCGGGCGAGTACATCGACCTGCGCGCCGCCATCGTTGATGTAATATTCCCGCGTGACGTCATAGCCCGCGAAGTCCAGCAGGCTCGCCAGCGCATCGCCGAACACGGCGCCGCGCGTATGGCCCACATGCATCGGGCCGGTGGGGTTCGCGGAGACATATTCCACGTTGACCTTCACACCCTTGCCCAGATCGGAACGCCCGTAATCCGCGCCCTCTTTCAGCACGGCGTGGGTCACATCGGCCCAGACCTTGGGATCGAGGCGCAGGTTGATGAAGCCGGGACCGGCCACATCGGCGCTGACGATCCGGTCATCTGCGGCCAGCTTGGTCGCCAGCGTCTCGGCGATGTCGCGCGGCTTCGATTTGGCGGGCTTGGCCAGCACCATCGCGGCGTTCGTCGCCATGTCGCCATGCAGCGGATCGCGCGGCGGCTCCACCGCGACGTTTGCGTAGTCCAGCCCCTCGGGCAGCGCGCCCTCGGAAACCATCTGATCGAGTGCCGCAATCACCGCGGCGCGGATGTCGGAAAACAGGTGCATTCTCATTGTCCTTATTTGCGCTCTCCCCTGCCAGAGCGCGCCGCGCGCGTCAATGGCCCGAGCGGGGGCCGCGGGGGCAGAGACGACACGGGCGGCCCGGCATCGCCTGCCGGACCGCCCGAAATCAAACCTTGCGAGAGGATCAGTCCTCGGCAGTAAAGCCCGCAGCCTCGATCCCGGCCACGGCCACTTTCGCATCATTGTCCGAGGTGTCGCCGGTGACGCCCATCGCACCGATCACCGCCCCGCTCTCGTCGCGGATCAGCACGCCGCCGGGCACGGGGCAGGTCTTGCCGTCATAGATGCCGTTCACGGCGGCCATGAAATAGGCCTGCGCCTCGGCCCGCGCCATCTGCGCCTTGCCGCCCATGCCCAGCATCACTGCGCCGTAAGCCTTGGCGCGCGCAATCTCGAACCGGCCCGGCGCCGCGCCATCGGCGCGCGCGAAAGCCAGCGGGTGACCGCCCGCGTCCAGCACGATCGCCGAGAGCGGTTTCAGGTCGTCTTCCACACCTTGCGCGAGCGCGGTGTCGATCATCTTCTGCGCTTGTTCGAGCGTGATCATGCGCGTTCCTCCTTCACTTGCAGGCGGCGCTGATGCAGCACCGGTTCCGTATAACCCGAGGGTTGGACCGTACCCAGGAAGCACAGATCGCAGGCTGCCTGGAAGGCGAAGCCGTCATAGCCGGGCGCCATCGGGCGGTAGTTCGGGTCGCCCTCGTTCTGGCGGTCGACGACCTTGGCCATCTTGCGCAGCGCCTCCATCACCTGACCTTCGCTCACCAGCCCATGTTCGAGCCAGTTCGCGATCGCCTGGCTGGAAATCCGGCAGGTCGCGCGGTCTTCCATCAGGCCGACGTCGTGAATGTCGGGCACCTTGGAGCAGCCCACCCCCTGATCGACCCAGCGCACGACATAGCCGAGGATGCCTTGCGCGTTGTTCTCGATCTCGGTGCGGATTTCCTCCTCCGAGTAGTTCTTGCCGCGTGCGAGCGGGATCATCAGCAGATCGTCGAGCCGCGCCGGGCGGTTCATCGCGGCGATCTCCTGCTGGCGACGCTTCACATCGACCTTGTGGTAATGCGTGGCATGCAGCGTGGCGGCCGTCGGCGACGGCACCCAGGCGCAGTTCGCGCCCGCGAGCGGGTGATTGACCTTGGCCTCGAGCATATCGGCCATCCGGTCGGGCATCGCCCACATGCCTTTGCCGATCTGCGCCTTGCCGGCGAGCCCGCAGGCCAGCCCGATATCGACGTTACGATCCTCATAGGCTTCGATCCACGGCTGGCCCTTCATCTCGCCCTTGGCGAGCATCGGACCGGCCTGCATCGAGGTGTAGATCTCGTCGCCCGTGCGATCGAGGAAGCCCGTGTTGATGAAGGCCACGCGGTTCTTCGCGGCGCGGATGCATTCCTTGAGATTGACCGAGGTGCGGCGCTCCTCGTCCATGATGCCCAGCTTAACGGTGTAGCGCGGCAGGCCCAGAACCTCCTCGACCTTGTCGAAGATCTCGGTCGCGAAGGCGACCTCTTCGGGGCCGTGCATCTTCGGCTTCACCACATAGACCGAGCCGGTGACCGAGTTGCGCGGGCCTTCGGTCTTCTTGAGGTCATGCATCGCACAAAGCGTGGTGACCATCGCGTCCATCAGCCCCTCGAAGGCCTCTTCGCCGTCGCGGGTCAGGATCGCGGGCGTGGTCATCAGGTGGCCGACATTGCGCACCAGCATCAGCGAGCGGCCCTTCAGCGTGATCTTCTCGCCACCGCCGCCGGTGAACTGATAATCGCCTTCGAGCCGCCGGACCGTCTTCTCGCCGTTCTTCACGACGTTTTCGCGCAGATCGCCTTTCATCAGGCCCAGCCAGTTGCCATAGGCCTGAACCTTGTCCTCGGCATCGACGCAGGCGACCGAGTCCTCGCAATCCATGATCGTACTGATCGCGGCCTCAAGGATGACATCGGCGATATCGGCGGGATCGGCCTGACCGACCTCGGTGGTCGGGTCGATCTCGATCACGAGATGCAGCCCGTTATTTTTCAGCAGAACCTCGGACAGCGCGCCCTCGTCGGAAATGTTGAACCCGAGGAACTGCGCCGGATCGGCCAGCCCGGTTTCGCCCACCGCGTTCTCCACGAAGAAGACGCCGTTCTCGACACGCAGCGCGGTCACGCCGGTCCAGCTGCCGCCTGCAAGCGGCACCGCCTCGTCGAGAAATGCCTTCGCACGCTCGATCACGCGGGCGCCACGTTCGGGGTCATAGCCCTTGCCCTGCGGCAAATCGCCAAGCGCATCGGTGCCGTAAAGCGCATCGTAAAGGCTGCCCCAGCGCGCATTCGCCGCGTTGAGCGCATAGCGCGCATTGGTGATCGGCACGACGAGCTGCGGACCGCAGACGGTGGCGAATTCGGGATCGGTTTCCGGCGTCTCGATCTTGAAGTCGTCGCCTTCGGGCAGGAGGTAGCCGATCTCTTTCAGGAAGGATTTATAATCTTCGAAATCAAAGCCTTCGGCGCGGTGATGCGCGTGCCAGTCGTCGAGCTTGGACTGGATCGACTCGCGCGTCTCCAGAAGTGCGCGGTTCTTCTGCCCCTGCGTATGCAGCAGGTCCGACAGCCCTTCCCAGAAGCGCTCCGGCGCGACGCCGGTCCCCGGCAAAGCCTGATCCTCGATGAAGGCGGCCAGTTCGACCGCCACCTGCAGTTCGTTACGTGCGACCCGCTGTGCCATTGTGCCCTCCCGGTTTTCTTAGACGCGTACTAGATGAAACCGCTGAGCGTGAATGTCCAGCGGATTGCCTGTCGCGGGCGGGAAGACGCTAAAACGGTGAAAGGGCGTAAAAAGGCCAGCGGCTCACGGAAACGGGAGCGATGCAGCCGCGCGCGACCCGTCCGAGCTCACTGCTGGATCGGGTCGGCCTGCGTCGCGTCGCCATTGCTTTCAACATTGCCGACACCAGTCGTCTCGGGCGCTTGCGTGGTGGACAGACCAATCCCGTCCAGCGGCTTCGCCGGTGGCTCCGAACGCACGACACCCTCGGTCTCCGGCGCGGGTTGCGTCGTGACCTCGGCCTGACTTGCATCGCTTGCCGCGGGCTCCGAGGTATCTGTGGCCATCGCGATCCAGACCAGGATCACCGCCACGCCCAGCACCGCGACGATCGCGATCCCGATCAGGGCGGGGGCGTGTTTCTTGGTCTGGGTCTTCGTATTGGTATCGGGTGCGGACATCGGATGTCCTCCTTCCATCTTCTCCAGTCGCGTACCGGGGCCGTGGCGCAGAGCGCATCGTTCCGGCCCCCTTCACATCAAGTAACGCAGTCGTCCGGGCTCGGGTTCAACGCACCGGTGGCCGCACCTCTCGGACCTTTCCGCGAAACCGCTTTGAAAACCCCGAGCGGGGCAGATACTGTTCCGCCAGCTGCGGGACTGCGACGCCGAGACCGGATCGCGCCCGCCGAACATCAGAGGCGCGGCTCACGCAAAGGCGAACTTGCTTTCGCACGGGCGCGCGCCACCTAAAATAACCCGAAGTTAATTAGGAATATCGTAAGAATGTCCGCTGAACTGACGGCTGCCGACGCCCCTGCCAAGCGCCTGAGCGACTACCGCCCCTACCCCTTCACCCTCGAGACCGTGCGGCTTGATTTCACGCTCGACCCGGACGCGACCGAAGTGCGCGCGGGTCTTTCCTTCTCGCCCCGGCAGGAGGCGGCCGCGCTGGAACTCGATGGCGAAGATCTGGAGCTTGTCTCGGTCGCAGTGGACGGGCGGGCGCTGACGCCTGATGACTACGAGCTGAGCAAGACCGGCCTTACGATCCCGGCGAATGCTCTGCCCTCGCAGCCCTTCACGCTGGAGACCGTGACGCGGATCGCGCCCTCGAAGAACACCGCGCTCGAAGGGCTCTACATGTCCAACGGCATGTATTGCACGCAATGCGAGGCCGAGGGCTTCCGCAAGATCACCTTCTACCCGGACCGCCCCGACGTGATGGCGCGCTTCCACGTCACGATCACCGGCGACCAGCCGGTGCTGCTGGCGAACGGCGATCTGGTCGAGAGCCGCGACGGCTATGCCGAATGGGTCGATCCGTGGCCTAAGCCCGCCTATCTCTTCGCGCTGGTCGCGGGCGATCTGCGCGCACATTCGGGTACATTCACCACGATGTCGGGCCGCGAGGTCGCGACGAATATCTGGGTTCGCCCCGGCGACGAGGACCGCTGCGACTTCGCCCTGCAGGCGCTGCACCGTTCTATGCGCTGGGACGAAGAGGCCTATGGGCGCGAATACGACTTGGACATTTTCAACATCGTCGCCGTCGATGACTTCAATATGGGCGCGATGGAGAACAAGGGGTTGAACATTTTCAACTCCAAATGGGTTCTCGCCTCGCCCGAGACCGCGACCGATGCAGATTACGAACGCATCGAGGGTATCATCGCGCATGAGTATTTCCACAACTGGACCGGCAACCGGATCACCTGCCGCGACTGGTTCCAGCTGTGCCTCAAAGAGGGGCTGACGGTCTATCGAGACCAGCAGTTCACCGGCGACATGCGCGGCCATGCGACGAAGCGGATCGACGATGTTCTGGCGCTGCGCGGGCGGCAGTTCCGCGAGGATCGCGGCCCGCTCTCGCACCCGCCGCGCCCCGATCATTACCGCGAGATCAACAACTTCTACACCGCGACCGTTTATGAGAAGGGCGCCGAGATCGTGGGGATGCTGCATCGCTTGCTCGGCCACGAAGGCTACCGCGCCGCGCTGGATCTCTACTTCGAGCGCCATGACGGGCAGGCCTGCACGATCGAGGACTGGCTGAAGGTCTTCGAGGACAGTTCGGGCCGCGATCTGAGCCAGTTCAAGCGCTGGTATACCGATGCGGGCACGCCGACCCTGCGGGTCCGCGACAGCTTCAAAGACGGCACATATACGCTTGAATTCGAACAGGAAACGCGCCCCACTCCCGGCCAGTCGGAGAAGCTTCCGCGCCACATTCCGATCGAAGTCGGCCTTCTGTCCGAGAATGGCGACGAGGTCGTGCCCTCCACCGTGCTGGAGATGACCGAGGCGAAACAGAGCTTCACCTTCGACGGGCTCGCGACGCGCCCGGTGCCCTCGATCCTGCGCGACTTTTCCGCCCCCGTGCGGCTGGAGCGCGACGCCGACACGTCGGAGCTGGCTTTCCTGCTGACCCATGACCGCGACCCGTTCAACCGCTGGGAGGCAGGCCGCGCGCTGGCCCAGAAAGTGCTGATCGGGCGGGTGCTGGGACAGGAAACCGACGCGTCCTTCTCCGATGCGATCGGGGCGCTGCTGCGCGACGAGACCGCCGATCCGGCCTTCCGCGCGCTGTGCCTGAACCTGCCCTCCGAGGACAGCATCGCGCAGGCGCTCTACGATCAGGGCGAGACGCCCGATCCGGCGGCGATCTACGCGGCGCGCGAAGGGCTCGCTCGCGATCTGGCGACTGCGCACAAGACGCTTCTGGCCGAGATCTTCACCAGCAGCGAAGCGACAGGCCCCTATAGCTCCGATCCCGAGCAGGCCGGCCCGCGGGCGCTGCGCCTTGCCGTTCTGCGGCTCCTGAACCGCATCGACGGCGGAGCACGGGCGGGGGCGCTTTTCGCCTCGGCAGAGAACATGACCGAAAGCCTCGGCGCGCTCGCAGCACTGGTGCAGACCGGGCAGGACGCCGCCGCCATGGCCGAATTCCGCGACCGCTGGCAGGGCGACCGGCTGGTGATGGACAAGTGGTTCCTCGTCCAGCTTGCCAATTGCCCGCCAGAGATGGCGCTGGAGCGCGCCAAGGCGCTGACGGGCGATCCGCTCTTCACATGGAAGACGCCGAACCGCTTCCGCGCGCTGATGGCGGGGCTGTCGGGCAATCACGCGGGCTTTCACCGCGCGGACGGGGCGAGCTATCGCTTCTATGCCGACTGGCTCCTGAAGCTCGATCCGGTCAATCCGCAGGTCGCAGCCCGCATGTCCACCGCCTTCGAGACGTGGACGCGCTATGACGAAGGCCGGCGCGAGAAGATGCGCAGCGAGCTGGAACGGATCGCCGCCCAGCCGGGCCTCAGCCGCGACTTGTCGGAGATGACGCAGCGTCTGTTGGGCTGATTTCCGCTCAGCGCCGCAGGCGCGCCCATCTCACCACGGATTGGCCGTATTTTCGGCCCATCCGTGCCGGGTTCTTGACCTACGAAACGCGGACGCCTGCGCCTTGCAGGCGTTACGCAATTTCGCGGATGGGCTCGACCATGGACGACAATGAATTTGAATACCGACACCAGGCCCGCCGGGCGGGAGGTTATCTCGCCCTCGCCTTCGGGATGGCGCTGCTTTACGGCGCAATGAAACTGACCGCGACGACATGGATTCATGTCGCTGCGTGGATCTATCTCGCCCTCACTTTGTACAAGCTGATGCGCAACCGCTCGGGGCTGCTGCGGATCACGCCTGCGAGGATGGAAGTCTATCGCAACGGACGGCAATTGGGCACGTTCCCACTTGCGCAGATCGACTCGGCGCGGCTGCGGCGGCGCAAGCTTGCGGGCGACGAATGCATGGTCACGCTGCGCGACGGGCGCCGCGCCTACCTGCCACGAGAGGCCACGCCGCCGCTCGACCGGCTCAGCGCGATTTTCGAATCCTATGGGGTGCCGGTGGTCTGATCCCCAATCCGGGGCGGTCGCCCTCTTGCTCCCGCCCCTGCCCTGCCCTAGAAGCTTGCCCAAGCCTTTACTGACAGGATGTGGACATGCTCGACCATCTCGAATTCCAAGCCCCCGAACCCAAGGTCATTGCCGGTGCCAAATCGGATTGGGAGCTGGTGATCGGGCTTGAAGTCCACGCGCAGGTGGCATCGAAAGCCAAGCTGTTCTCGGGCGCCTCGACCAAGTTCGGCGCAGAGCCGAACTCCAACGTGGCCTTCGTCGACGCGGCGATGCCGGGGATGCTGCCGGTGATCAACGAGTTCTGCGTGGCGCAGGCGGTGCGCACGGGCCTCGGCCTCAAAGCCGATATCAACCTGCGCTCGGCCTTCGACCGGAAGAACTATTTCTACCCGGACCTGCCGCAGGGCTACCAGATCAGCCAGCTCTACCACCCCATCGTGGGCGAGGGCGAAATCATCGTCGATATGGGCCCGGGCGTCGCACGCAAGGTCCGGATCGAGCGCATCCACCTCGAACAGGATGCGGGCAAGTCAATCCATGACATGGACCCGCATATGTCCTTCGTGGACCTCAACCGCACCGGTGTCGCGCTGATGGAGATCGTCTCGCGCCCCGACATTCGCGGCCCCGAAGAGGCGGCCGCCTATGTCGGCAAGCTGCGTCAGATCCTGCGCTATCTGGGCACCTGCGACGGCAACATGCAGAACGGCAACCTGCGCGCCGACGTTAACGTCTCGATCTGCAAGCCGGGCGCTTACGAGAAATATCAGGAAACGCAGGATTTCTCGCATCTGGGCACCCGCTGCGAGATCAAGAACATGAACTCGATGCGCTTCATTCAGCAGGCGATCGAATACGAGGCGCGTCGCCAGATCGCCATCGTCGAGGACGGCGGCGAAGTGGTGCAGGAAACCCGCCTCTACGATCCGGACAAGGGCGAGACGCGCTCGATGCGTTCGAAGGAAGAAGCGCATGATTACCGCTACTTCCCCTGCCCCGACCTGCTGCCGCTCGAGATCGAGCAGGGATGGGTCGACGATATCGGCACCTCGATGCCAGAACTGCCGGACGAGAAGAAAGCACGCTTCGTCAAGGAACTGGGCCTGTCGGAATATGACGCCTCGGTGCTGACCGCAGAGGTCGAGAACGCGGATTACTTCGAGGCTGTGGTGGCCGAGGCCGGTGACGGCAAGCTCGCCGCGAACTGGGTCATCAACGAGCTGTTCGGCCGCTTGAAGAAGGAAGATCACGACATCACGTCGAGCCCGGTCGATGCCGCGCAGCTAGGCGCGATCATCCGGCTGATCAAGTCCGACAAGATCTCGGGCAAGATCGCCAAGGACCTCTTCGAGATCGTCTATACCGAAGGCGGCGACCCCGAGAAGATCGTGGAAGAGCGCGGCATGATCCAGGTCACCGATACCGGCGCCATCGAGGCTGCCGTGGACGAGGTGATTGCTGCGAACCCCGAGCAGGTCGAGAAGGCCAAGGCCAACCCGAAACTGGCTGGCTGGTTCGTCGGTCAGGTCATCAAGGCCTCGGGCGGCAAGGCCAACCCCAAGGCGGTCAACCAGATCGTGGCGCAGAAGCTGGGGCTGTAAGCCTTTCAAACCAATCCGATCAAGGCGCCTTCGGGCGCCTTTTTCATGTCCGCCCGGAAAGAATTCGGGAACAAGTCTTCGCGCTTGTGGCTTGGGGAGACGCGCCCTAGGCTCACGCGGGCGTGATTGAGAAAGGGTTTGCGATGAGTGGCTTGCTGGCATTGCTGGATGACGTGGCGGGGATCGCCAAGGTGGCGGCGACCTCCATCGACGACGCGGCAGGTCAGGCGGCCAAGGCAGGCTCGAAAGCCGCTGGCGCGCTGATCGACGATGCCGCGGTCACGCCGAAATATGTCCACGGCTTCAAGCCCGCCCGCGAATTGCCGATCGTGGGAAAAATCGCGCTCGGTTCGATCAAGAACAAGCTGATCTTCCTGCTGCCGGCGGCGCTGCTGCTGTCAGCCTTCGCGCCGTGGCTGATCACGCCCTTGCTGATGCTGGGCGGCTCCTACCTGTGTTTCGAGGGCGCGGAGAAGGTCTATCACCTGTTCAAACCGCATGAGCCCGATGCAGAGGGCCATGTCGCGGCAGAGACCGCTGACCATCTCGAGGAAAAGCGCGTCAAATCCGCGGTGAAGACCGATTTCATCCTCTCCGCCGAGATCATGACGATCGGCCTCGCCGCCCTGCCCTCGGGCCAGCCGATCTGGATGGAGGCGATCGCGCTTGCGATCATCGGGATCGGCGTGACCGTGGTGGTTTATGGCTCCGTCGCGCTGATCGTGAAGGCCGATGATGCGGGGCTCTGGCTGGCCGAGAACGCGAACCTTGCTGCGACCCGAGCCTTCGGGCGCGGCATGGTGAAAGTCATGCCGTGGCTGATGAAGACCCTGATGATCGTCGGCACCGCCGCGATGATCTGGGTCGGCGGCAATATCGTGCTGCACGGTCTGGCAGAGCTTGGCTGGCACGCGCCCTACGACTGGATCCACCATCAGGCCGAGGCCGCAGCCCATGCGGCAGGCACGGCGGAAGGCTTCGTCAGCTGGGCCGTCACCGCGTACTTCGACGGCATCTTCGGTCTGATCTACGGTCTGGTCCTGATCCCCATCGTCACCCGGATCATCCAGCCGATCTACCGCGCCGTCACCGGCAAGGAAAAGCCCGCGCACTGAGCGCAAGCGGACAGGTTGAGGCCACCCGCGCCGCCCGATAGGCTGGGCGCGAACAGATCGCAGGGGAGCGCAGATGACCGAGTATTTCGACACCCAAGAAGGCCGCCGCATCGCCTATAATCTGACGACGGGCAAAGGGCCGGGCGTGGTGTTCCTCGGCGGGTTCAAATCGGACATGGAAGGCACGAAGGCGCTGGCGCTTGAGGACTGGGCCAAGCGCGAAGGCCGCGCCTTCCTGCGCTTCGACTATTCCGGCCACGGCGTCTCGGACGGCGCATTCGAGGACGGCGCGATCGGCGACTGGTTCGAGGATGCGCGCGACGTGGTCATGGCCAAGACCGAAGGCCCGCAGATCCTCGTGGGCTCCTCGATGGGCGGCTGGATCTCGCTCCTGATGGCGCGCGAACACCCGGAGAAAGTCGCGGGCCTCGTCACCATCGCCGCCGCCCCCGATTTCACCGAGGACGGCTATTGGGCGAGTTTCGACAAGGAAACCCGGCACAAGCTGGAGAGCGAAGGCTCCATCGCGATCCCGTCGGATTACGGCGAGCCCTATGTCATCACGCGCCGCCTGATCAACGAGGGTCGCGAGCGGCTGGTGCTGCGCAGCCCGCTGGCGCTCCCCTTCCCCACGCGTTTCCTGCAAGGCACCGCCGACGAGGCCGTCAGCACCGAGACCGCGATCCGGCTGCTGGAGCATGCCGAGGGCGCGGACATGCGCCTGACCTTGGTGAAGGGCGCCGATCACCGCTTCTCGGACCCCGATTGCCTCGCGCTGATCGAGACCGCGCTTGCGGAGGTGCTGGCCCGGCTGTGATCCGCTGCCGGCGGCATTTCGATTTGCTTGACCTCGGCCCTTGCGGCACACTCGACGCGAGAAGCGCGAAAACGCGCCGCGATTGAGGTTTCGAGCGATGCCAAGCGACCCGCTGGTCTTTCTACCCGGATTCATGTGCGACGCACGGCTGTTCTGGCACCCGCTGCAGGAGCTGTCTTCCGAGCGCTCGGTAATGGTGGCGCGGTTGCGTGGCGCGACCATCGAGGAGATGGCGCAGACCGTGCTCGACGAGGCCCCGCCGCAATTCGCGCTGGTCGGGCATTGGCTGGGTGCGGTGGTCGCGATCGAGATCCTGCGCCGCGCCCCCGACCGGGTGAGCCAGGTCGCGCTGCTCGACGTCTCCCCCCTGCCCGAGATGCCGCAGATCGCCGCCGCGCGCGAAACCCGGATCGTGAAGGCGCTCACCGGGCGGCTCGACGAAATGATGCTCGAAGAAATTCCCGCCGACAGCCTCGCCCCCGATCCCGGCCGCGCCGAGATTCAGGCGATGATGCTGGAGATGGCGGCAGGCTTGGGCGCCGACACGTTCGAGGCGCAATCGCGCGCCCTGATGCGCCGCCCTGACCTGCAACGCACGCTGCGCGCCACGAAAACCCGCGCGCTGCTGATGTGCGGCGAATACGACAAGATCTGCCCGCCCCGCCGCCACGAATTCCTCGCCGAGCTGATGCCCCACGCCGAATTTCGCCTGATCCTCGGCGCAGGTCACCTGAGCCCGCTCGAGCAACCCGAGAAGATCACCCAGAACCTGCGCGACTGGCTGGAGGCGCCTTTATTGTTGGCGTGAGGCGGATGGGCGCTTGGCGGACGAAGCCGACCAAACATGATCGGTGCTGTTAACCGTGGTAAAGCAATTGGAATATCAGCACATAAAGAGAGTGCCATAGATGCGTCCTGACGAATACTGGAAGAACTTCAATCTTGGCACCGAGCTAGATATCGCCGGTCGGTTCCTGTTCAATGGACTGCAAGCATTTCACGAAATGAGAAACTTCGCGGCTGAAGAAGATGCCTTTGAGTTTCTCTATGGCGTGGCCGTGGGGATCGAACGATTGCTGAAAATCGCGGTTATCCTGACCGAGCACGATACGTCAACGGATCAGGCCGAGTTTGAGAAGGGGCTCATCACCCATAGTCACCAGGAGTTAGTCAAGCGGCTCAAAGAGAGCCATGAAATCAATCTCGCTGGCGTGCACAATGAGTTCATCGGCATTCTTTCCAGCTTCTACAAATCCCAACGTTACGGCCGGTACAACCTAGCATCGGTGTATGGCCCGGCGCGCGAGCGGGACGACCTCAATGCCTTTCTAGAAAAGCATCTGAGTTTCAAGATCGACATTGAAGGCATGTTCACTGTGACGCCCAATGAGCGCCGCCACAAGAAGTTCGTTGGTAAGGTGATCTCGAAAATTGTGCTTCCGATTTTCCAAATCATTAGAAGCGAGGCAGGCAGACTTAATCTCTATACATATGAAGTCGAATACGGGTCGAAAGCTTCAAAGATCTTTATCGGCGAAAGCTTCGATTTCGAAGGCGAAGATTTCCTGCAAGTCGAGTTGATCGCTTACTTCGCTTCCGGGGCGGCATCTGGCCCCAATGTTAGATTCATACGTGACCTCATTGCGCCACTGCCATTCGATCCGGCATTAGAAGCCGATTACCTTGCAGCGCTGAGATCGGATCGTCAGAAGCAGAGTGTGCTTGACGAGTTGGAGGCCCACTACGAAGAGGTCGAAGATTTCAGGGAAAGGCGCGAGACTCTGGAAGTGGCTATTTCCGACCACTTAAGTTACGGCGAAGATGAAGATGGCAGCGAGGAAAACTTCGATTAATTGCCTTGAGAATGTCCGGAGTGGGCTCGAAGCGGCCAAACAACTCGATCCGCATCAAACGAAAAACGCCGCCCGTTTCGGAGCGGCGTCTTCAATTCCGCGAAAGTCGAAGTCTCACCCCGCCTCGGCCGTCTTCACCTTCTTCTTGCGGATCGGCGTGACCGTTGCGGGTTTCCCCTTCCCGGGCGCCGGGTTGTCGGCGTTCTCGTCGATGAAATCGAGGACCAGCGGGCGGATGTTGTTGCGCCAATGCGACCCTGCGAAGATGCCGTAATGGCCTGCGCCGGGCTCGAGGTGTTGCTGTTTCATCGAATCCGGTACGCCCGAGCACAGGTCGAGCGCGGCGACGCATTGGCCGGGGGCGGAGATGTCGTCTTTCTCGCCTTCCACGGTCTTCACCGCGACCTTGGTGATCTTCGAGATATCGACCATCTTGCCGCCGACCTCGAAGCGGTTCTGGGCGATCTCGAGGCCCTTGAAGATCCGCTCCACCGTCGAGAGGTAGAACTCCGCCGTCATGTCCATCACCGCGAGATATTCGTCGTAGAAGCGGTAATGCTTGTCATGCTCGGAGCCCTCGCCCTGCGCCTCGCTCCAGATCTTCTCCTGGAAGGCCTGCGCGTGCTTGTCCATGTTCATCGAAATGAACGAGGCGAGCTGCATCAGGCCCGGATAGACCAGACGGCCCGCGCCCTTGTATTTGAAGCCGACGCGCTGGATCACCATTTGCTCGAGCTGGCCCATCGTGACGCGACGCCCGAAATCGGTAACCTCGGTCGCTTTCGCGTCGGGATCGATCGGCCCGCCGATCAGGGTCAGCGTGCGCGGCTGCGCGGCCGGATCTTCGGCTGCCAGATAAGCGGTCGCGGCCAGCGCGAGCGGCGCGGGCTGACACACGGCGATCACGTTGCAGTCAGGGCCCATCTTCTTCATGAAATCGACAAGGTAGAGGGTGTAGTCCTCGATATCGAACTTGCCCTCAGAGACGGGGATGTCACGCGCATTATGCCAATCGGTCACCCACACATCCGCATCGGGCAGCAGCGAGGCCACGGTCGAGCGCAGCAGCGTCGCGTAATGGCCCGACATCGGCGCCACCAGCAGGATGCGCCGCTCCATCGGCTCGCGGCCGTGGACGTTGAAATGCACGAGGCTGCCGAAGGGCTTGTCGAGCACGGTCTCGACCTCGACGAGGTGATCGCGCCCGTCCTCCGCCGCGATCGAATGGATACCCCAGTCGGGCTTGATCACCATCCGTGCGAACGAACGCTCCGTCACCCGGCCCCAGGCCGACATGATCTTGAACATCGGATGCGGGGCGAGCCCCCAGACCGGGTAGGAGGCCATGGCACGCGCCGAGGCGCCCATCCACTCGTTCGTGTTCCTGAAGGTCTCCATCAGGTCGTAGGACATGATCGTTTTCATATACAACTCCTCGGGGCGGGCCACGCACTCACTCGGCAATGGAAACGCCGCTTTACCCCAAGACTGCGGCGATATTATGCTGGTGCAGAGGATAGGGAGGAATATCATTTATGACAACCGAGGAGACGGACAAAATTGCTGCGTCGCAGAAAATGCAGGACAATCTGGCCCGCATCGAAGAACTGACCGAGCGCATGGTCGATGCGATCGCGCATAAGCGACCGATGAACCCGGCCCTCGAAGGCCCCGGCGCCGATCTCTACATGACGTCCTCTGCCGCCATGATGAACGAGTGGCTCGAAAAGCCCTCGAAAATCCTCGAAGCCCAGGTGAATTACTGGGGTCAGGCGATGAAGCATTATCTCGAAGCGCAGGAGGCGCTCGCCAAGGGCGCGTTCCGCCCGCCGGAAGATCCCGGCCCCTCCGACCCGCGCTTCGCCAATCCGCTCTGGGACAGCCACCCCTATTTCAACTACATCAAACAGCAGTATCTGATCGCGGCCAAAGGCGTGAAGGAGGCGGTCGACAAGCTCGACGATCTCGATCCGGTGGACCGTCAGCGACTGAACTACTTCTCGCGCCAGATCATCGACCTGATGGCGCCCACGAATTTCCTCGCCACCAACCCCGACGCGCTGGAGAAGGCGATTGAGACCGAGGGCGAGAGCCTCGTGAAAGGGCTCGAGAACCTCGTGCGCGACATCGAGGCGAACCGCGGCGATCTGCTGGTGACGCTGGCCGACAAGGATGCCTTCACCGTGGGCGAGAATATCGGCACCGCCGAGGGCGCAGTGATCTACCGCAACCGTCTGTTCGAGCTGATCCAGTACACGCCGACCACCGAAAAGGTTCACAAAACCCCGCTGGTGATCTTCCCGCCCTGGATCAACCGTTTCTACATCATGGACCTGAAGCCGCAGAATTCGCTGATCCGCTGGATCGTCGATCAGGGCTTCACCCTCTTCGTGGTGAGCTGGAAGAACCCCGATCAGAGCTATGCCGATGTCGGCATGGATGACTACGTGCAGGAAGGCTATCTGACCGCGATCGACGAGGTGAAGAAGATCACCGGCGAGAAGAAGGTCAACGCGGTGGGCTATTGCATCGCAGGCACCACGCTGTCGCTGACGCTGGGCCTTCTGAACAAGCGCAAGGACAAGTCGATCAACTCGGCCACCTTCTTCACCACGCTCACCGATTTCTCGGATCAGGGCGAATTCGCGGTCTTCCTGCAAGACGATTTCGTCGACGGGATCGAGCGGCAATGCAAGGCCGACGGGGTGCTCGACAGCTACTTCATGTCGCGCACCTTCTCCTACCTGCGCTCGAACGACCTGATCTACCGGCCCGCGATCCGCAGCTACATGATGGGGGAATCCCCGCCCGCCTTCGATCTGCTGTTCTGGAACGGCGACTCGACGAACCTGCCGGGCAAGATGGCGGTCGAGTATCTGCGCGGGCTCTGCCAGAAGGACCGCTTCGCGCGCGACGGCTTCGAGGTGCTGGGCGAGACGGTCAAGGTCTCGGACGTGAACGTGCCGCTGATGGCGATCGCCTGCGAGACCGACCACATCGCGCCCTGGGTCGCCTCGTTCAACGGCGTCGCGAAGATGGGATCGAAGGACAAGACCTTCATCCTGTCGCAGTCGGGCCATATCGCCGGGATCGTGAACCCGCCCAGCAAGAAGAAATATGGCCACTACACCTCTGAGGCGCCGGTCGCGAATCCCAACGAGTGGAAAGCGCAGGCGGAGTTCCACGAGGGAAGCTGGTGGCCGCGCTGGGGCGAATGGCTGGCCAAGAAGTCCGGCGCGATGGTGCCCGCACGCCAGCCCGGCGATGCAGATCACCCGGTTTTGGCTGATGCGCCCGGCACTTATGTCAAAGAAATAGTTAAGATATAACTTTCCCGTTTGGGTTGAAAATTTCTGCGGCGCAGCAATTCTTCTCTTGAAATGCTGCGCCGCAGCATGTATATACGTTGCGTAACCCAAAGGGCCCCGCCAACGTTCCAGACCACGGGCCCCAACCCAACGGAGCATTCACATGGCTAAGACCCAAGACTACACCAAGATCATGCAGGACATGATGGCGTCCTTCCCCGTCGACACCTCGAAATTCCAAGACGCTTTCAAATCGCAAGCGGCTCTGGGCGAGAAGATGTCGCAGGTGGCGCTTGAAGCTGCCGGCAAGTCGACCGAAATCTCGACCAAATGGACCAAGGGCACCATCGACAAGATGGGCGACCTGACCAAAACCAAGGAAGAGCCCGCCGATTACGCCAAGGCGATGAGCGACTTCGCGTCGGCTTCGGCCGAGATGGCTGCCGAAAACATGGCCGCTTTCGCTGAAATCGCGAAAAAGGTTCAGATGGACACCGTCGAGCTGATGATGGCTGCCGGCAAGGACATGTCGGAAGAAGCCTCCGCAAACGTCAAGAAGGCGACCGCCGACATGACCGCTGCGACGAAGAAAGCCACCGCGGCTGCGAAGTAAGAATTCACCGCGGGCACCGGCTTCCTCCTCCCAGTCGGCCTCGCGTATCTCGGGCGCGCCCTCGTGGCGCGCCCTTTTTCTTTTATTGCTTTTGGCAGCGCGGCGTCACACAATCGCTGCACAAGCACAATTCGGGGAGGATCGCATCACATGGCCGAAGACGAAAAGCCCTTGCTGATCAAGCGTTACGCCAGCCGCCGTCTCTACAACACCGAGACCAGCGATTACGTGACGCTCGAAGACATCGCGAAATTCATCCGCGACGGGCGCGAGGTGCAGATTGTCGATCTGAAATCGGGCGACGACTTGACGCGGCAATATCTGCTGCAGATCGTGGCCGAGCACGAAAGCCGCGGCGAGAATGTCCTGCCGGTCGACGTGCTGACCGATCTGGTGCGCTCCTATACGGGGGCTGCGCAATCGGTGGTGCCGCAATTCCTCGCAGCCAGCTTCGAGATGCTGCGCGAGGGGCACTCGCATATGCTCGAGAATATGAACAAGATGCCGAATCCCATGGCCTCGATGCCCGGCTTCGAGGCGCTGCAGGCGCAGCAACAGGCCTTCTTGCAGAACATGATGGCCGGCTGGGGCACGGCAGGCTCGTCCGGCCCCGCGCCCGATGACGGCGATGATCGCGGCGAGTTGGACTCGATCAAGAAACAGCTCGCCGATCTGCAGAGCAAGCTCAACAAGATGTAAGTGAGAGGCGCCCGAGCGGCGCCTTTTTCTTGGCCCATAGCCAAGGGGGGCTCTGCCCCCTCGGTGCTTCGCACCTCACCCCCGGGATATTTTTGCCAACACGAACGCGCACGAGGCTTTCAGCTTCGGCTTGGCCGAAATATCCCGGGGGAGCGCGCCAGCGCGGGGGCGGAGCCCCCCCTGCGACATCTCCCCCTGCCCGGCCCCATTGACAGCCGCGCGCAAGCCGCGCAAAAGGCTCGGGAAGCATATATCCCGCAACCGGGCGTTCCGTGGGCGCCAAACCGACGAGGAGGACGACATGTCCCAGATCTCCCTCACCTTTCCCGATGGCAATTCGCGCGACTATGACGCAGGCGTGACGCCGGCCGAAGTGGCCGCCTCGATCGCACCGTCGCTGGCGAAGAAAGCGATCTCCGCTCAGGTGAACGGCGCGCATTGGGATCTGCAATGGCCGATCCAGGAAGACGCGCAGATCGCCATCAACACGATGCAGGATGACGGCCCCGCGCTGGAGCTGATCCGCCACGACCTCGCCCATATCATGGCCCGCGCCGTGCAGGAGCTCTATCCCGGCGTGAAGGTCACGATCGGCCCGGTCCGCGACAATGGCTGGTTTTACGACTTCGACCGCGAAGAGCCCTTCACGCCCGAAGACCTCGGCGCGATCGAGAAGAAGATGCGCGAGATCATCAACGCGCGCGACGCCATCAAGACCGAGGTCTGGAGCCGCAAACACGCGATCGACCATTATCTGGCGACGGAAGAGCCCTACAAGGTCGAGCTGATCAACCGGATCCCGCAAGGCGAGGACATCCGGATGTATTGGCACGGCAACTGGCAGGATCTCTGCCGGGGCCCTCACCTGCAGCATACCGGTCAGGTTCCGGCGGATGCGTTCAAGCTGACCCATGTCGCGGGCGCCTACTGGCTGGGCGATTCCAGCCGTCCGATGCTGCAGCGCATCTATGGCGTGGCCTTCAAGAACAAGAAGGATCTCAACGCCTGGGTCACGATGATGGAGGAGGCCGCCAAGCGCGACCACCGCAAGCTCGGCCGCGAGATGGACCTGTTCCACATGCAGGAAGAGGCGCCGGGCCAGATCTTCTGGCACCCGAACGGCTGGACCATCTACACCGCGCTGCAGGACTACATGCGCCGCAAGCAGCGCGATGACGGCTATGTCGAGGTGAACACGCCGCAGGTGGTGAACCGCAAGCTCTGGGAAGCCTCGGGCCACTGGGAGAACTATCAGGAGAACATGTTCATCGTCGAAGTCGACGAGGATCATGCGCGCGAGAAGACGGTCAACGCGCTCAAGCCGATGAACTGCCCCTGCCACGTGCAGATCTTCAATCAGGGCGTCAAATCCTATCGCGACCTGCCCCTGCGCATGGCCGAGTTCGGCTCCTGCGCGCGCTACGAACCCTCGGGCGCGCTGCATGGCATCATGCGCGTGCGCGGCTTCACGCAGGACGACGCGCATATCTTCTGCACCGAGGATCAGATCGAGGCGGAAACCGAGAAGTTCATCAAGTTCCTCTCGGGGATCTATGACGATCTCGGCTTCACCGACTGGCGCATCAAGCTGTCGACGCGCCCCGAGAAGCGCATCGGTAGCGATGAGAGCTGGGATTACACCGAAGCCGCGCTCGGCAATGCCTGCAAGGCCGCCGGTTACGACTATGAGATCTTCGAAGGCGAAGGCGCGTTCTACGGGCCGAAGCTGGAATTCGTGCTGACCGATGCGATCGGGCGCGACTGGCAATGCGGCACGCTGCAGGTCGACACCAACCTGCCCGAGCGGCTGGATGCGGAATTCGTGGGTTCGGATGGCGAACGCCACCGTCCCGTGATGCTGCACCGCGCGGTGCTGGGCTCGTTCGAGCGCTTCATCGGCATGCTGATTGAGAACTTCGCCGGCAAGATGCCGCTCTGGCTCGCGCCGCGCCAGGTGGTCGTGGCGTCGATCGTCTCGGACGCTGACGACTACGTGCTGGAAGTGACGTCGAAGCTGCGCGCCGCGGGCATCCGCGCCGAGGCCGACACCCGCAACGAGAAGATCAACTACAAGGTCCGCGAGCACTCGCTCGGCAAGGTCCCCTATATCTTCGCGATCGGGATGAAAGAGGTCGAGGAACGCACCGTGTCGGTCCGCAAACTCGGCGATACCCGCACCTCCACGGTGGCAATCGACGAGATCGTCGAGCAGCTGATCACCGAATCGACGCCGCCCGATTTGCGCGGATAATTGCCGCAAATTCAGGCCGATCCGGAATTTTCACAGACCTGTGAGGGGCTTGCGCCCCTCACGGAATGTCATTGCATTTTTGCAATTCTCGGAGAGACTTGAATATGCGTGTGTTACAGACTTTCCTACCGCCTCGCTTCTGAAAAAGGCAGCCGGAAGACCCGAAAGAGACTGGCTGCACGGCCCGGACGCAATATCGCGCCGGGAGACTACGAAGGAGAAGACGGTAATGGCCACTGGCACCGTGAAATGGTTCAATTCTACCAAGGGTTACGGCTTCATTGCGCCTGACGAAGGCGGCAAGGACGTGTTCGTGCACATCTCTGCTGTCGAGCGTGCGGGTCTCAAGGGGCTCGATGACAATCAGAAGATCCAATATGAGCTGCAGTCGGGTCGCGACGGCCGCTCCTCGGCATCGGATCTGGTCCTGCTCTGATCTTAGGATCGGACGGTAAGGATTTGAAACGGCGCGCATCGCGGGATGCGCGCCGTTTTTCTGTCTCAGCCTATGACGAAGGGGTGCCCACTCAGAGCCACTCGGCCTGCGTGGCCTTCGCCCAGCCCAGCGTGAGCTTGTCGCCCTCGCGGATCACCGGGCGCTTCATCAGCGTGGGATGTTCGCCCAGCAGGTCGGCGACGGGCTTTTCGCGTTCACCCTCGGGCAGATTGCGCCACGTCGTGGAGGCACGGTTGACGATCTTGTCTCCGAAGGCCGCCTCGAACTCCGCGACCTCGGTCCCCGTCAGAGGCTCCGCCCGCACGTCGCGGAACGCCACGTCGCGCCCGGCCGCTTCCAGCGCCTTGCGCGCCTTGCGCACCGTGTCGCAGGTCGAAATCCCGTAAACGATCATATCCCCTCCTCCAGCGCGCCATTGTCCAGATGCAACACGCGGTCCATCTTGGCGGCGAGCTCCATGTTATGCGTCGCGATCAGTGCCGACAGGCCCGTCTCGCGCACCAGCCCCATCAGCACGTCGAACACCGTGTCCGAGGTGGTCGGATCGAGGTTGCCCGTGGGCTCGTCGGCCAGCAACAGGCTCGGCCCGTTCGCCAGCGCCCGGCAGAACGCCACGCGCTGCTGCTCGCCCCCCGACAGCGCCGAGGGGCGGTGATCCATCCGACCCGCCATACCGACGCGGCTCAAGAGGTCCTTGGCCCGCTCTTCCGCGGCCTTGCGGCTGACGCCATTGGCGAGCTGCGGCAGCACGATATTCTCGACCGCCGAGAACTCCGGCAGCAGGTGGTGGAACTGGTAGACGAAGCCCAGCTTCTCGCGCCGCGCCGCCGTGCGTTTGCCATCGCGCGCGCCGGTCAGGTCCTCGCCATCGATCAGAACCCGCCCGGAATCGGGCGTGTCCAGCAGCCCCGCGATATGCAGAAGCGTCGATTTCCCCGCCCCCGAAGGCGCGACCAGCGCCACGACCTGCCCTTTCGGAATGGTCAGATCGAGACCTTTGAGCACCGTGATCTCGTTCGGCTTGCCCCGGTTGTAGCACTTTTCCAACTGTTCGCAGATCAGCACGTCATTCATAGCGCAGCGCCTCCACCGGGTTCATGCGCGCAGCACGGCGCGCCGGGAAGATGGTCACGATGAAGCTCAGCGTCAGCGACAGCGCCACCGCCTTGGTCACGTCCCAGGGCTGCAATTTCGCGGGCAGATGATAGATGCCGCGGATCGACGGGTCCCAGGCATCGCCACCATTGAGCCAGTTCACGAAGCCCATGACATGGTCGATATTCACCGAGAACAGCACCCCGATCCCCAGACCGGCCAGCGTCCCGATCACCCCGGTAAACGCGCCGCAGAGGAAGAAGACCCGCAGGATCGAACCCTCGCTGAGCCCCATCGTGCGCAGGATGCCGATATCGCGGCCCTTGTTCTTGACCAGCATGATCAGCCCCGAGGTGATATTCATCGAAGCGATCAGCACGAGGATCGAGAGGATGATGAACATCACGTTATCCTCGACCGAGAGCGCGCGCAGGAAGCTCGAGGACGCGTCCTTCCACGTCCACAAGAGCGTGCCCTTGCCACTGGCATCCATGATCGCGGGCTCCCATTCGGCGATACCTTCGGGATCGGCCACGTCGACGTCGATCTCATCCACCCCGCCCTCGCGGTTGAAGAAGCTCTGCGCCTCCTTGAACGGCATATAAAGCCGCGTCTGGTCGATGTCGTAGCGCCCGGCCGAGAACACATACGAGATCTTGTAGGCGTTCACCCGCGGGCTCGTGCCCGACGGCGTCTTGGCCCCGTTGGGCGAGATCACCTTGACCGTGTCGCCCACCGTCACGCCTAGATCGCGCGCCATCCCGATGCCGATCGCGATGCCTTCACCGAAATTGTCGATATCGCCCTGCGCGTCGTCGGAATGCGCGATATTGGGGATGTTCTTAAGATCCGACAGCGCCAACCCGTAGACATCCGCCACGTTGGCGCGGTCGCCGAAGCTGACCATCGCCTGACCGCGCACCGCCGGGGCCGCACTGACCACGCCGGGGATCGCCTTGATCCGGTCGGAGCGCGCGGCATAGTCGCGGATCAGCTTGGAATAGACGCCCGAGCCCTCGGCCACTTCCATCGGTGCGGAATAGACCGTGATCTGCGGGTTCGATCCCACGATGGTCGAGACGAACTCGGCACGGAAGCCCGCGCGCACGGCAAGCGTCGCGATCAGCGCGGCCACGCCCAGAGCGATGCCGATCAGGGAAATCCATGTCATGACCGAGACGCCACCTTCGGCGCGGCGCGCGCGCAGATAGCGCCACGCGATCATGAACTCGAAACGGGAAAACGGGGCAGTGCGTGCGGCCATCGGCTCCATCCACGAAAATTCGGCGCAAGCTGGCGCGGCGGGGTCGAAAGGTCAAGCCTGCGTCCGGTCATAGCGGCGAGAGCGCGCCTGTTTCGGCTTGGTCGAAATATCCCGGGGGAGCCCGGAACGGGCGGGGGCAGAGCCCCCTATTTGCAGCCCAGCGTACCGGGCACATCCGCCAGAAGTGGCGCCATGCCCTCGGCCAGATCGGCCGGGTAATCGGTCTGGACGGAGGCGAGCACCGCCCCACCCGCGCAATCGAGCCGCTCGGTCTTGCGCAGCGTCACCTTGCCGAACGTGTCCTTGGAGCGGATTGCGAACCCGTCCTCGGTCACGTCATCCGACAGCACCGTATCGCCATCGAGCAGGATCGTGTGCAGCAGTTGATCATGCGCAGCCGCCAGATCAGACCCCTGATCAGCATGGGCGCGCAGCGCGACATGGGCGGTCTTGTGCGGGTCGATATCGGGGGCGGAGAACAGGATCCCGCCTCCCGGCATCTCGTCCGACGTCCAGCCCTGCGGCACCTTGGCGGAGATGCCGAGCGTCTCGCTCAACCACGCCACGAGGCCCTGCTCGGCGCCCTGCCCCGTGCCTTCGGCCAAAGCGGGCCCGGCGAGCAGGCTCGCCGCGACCGCGCTGGCGGCAAAGATCAGATCAAAGCCCTTCATAGATGCCCACGATCTTCTCGACCGCCTCTTCCGCCGGCATCTCTTCGCTCTCGCCGGTGCGGCGGCAGGTCAGTTCCACCTTGTTGGCCGCGATCCCGCGCGGACCGACGGTGATCCGCCACGGCAGACCGATCAGGTCCATGGTGGCGAATTTCGCGCCCGCGCGCTCTTCGCGGTCGTCATAGAGCGGGTCGAGCCCGTGATCGAGGAACGCCCGGTAGATCGCTTCGCAGGCGCTGTCGCAGCTGACATCGCCCTGCTTGAGGTTGACGATACCGACATGGAACGGCGTCACGCCCTCGGGCCAGATGATGCCCTTCTCGTCGTGGTTCGCCTCGATCAGCGCGCCGACGAGACGGCTCACGCCGATCCCGTGCGAGCCCATATGGACCGGGACTTTCGAACCGTCCGGGGTCTGGACACTCGCGCCCAGCGCCTCGGAATATTGGGTGCCGAAATAGAAGATCTGACCGACCTCGATGCCGCGCGCGACGCGGCGACGTTCTTCCGGGACCTCGTTGAAGGCCGCCTCGTCATGGGTCTCGTCGGTGCGGGCATAGCGCGAGGTGAATTCCTCCAGCACGCTTTGGCACTGCGCCACGTCGTCGTAATCGATCTCGCGGTCACCGAAGGTCAGATCGGTGATCTCGCTGTCGTAGAACACTTCCGACTCGCCCGTCTCGGCCAGCACGAGGAATTCATGGGTGTAATCGCCGCCGATCGGGCCGCTATCGGCGCGCATCGGGATCGCCTGCAGGCCCATACGCTCATAGGTGCGCAGGTAGCTGACGAGGTGGCGGTTATAGGCGTGAAGCGCGTCTTCCTTGCTGAGGTCGAAGTTGTAGCCGTCCTTCATCAGGAATTCGCGGCCGCGCATCACGCCGAAGCGCGGACGGATCTCGTCGCGGAACTTCCACTGGATCTGATAGAGCGTCAGCGGCAGCTGCTTGTAGCTCGACACATGCGCGCGGAAGATATCGGTGACCATTTCCTCGGCGGTGGGCGAATACAGCATATCGCGCCCCTGACGGTCGGTGATGCGCAGCATCTCTTCGCCATAGCCGTCATAGCGGCCCGACTCGCGCCACAGATCAGCCGATTGCAGCGTCGGCATCTGGATCGCGAGATGGCCGGCGCGCGCCTGCTCTTCGTGCACGATCTGCTCGATCCGGCGCAGCACCTTGAAGCCCATCGGCAGCCAGGAATAGATCCCGGCCTGCTGCTGCTTGATCATACCCGCACGCAGCATCAGCCGATGCGAGGCGATCTGCGCCTCGGCGGGGGTTTCCTTGAGAACGGGAAGAAAATAGCGGGACAGGCGCATGAGCGGTCCTTCGAGGGTTGGTGTCAGACGTTGCGTTTGGCCTAGAGGAAACGGGGGCGTTGGGCAAGATGGTGGCGCAGGTTGCGGCTGTCGCCTATGAGGGGGCTCCGCCCCCGGCGCATCCGCGCCTCCCCCGGGATATTTCCGCCAAGAGGAAGGGGCGCGTGCGCCCGCACTTGATTTCCCACCGCATTTCGCCACGTTAAAGCGAACGCATCACTGACGAAGGACCGCGCATGGCCCTGCCTGCCCGCCAGCAAGTCACCTATTGGTCCGTCGCCGCTCTGGTGCTGATCCTGTCGCTGTGGTGGCTGGGCAATGTCATCCTGCCCTTTATCATGGGCGGCGCGATCGCCTATTTCCTCGACCCGCTGGCCGACCGGCTGGAGAAGCTGGGGTTGAGCCGTGCGGTCTCTACCGCGATTATCGGGCTGGCGACGGTGCTGATTTTCGTGATCGTTGCGCTCGCCGTGGTGCCGATGCTGGCGCGGCAGTTGGGACAGCTCGTCGCCCTCGCCCCCGATCTTCTGGCCTCGTTGCAGGCCTTCCTGAACGAGCGTTTCCCCAATCTCCTGCAAAACTCGGTCGTGAACGACACGCTCAATACGCTCGGCACCGCGATCAAGGCGCGCGGCGGTGAATTGGCGGCGACGCTTCTGAGTTCGGCGATGACGCTGGTAAACGTGATCATCTTCATCGTCGTGGTGCCGGTCGTGGCCTTCTACATGTTGCTCGACTGGGATCGGATGGTGGCGAAGGTCGATGGCTGGCTGCCGCGCGATCACGTCCATACGATCCGCACCATCGCCCGCGATATCGACCGGGTGCTTTCGGGCTTCGTGCGCGGTCAGGTCACGGTCTGCCTCGTGCTGGGCGCCTTCTACGCGATCGCACTGATGGCGGCGGGGCTCGATTTCGGGCTGCTGGTGGGCTCGGTCGCAGGTGCGCTGACCTTCATCCCCTATATCGGAGCGATCATCGGCGGCGCGCTCGCCATCGGCCTCGCGCTGTTCCAGTTCTGGGGCGAGTGGTTCAATATCGGCATCGTCGCGGGCATCTTCGTGCTCGGTCAGTTTCTCGAAGGCAATTTCGTCACCCCGAAACTCGTGGGCGATTCGGTCGGGCTGCATCCGCTCTGGCTGATCTTCGCGCTGTCCGCTTTCGGCACTTTGTTCGGTTTTGTTGGCATGTTGGTCGCCGTTCCCGTCGCTGCGGTGATCGGAGTGGTTGCGCGCTTCTTCATCGACCAATATCTGCAAGGGGCGCTTTACCGAGGGCAAACGGAGCGCGAGCCGACAGCCCATTCGCCGATCTCACTCATCAACGAGGAGACCGGGGAAGTGACGGGCGCGACCGAGACGACCGAACACGAGAGCTGAGAATGGCCGAGCAGTTGACCTTCCCGCTGCACCTGCGTTCCGCGCAGGGGCGTGAAGACTTCTTCATCTCGCCAGCCAATGCGCTGGCGGTGACGACCCTCAATGCGCCCGAAACATGGCCGCTGGGCCGGATGATCCTGATCGGGCCGGAAGGCGCGGGCAAGACGCATCTCGCGACGATCTGGGCCGATGAACAGGGCGCCGACATCCTGCCCGCCCGCGATCTGACCGAAGAGATGGCCCCGGCCCTCGTCGCGAAAGGGGCCGCCGTGATCGAACGCGCCGAGAGGATCGGCGCGGATGAGGCGGGCCAGCGCGCGCTGTTTCACCTGCACAATCTGATGCAGGCCGAGGGCGGGCGGCTTCTGCTGACCGCGCGCACACCGCCGCGCGACTGGGGGATGACCCTGCCCGATCTGATCAGCCGGATGGAGGCGACCGCGACGGTGCGGATCACGCCCCCCGATGACGCGCTGCTGGCGGCCGTTCTGGTGAAGCTGTTCTCGGACCGGCAATTGACCGTGCCGCCGAACCTGATCGGCTGGCTGGTGACGCGGATGGACCGCTCTCTAGCGACCGCGCGCAAACTGGTCGCGGCGCTCGATCGGCAGGCGCTCGCGCAGCGCCGTGCGATCACCCAAAGACTGGCGGCGGAGGTTCTGGACAGTCTCGACTGAGCCGCGCAAACTGTCACGGAGCCATTACAAAATCCAACGATAAGCGCGCCATGACCCAAGCAGATTTCCTCAAGACCCCCTTCCCCACGCCGATCACGCTGCCCGAGTCGGAGATCAGCGGACCGGGCCGGTTCTTCAACCGGGAACTGAGCTGGCTGGCCTTCAACTGGCGGGTTCTGGAAGAGTCGCGCAATCCGCGTGTGCCGCTCCTGGAACGCGTGCGCTTCCTGTCGATCTCGGCCACCAACCTCGACGAATTCTACACCGTGCGCGTGGCGGGCCTGATGGAGCTCGTGCGCGAGAGCAACGTGAACGCCTCCGATGACGGGCTGACCCCGGCCGAGCAGCTGGAAAAGATCAACGCCAACGCCCGGCGGCTGATGGACACCCAGCAGGCGACGTGGTCGGCGCTCAAGCGCGAGATGGAGCGCGAGGGCATCCATGTCGTGAGCCGCTCGCGGCTGACCAAGCGCGATCTCGATTTCCTCTCGGATCACTTCCTCAACAACGTCTTCCCGGTGCTCTCGCCGCTGGCGATCGACCCCGCGCACCCCTTCCCCTTCATCCCGAATACCGGCTTCTGTCTCGCGCTGGAGCTGGAGCGGGAAAGCGATCAGCGACGGTTGCAGGCTCTGCTGCCGATCCCGGCGCAGATCGACCGTTTCGTGCGCCTTCCGGGCGAGGCGCGGTTCCTGCCGCTCGAGCAGCTTCTGATGCTGCATCTGAGCTCGCTCTTCCCGGGCTACAAGGATGTGGGCTCGTGCTCGTTCCGGGTGCTGCGCGACAGTGATCTGGAAGTCGAGGACGAGGCCGAAGATCTCGTGCGCGAGTTCGAGACCGCGCTGAAGCGGCGCCGCCGCGGTCAGGTCATCCGCATGTCGGTCTCGCCCGGCGCGCCCGAAGACCTGCAGGCGCTTGTGATGCGCGAGCTGCATGTCGATCCCGACGAGGTGGTCGAGGAAAAGGGTCTGGTCGGCATTGCCGACGTGAAGGAACTGATCCTGAACGAGCGGCCCGATCTGCTCTGGCCGACTTTCACCCCGCGCGTGCCCGAACGCGTGCAGGACCACGAGGGCGACATGTTCGCCGCGATCAAGCAGAAGGACATCCTGCTGCACCACCCCTACGAGACCTTCGATCTCGTGGTGCGCTTCATCGATCAGGCGGCGAACGATCCCAACGTGCTGGCGATCAAGCAGACGCTCTATCGGACGTCGAAAGACAGCCCTGTCGTCTCTTCGCTGTGTGAAGCGGCAGAGAACGGCAAATCGGTGACCGCTCTGGTCGAGCTGAAGGCCCGGTTCGATGAGGCCGCCAATATCCGCCAGTCGCGCCGTCTGGAGCGCGCGGGCGCCCATGTCGTCTATGGGTTCATCAACTACAAGACCCACGCCAAGATCTCGACCGTCGTGCGCCGCGAGGGCGACCATCTCGTGACCTACACCCATTACGGCACGGGCAATTACCACCCGATCACCGCGAAGATTTATACCGATCTGAGCTTCTTCACCTGCGACGCGGCACTGGGGCGCGATGCGACGAAGGTCTTCAACTACCTCTCGGGCTATGTGCAGCCCGAGGGTCTGGAGAACCTCGCGATCTCGCCGATCACGCTGAAGCCGCGCCTGCTCGACCTGATCGACCGGGAGATCGAACACGCCAAGGCGGGCAAACCCGCGGCGATCTGGGCGAAGATGAATTCGCTGATCGAATCCGACGTGATCGACGCGCTCTACCGGGCGTCGCAGGCGGGGGTGAAAATCTCGCTCGTGATCCGCGGCATCTGCGGCATCCGCCCCGGCATCAAGGGCCTGTCGGAGAATATCCGCGTCAAATCCATCGTCGGACGGTTCCTCGAGCATTCGCGCATCGTGTGCTTCGGCAATGGCCACGCCCTGCCTTCGAACGACGCGCGGGTGTTCTTCTCCTCCGCCGACTGGATGGGGCGCAACCTCAACCGCCGGGTCGAGACGCTGGTGGAGGCAAAGAACCCCACCGTGAAGGCGCAGATCGTCAGCCAGATCATGGCGGCGAACATGGCCGACGAGGCGCAGAGCTGGATTTTGCAGCCCGACGGCAAGTTCATCCGCCACCTGCCCGACGACCGCGAGGACCTGTTCTCCTGCCACCGGTTCTTCATGGAATACCCCTCGCTCTCGGGCCGGGGTTCCGCTGGGGCAAGCGACGTTCCCGAACTTGCCCATAGCTTCGACTAGCCCTAGCTTTGGGTGCGAACGACTCGAACGGACGGGCAGATGAGCAAAGACAAAGCGGCGCCGGCAGTTGATGACAGCGACGATTGGGATCCGTTCGGCCAGCCTCTCTTCGACGACCCGTCCGTGCGCGCGCTCTCGCGCGTCGGCGTCGTCGATATCGGCTCCAACTCGATCCGGATGGTCGTCTTCGACGGCGCGGCGCGCAGCCCCGCCTATTTCTTCAACGAGAAGGTCATGGCGGGTCTCGGCCAAGGTCTGGCAGAAACCGGCAAGCTCAACCCCGAGGGGCGCGAACGCGGCCTGACCGCGCTCAAGCGCTTTGCCGCGCTCGCCGAGGGGATGGACATCGGCCCGCTCACCTGCGTCGCCACCGCCGCGATGCGCGATGCCGAGGACGGCCCCGAGTTTCACCGCAAGATCGAGAAAGAGACCGGCCTCAAGGTCCATATCGTCGACGGGCTGGAAGAGGCCCGGCTGTCCGCGCAAGGAGTGCTTCTGGGCTGGCCCGAGGCCGAGGGTCTCGTCTGCGATATCGGCGGCAACTCGATGGAATTGGCCGAGATTCGCGGCGGCAAGGTCTGGCGTCGCGCCACCTCACAGCTTGGCCCCTTCCGCTTGCAGCAGATCGCGGGCGGCAAGAAGGCCATCACCGCCCATATTCAGGCGACGATGCAGGAGCTGGCCGAGAAGGTCGGCACCGAACACGAACGCATCTACCTCGTCGGCGGCTCGTGGCGGGCCATCGCACGTCTCGACATGGAGCGGCGCGACTACCCGCTGCTGGTGCAGCACGAATACCGGATGAAGCCCGACGAGCTGGGCGAGACGATCGAGTGGATCGGCAAATCCGACATGGAGAAGCTGCGCGCGAAAACCGGCACCTCCTCGGCGCGGATGGAACTCGTCCCGCTGGCAAGTCAGGTGCTGCGCGAGTTGATCGCCACCTTTGAGCCCAAGGAGATCGACGTCTCCGCCTACGGGATCCGCGAAGGGCTCCTCTACGAACAGATGCCCGAAAGGCTGCGCCGCCGCGACCCGCTGGTGGAAGCCGCGCGCCATACCGAGCGCGTGATGAGCCGGATGCCCGGCTTCGGCAAGAAGCTCCACGCCTTCATCGAGCCGATCTTCGGGCCCCTTCCGCCCGAGAAATTCCGTCTCGTGCGCGCGGCCTGCCTGCTGCATGACACGACGTGGCGCACGCATCCCGATTACCGCGCCGAGGCCTGTTTCGAGAACGTCACCCGCGCGAATTATTCGGCCATGTCCCACCCCGAGCGGATCTGGCTCGGCGTGGCGCTACTGCACCGCTACAAGAACTCGCGCGGCGGATCGCGGCTGGAACCGTTCCTGCCGCTGCTGACGGAAGAGCAGATTCAGGAGGCCGAGGTTCTGGGCAAGGCGATGCGCTTCGGCTCGATGTTCGCGACCCACAGCCCCGCCGATGCGGGCGAGCTGAAATATTCGGCCAAGAAGGGCGAGCTCGAATTGAAGCTGACCAAGCGCGGCAAGGCGCTGATGGGCGAGGTTGCCGAGTCGCGCTTCCGCTCGCTTGCGAACGCGCTGAAGGCCGAACCGATCATCACGGATTAAAGCTCGATACCGCCCTCAGGGATCTCGATGGGCCCGCCCTGGTTCGGCGCGTCCTTTTGCGGCGCGTCCTCCGGCGGCTCGGTCATCAAAGGCGGCGGCGGCGGCGCGTCCGCGTTGCGCCGCATGATGATATCGCCATTGGGCAGCCGCTCGGGCGCGCCGTAATTCGACATATCGTCGACCAGCGCGAGGAATTGGCGCAGCTTCGGCCCCAACTGGGCCGCAGCCTCCCCCAAGCCTTTTTGCATCTCGTCGAGCTGCGGCTTCATCTCGCCCATGAGCCCCCGAAACAGCGACTGCGCGCCCTCCTGCAGCAAGGAGAACCCGCGATCGACATCGCCGCCAGCGTCGCCGCCCTCCTCCTGCGCGGAGACGGGCGTTGCCAGAAGGGCGAGCGAGAGAGCGATGATGAGCGGCTGTTTCATAGTTCGATCCTACGCTGAAGCGGCGCGAAAATCACGCCCCCGATCAGTCGATATCGACCGAGACGGGAAAATGATCGGAGGCCTGCAAAAGCGCCTCGCGCAATTCGGGCACGCGGTAGATATGCGGGTCGTCGAACGGGTGCCAGATACG
Source organism: Thioclava electrotropha (assembly GCF_002085925.2). NCBI lineage: Bacteria > Pseudomonadati > Pseudomonadota > Alphaproteobacteria > Rhodobacterales > Paracoccaceae > Thioclava > Thioclava sediminum. The sequence continues at coordinate 2,677,113 of NZ_CP053562.1, forward strand.
CCACTTCCTCGCCCGGGCCGACAGATCGGGCGAGAGCATCACATAATCCAGCATGGCCGAGAAATACTGCTTCTGATCGACGAGGTAGAACCGCGCGGAACTTGGCGCGGCGGCCGTATGATGCGCTTTCGACAGCCGCGCATGAGGATCGTGAAGCCGCTCCGCGTCCGGGCCGCCCTCGCCCGCGACGATCTCCACGCCCGAGCGCCCGAACAGCTTCTCGTATTCGTCGAGCCCGGGACCGTCGTTGAAATCGCCCAGCACTATCAGGCTGTCGCCCGCCGCGAGATGTTCTTCCACGCGGCCCCGGATCCAGATCGACTGCGCCAGTTGCTTGCGCCGGTTCTCGATCGCCATGCGGGTCGCTGTCTCCAGGCTCGTCGCGCCATGTGGGGCTTTCGACTTCACATGCACGCCGATCAGCCGAAGCACTTCCCCGCTCTGCGTTCCCAACGCGACTTCGAGGGGCGGCTTGGAAAAGGTGACCGTATCCATCCGCGCATCGATATCGAGGTCGATCCGCAGGCTGCCATCGAAGCGCGGCCACGCCTCCGAGCTTTGCGGATCGTGCCGCGCCGTCACGACATCGGGGTCGTAGAGCAGCGCCAGTTCCTGCTGCGTGTCGTTGGAAAAGCCCAGAAGCGCGCGACGCTGGCGCAGCCCGAACCGCTCCGCAAAGCCTTCGAGCATATCCACCGTCTTGTGGCGATGATTGTCGTCGGGCGCCTCGACCACCAGAAGCACATCGGCCTCCAGCGCGCTCATCACGATCGCGATCGCGCCGGTCTGCTGGCTGCGCGTCACATTGTAGCGCGCCGACCATTCACTATCGTCGAGAAGCGTCCCGTTGCGCGCGAAAAGGCTGTTGAACCACTCGATATTCCAAGTGGCGATCCGCATCACGCCTCCGCATGGCTGGCGCGGATTTCCTCCCAGGCCTTGTTGAGCGCGATCACCCGCGCCTGAGACAGCTGCACCGCTTCCTCCGGCAGACCGCGGGCAATCGCCCGGTCGGGATGAGCCTCGCGCACCTTGTTGCGCCAGACCTTGCGCACCTGATCAAGCGGTGTGCCCGGCTCGACCTCCAGCACGGTCCACGGATCGGGATCGGCATCTTCGACGAAGGCCGAACGCATCGCACGGAAACAGCATTCCTCCAGCCCGAAAATCCGCGCGACCTCCAGCAGGAAGGCATCCTCGCCCTCGTGGTAATCGCCATCGGCCAGCGCGATGAAGAACAGGCCTTCCAGCACGTCCTTCAGCACATCCGCGCCGGGGCCGAACATGTTGGCGATCTTGCGGGCATAGGCGTCGAAGCCCGCCACATCGGTCCGCGCCATGTTGAAGACGCGCGCGGCATTGGCTTCCTCTTCCGGCGGAATCTGGAAAATGCGCCGGAACGCCGCCACCTCGTCGCGCGTGACCTGCCCGTCGGCCTTCGCCATCTTCGCCCCCAGCGCAATCACCGCGATGGTGAAAGCGACGGAGCGTTCCGGCGGCTGGCGCAGATTGTCGAAGACCGTCGACAGCGCCTCACCCCGCCCGAGAGCGGAGAGCGCCTGCGCGATACGCGACCAAAGGGAGATGGGCTTGTCCATGGTTCAAGTCTAGCCGCGCTGCGGCGGAAATGCACCCGCGCAAATCCGCCCTGTGATTAAATCGTTGTAATGTTTTGAAATGACTGGCGGCGCGCAGGGTTCCCCCGCGCGCCGCCCAAATTCAAAGCAAAGCCCGAACTTCGCCTTGGTCAAAATATCCCGGGGGGCGCGTTAGCGCGGGGGCAGAGCCCCCTCAGCGCCCTCAGGCCCGCGCCTGACGCACGATGTCGAGGATCTCGCGCGCGGCCAACGGGATGTTGGTCCCCGGCCCGAAGATGGCCTTCACGCCCGCCTTCTTGAGGTAGTCATAATCCTGCTGCGGGATCACGCCGCCGCAGATCACGATGATATCCTCTGCGCCCTTCTCCTTGAGCGCCTCGATCAGCTTGGGTGCCAGCGTCTTGTGACCCGCCGCCTGCGACGAAATCCCGACCACATGCACGTCGTTGTCGATCGCGTCCTGCGCTGCTTCCTCCGGCGTCTGGAACAGCGGGCCCACATCGACGTCGAAGCCGATATCGGCGAAGGCCGTCGCGATCACCTTGGCGCCGCGGTCATGGCCGTCCTGACCCATCTTCACCACCAGCATCCGCGGGCGGCGACCCTCTTCCTCGGCGAAGGTCTCGACATCCTTCTGGATCTGGGCGAAGCCCTCGTCGCCGTCATAGGCCGCGCCATAGACACCAGCCAAAGTCTTCACCTCGGCGCGGTGACGTCCGAACACCTTTTCCATCGCCATCGAAATCTCTCCCACAGAGGCCCGGGCGCGGGCAGCTTCCACCGCCGCCTCGAGCAGGTTGCCACCCTCGGAGGCGCGGCGCGTCAGTTCCGTCAGCGCCGCCTCGCAGGCCGCCTCGTCGCGGCTGGCCCGCATCTTCTCGAGCCGCGCGATCTGGTTGTCGCGCACCTTCGCATTGTCGATATCGAGAATATCCAGCTCGTCCTCGGTCTCGCGGCGATACTTGTTCACCCCGACCACGACATCCTCGCCCCGGTCGATCAGCGCCTGCCGCCGGGCGGCCGTTTCCTCGATGCGCAGCTTGGGCATCCCCGAGGCCACGGCCTTGGTCATACCACCCATCTCCTCGACTTCCTCGATCAGCTCCCAGGCCTTCTCGGCCAGTTCCGCCGTGAGGCTCTCGACGTAGTAGGAGCCCGCGAGCGGATCGACCACGTTGGTGATCCCGGTCTCTTCCTGCAAGATCAGCTGCGTGTTGCGCGCGATCCGGGCCGAGAACTCGGTGGGCAGCGCGATCGCCTCGTCCAGCGCGTTGGTGTGCAGCGACTGCGTACCGCCAAGCGCTGCCGACATCGCCTCATAGGCCGTCCGGATCACGTTGTTATAGGGGTCCTGTTCGGCCAACGAGACGCCCGAGGTCTGGCAGTGAGTGCGCAGCATCGAGCTTTGCGGCTTCTTCGGCTCGAACTCTTCCATGATCCGGCTCCACAGCAGGCGCGCCGCACGCAGCTTGGCCGCCTCCATGAAGAAGTTCATCCCGATCGCGAAGAAGAAGCTCAGACGGCCTGCGAACTTGTCGACATCCATCCCCGCCTTGATCGCGGTGCGCACATATTCGCGCCCGTCCGCCAGCGTGTAGGCCAGCTCCTGCACGAGGTTCGCGCCGGCTTCCTGCATGTGGTAGCCCGAGATCGAGATCGAGTTGAACCGCGGCATCTCGTTCGAGGTGTATTCGATGATATCCGCGATGATCCGCATCGAAGGCTCGGGCGGATAGATATAGGTGTTGCGGACCATGAACTCCTTGAGGATGTCGTTCTGGATCGTGCCCGACAGAACGCTGCGGTCATGGCCCTGCTCTTCGCCGGTGACGATGAAGTTGGCGAGGATCGGGATCACCGCGCCGTTCATCGTCATCGAGACCGAAATCTGATCGAGCGGGATACCGTCGAACAGGATCTTCATGTCCTCGACGCTGTCGATCGCCACGCCCGCCTTGCCGACATCGCCCTCGACGCGCGGATGGTCACTGTCATAGCCGCGGTGGGTGGCGAGGTCGAAGGCCACCGACACGCCCTGCTGACCGGCGGCGAGCGCCTTGCGGTAGAAGGCGTTCGACTCCTCGGCGGTCGAGAAGCCCGCATATTGCCGGATCGTCCACGGACGGCCCGCATACATCGTGGCGCGCGGCCCGCGCGTAAAAGGCGACAGGCCCGGCATGGTGCCCAGATGGTCGAGCCCCTCCACGTCCTCTTCGGTGTAAAGCGGCTTCACCGCGATCCCTTCGAGCGTGTTCCAGGTCAGGTCCTCGAACGGCCTGCCACGCAGTTCCTTCTCGGCGAGGTTACGCCAGTCCTCTTTCTTGTCCGTCATGGCCAAATCCTTCTTCCACTGTCGCCGCGGCGGGTGTCTTCCCCGCGTCTTCGGCCGTCATTTCCACGAAATTCAGTCCCGGCGGCGCGTGGCGCAGCCAGGTCAGATCCTCCAGATAGCGGGCTGTCATCTGCGCGCGCTGCACCTGATCGAAGGGCATCCAGCGCCCCTGCCCGGCCGCGACTCGGTGCCCGGCGCGCAGCAGCCCCTCGCGCAGCGCCGCGCGCCCCGGGGCCGCGTTACGCCGTTTGCGGGCATCGAACAGCCCGGCAGGCAGGCCTTCGCCCGGCACGAGCGCCTGAAGCTGGGCCTGCGGCTCCGCCCCCAGGGCCTCATGGCTCCAGACCGTGACGGGCGCCCCAAGCGCGGCCTGCGCCTGCACGATCACCTCCGGCCAGCCGCGCGGATGATCGGCAAGCCGCGCAAGCCCACGCGCATCGGGCAGGCCAGCGCCCCGCCCCGCCATCACCGACAGCACCGAGGACCACCACATATCATAGCGCCGCATCGACAGCGCCACGCCGCCCAGATGCGTGCCCAGCACCTGCCGCGCACGCTCCAGCCGCCCCGCCGCATCCGGGTAGAGCGTCAGCATGTCCACGCATTGCGGCATCGCGCCCAGCAGATTTTCCTCAGAGATCACCAGATGGCGCATCCCCTGATCGGCGAGCCGGTCCAGATCGAACGCCAGCGCGGTTCGCAGCCGCGACAGCGCCGTCCCATCCTCCGGCGTCACCAGATCGGGGCGCTTCACCAGCCCCGAGAACAGCCCCGCCCGCGTCCGGTCCGGCCCCCAATAGGCGATCCCGCCCGTGGCCAGCGCATCGGCGTTTTGCAGCATCCACGCCTGAAACGTCGTCGTCGCGGTGCGATGCGCCCCGATATGCAAAATGACATCCATGCCCGGCCCCCACGGCCCCGGGTCCAAGCGGCACCCCGCCGCAGCCCCGAAAACCCGGCGCCAGTCTGCACCGCGAGTCCTTGCGGGGCGCTTAAAGGACGCATTTGGCGAAAATTCGCAGGGCCCGGCATGGTGCGAGAGGCCTTCCGCGCATATATCAGGAACGAGAGAGGAGCCCATGACCCGTCTATTATCCCTTGGACTCGCTGCATTTCTTGCGCTGACGCCCTTTGCGGTCGCAGCCCAAGAGAGCACCGTCGATCTCGCCGTGGCAGAGCCCGAGGTCACGCCCCCCTTCGCACCGGTCGATGGGGCGGATGCGGATCTGGACGCGTTCGTCTGGCAGAAACGGCCCATCGTCGTCTTCGCCGACAGCCCGCTCGACCCGGCCTTCAAGGAGCAGATCCGGTATCTGAAGGACCATTGGGCGGAACTGGCCCGGCGCGACGTCGTCGTCATCACCGACACCACGCCCGATCCGGCGAGCGACGTGCGCCGCACGCTGCGCCCGCGCGGGTTCTCCCTCGTCATCATCGCCAAGGACGGCACGGTGAACCTGCGCAAGCCCGCCCCGTGGGACGCGCGCGAGATCGTCCGCTCGATCGACAAGATGCCGATCCGGCGCGACGAGATCCGCGAAGAGCGCGGCTTCTGACCACATCCCTGCACGAAACCGCGCGCCAATAGATCGCGCCCCGCCGTGGCGGGGTGAGCCGGTCGCCCGGCCTCCCTATGCCACGGCGCGGGCGTCACTTATTCGAACTCCATGATGATGTCGTCGACGGCAAGGCTCGCGCCCGCCTCGGCGTTGATCTTCTTCACGGTGCCCTTCTTCTCGGCGCGCAGGATGTTCTCCATCTTCATCGCCTCGACGGTGGCCAGCGGCTGACCCTCCTGCACTTCCGCGCCTTCCTCGACCGAGATCTTCACGACGAGACCCGGCATCGGGCAGAGCAGGAATTTCGAGGTATCCGGCGGCAGTTTCACCGGCATCAGCTGCGCGAGCTCGAACTGGCGCGGCGTGCGGACATGCACCTTCAGATCGGCGCCACGCACGCGGATGCGGAAGCCCATCGGGATCTTGCCGACCTTGAGGACCAGCGGTGCACCGTTCACGCTCAGCTCGGCCAGCGGGTCGCCCGGGGTCCAGTCGCTCTCGACCCGCATCTCTTCGCCATCCTCGAAGATGATGGTCGAACCATGGCGATCCGCGTTCACCTTGAGCTTGAAATCCTCATCCTGCAGCGAGACCGCCCAATCCACGCCGACCTTGCGCTCGTGGTTGCCGAGCGTGCCGGAGATCTTGGTGCGCCGGATCTCGGCCACGCGCTCCATCGCCGCCGTGGCCGCCGCGACCTTGCGCAGCATCCCCTCGTCCAGCGTCACACCATTGAACCCTTCAGGATATTCCTCTTCGATGAAGGCGGTGGTTATGTTGCCGGTCACGAAACGCTCGTGATCCATCACAGCCGCACAGAACGGCAGGTTGTGACCGATGCCCTCGACCTCGAACATATCGAGCGCAAGACGCATCTCTTCGATCGCCTCGCCACGGCTCGGCGCCCAGGTGCAGAGCTTGGCGATCATCGGGTCATAGAACATCGAAATCTCGCCGCCCTCGAAGACGCCGGTATCGTTGCGCACGATGCCGCCCGAAGCGGTCTTGCCTTCCACCGGCGGACGGTAGCGGGTGAGACGCCCGATCGAGGGCAGGAAGTTGCGATAGGGATCTTCGGCATAGAGGCGGCTCTCGATGGCCCAGCCGTTGATGCCGATATCTTCCTGTTTCATCGGAAGCTTCTCGCCATCGGCCACGCGGATCATCTGCTCGACGAGGTCGATGCCGGTGATCAGCTCGGTGACCGGGTGCTCCACCTGAAGACGGGTGTTCATCTCGAGGAAGTAGAAGTTCTTGTCGCCATCGACGATGAATTCCACCGTGCCCGCGCTGCAGTAATCCACCGCTTTCGACAGGGCCACGGCCTGCTCGCCCATCGCCTTGCGCGTCTCAGGGTCGAGGAAGGGCGACGGCGCCTCTTCGATGACTTTCTGGTTGCGGCGCTGGATCGAGCATTCACGCTCGTTCAGGTAGACGCAGTTGCCGTGCTTGTCGGCGAGCACCTGAATTTCGATGTGGCGCGGTTGCGTCACGAATTTCTCGATGAAAATACGGTCGTCGCCGAAGCTGTTCGCCGCCTCGTTCTTCGACGACTGGAAGCCCTCGCGCGCCTCTTCGGCATTCCAAGCGATGCGCATCCCCTTGCCGCCACCACCTGCGGAGGCCTTGATCATCACCGGATAGCCGATCTCGTCGGAGATCTTCACCGCCTCATCGGCATCCGCGATCAGCCCCATATAGCCGGGCACGGTCGACACGCCCGCCTCTTTCGCGAGCTTCTTCGAGGTGATCTTGTCGCCCATCGCCTCGATCGCGCCAGAGGGCGGGCCGATGAAGGCGACGCCCTCTTTCTCCAGCGCCTCGGCAAACTTCTTGTTTTCCGACAGGAAGCCGTAGCCCGGGTGAACCGCCTCGGCGCCCGACTGACGGATCGCATCCATGATCTTGTCGATCACGATATAGGACTGGTTCGCGGGCGGCGGGCCGATATGGATCGCCTCGTCGGCCATCTGGACATGCAGCGCCTGCGCATCGGCATCGGAATAGACGGCGACCGTCTTGATCCCCATCTTCTGCGCCGACTTGATGACGCGGCAAGCGATCTCGCCACGGTTGGCGATCAGGATTTTCTTGAACATGTCAGGCCCTTCCCTTCCGGTGCGGGAGGGGCATCCCCCCGCCCCGCGTGTCGTGTTCATGATGTGAGACAAAAGAAAAACCGCCACCGGAGCGCGCAGCACCGATGGCGGTCGAATAGCGATCGGACGCGGTCAGAGCCGCGCAGATGTGCTTAGTACGAGCGCTGGCAGACGCCCGCGTCGTCGCAATAGGTGCCCGCGAGCGCGCCGAGAGCCGCGCCGGTGAGCGCGTTGTTGTCGGTCGCATCCGCGATGATCGCGCCGCCGGCCGCACCGGCAAGGGCGCGCTGGCCGTCGGTTTGCATGCAGCCTGCGAGAGCGAGGCCGGCAAGGACAAGAAGGATCGGGGTTTTACGCATGGGAAACTGCCTCCAATAGCGGTTATGATTGGACGCGAGTTTATCGCGGCGCCGTGAAAAGCCAACGGCGAAAACGCGAGCTGAAGCCCCATCGGCGAGCTATCGCCGCTCCCCTTCACATCTTGGCGGTGCCCCCCTTGACCCCCGAAAGAAAAAAGCTGCGGCCCGACCATAAGATCAGGCCGCAGGAATAGGGAAGGGGTAGGGATATTAAACAAGCCGCGGGTGTTGGGGACAGTACGGCTTGCCCGCTCAATGTGACCGCGCGCACCGGCGATTGCAAAGGCGAAATCCTTGCAACCATGAGGTTCGGCGGCATGCCGCCATTTCGCGCAGGACATCAGCGAAATCATGCCCAATCCTCATCCTCGTCATCATCGAAGGTAAAGGCGTCGGGATCGGCGAAGACCTCCGGGAAGGAGGCTTCCGCGCGTTTCACGTCGATTTTGAGAAGCGCCTCGTAGCTTTCTGGATCGAACGGGTCTTCGGCAGCCAACACCTCGCGCCCGAAGAGCCAGCTCAACCGGCCCGCATCGAGATTGCCGCGCTCGAACGGCTCTTCGCCGAACTGCGCCCAGAGCGCGGCCATGAAGCCCGCATCGGCCTTGCGATCGCCATGACCGCGATCGGCATAGCGTTCACGCCGGATGAGTTTCGTCGCGCCCTTCTTGTTGGCACGGCGAATGGTGAATTGATAATCCGTCGAGGGTAACCGCGACGGGAAACCGCGATGCTTCAGCATGACGCGCCCTCCCCTTTAAAGTTGCTGGGACGGCGCGTGCTGAGCGTTAGCGGTGCAACACTGTTACCCGCGCGTCGGGTCGTTCGGAGTTGTCGAGCGAGGCGTTCCCGTCGGCTGACGCATTGATCCGCCGCGCGGCTCGGGCACACATTGTGCCGGTCGCTGCGCTGTTGCGGCAGTCGCGGTCTCGAGCGGTCCGCATTCGAGCGGACAGTCGGGCACGGAAGCCGGGTATTGCGAGTCGACGAGCCGTCCAGTCGGTCGGCAGGAGCCGCCACTCGCGACGGGGCCGCCATATTTGCCGGTATAGACCGGCTCCACGGTGACAGGTGCAGGTTCAGGCTTGGGCGCACAGCCCACAAGCAGGGCCGCGCAGGCAACCGCGCCCAGAGAAATTCGGACCATCTCACTCTCCCCCATTCTTTGTTGGAATGGCTAAGAGCATACTCTGGAAGGATAATTGCCGCTAGGTAACCGTATGGCGTATCACACAGCGCCACGGCTCCCGCAGGGATCGCGGGGGCAAGGCGACGGCTGCCGCCCCGCCCCGCACGCAGATTATTTGTACTTGCCGGTGTAGGTCGGCTCGGTGGTGACGGCCACCGGCGCGGGCTCAGGCTTGGGTGCGCAGGCTGCGACGAAGGCCACAAGGCCAAGCGCGATGAGAGCTTTCGACATGTCGTTCTCCTGTCCAAGGGGGCGCCCGCCCCGATCTCGGCGAGGTTCGGCACGACCCGTTTCAATACGGGGACCGAAATTACTTTCCCCAAGGGCAGGTTAGCCTGCAAATCCCGCTCACGAAAGCGCGATTTCGCCGTGAGCGGCTGCGCTTGCGCGCGCCCCGGCATCATGCCCTCCAAGCTGTGATCTGCGGTTCCGGCCAAAGCCATCAGAAAAACTCCCAAACGCAATTTCCGTCCTCGACGGAAAAGCTGTCGAAATATTGCACCACCTCGGGGGCGGCATCGCCGAACGGCACGATCTGGTCCGACAGGCTCACCATCACCTGCGCGGGCTCCGGACCGGGCTGCGGCAGGCGCGGCACCACCCACCCGTTGCACAGCGCCTCGATATCCTGCAGCGCGATATCGGAGGACAGCGGACTGCGCCCTCCGATCTGCGGCGCGAGGAAGCGAAAACGATAGGTCAGTCCGTCCGGCCCGGCCTCGTTATGGATCACGTCGATCCACCAGACCTTCTGCCCGGACGGGACCGGGATCGCATCGCCCTTCGTCCCCTCCGGCCCATCGCCCGGCCCCAGATCCTCACCCAGATTGCCCGGATGCATGACCGTGCCGTAATCGGGCACCGGCGGCACCTCCCGCAGCTCCTGAGCCGATGCGGGCAATGCCAGCACCAGCCCGGCGAAAGCGCCGGGCAAGAGCGTCGTGATCCTCGGCCTGCCCGTCATGCGCCTCCTCAGAGCGGGATGTTATCGTGCTTCTTCCACGGGTTGGACAGCTTCTTCGAGCGCAGCGCCGCAAAGGCACGGGCCACCCGGCGACGCGTCGAACGCGGCTGGATCACCTCGTCGATGAAGCCCTTCTCGGCCGCCACGAACGGGTTCGCGAACCGGTCCTCGTAATCGGCGGTGCGCTTGGCGATCTTCTCGGGTTCGCCCAGCTCCGAGCGATAGAGAATTTCGACCGCACCCTTGGCGCCCATCACCGCGATTTCCGCGGTGGGCCAGGCGTAGTTGAAATCGCCGCGCAGGTGCTTGGAGGACATAACGTCATAGGCCCCGCCATAGGCTTTGCGGGTGATGACGGTGACCTTCGGCACGGTCGCCTCGCCATAGGCGAACAGCAGCTTCGCGCCATGCTTGATGACGCCGTTATATTCCTGGCTGGTGCCCGGCAGGAAGCCCGGCACGTCGACGAGCGTCAGGATCGGAATTTCGAACGCGTCGCAGAAGCGTACGAAGCGCGCGGCCTTGCGGCTGGAATCGATGTCCAGACAGCCCGCCAGCACCATCGGCTGGTTCGCGACCACACCGACCGTCTGACCTTCGAGACGGATGAAACCGGTGATGATATTGCCCGCGAAATCCTTCTGGATCTCGAAGAAATCTCCCTCATCCGCGATCTTCAGGATCAATTCCTTCATATCGTAGGGGGTGTTCGCGTTCGACGGCACCAGCGTGTCGAGCGACGCCTCGATCCGGTCCACCTCGTCGAAGAAGGGCCGCACGGGCGCCTTCTCGCGGTTCGACAGCGGCAGGAAGTCGATCAGGCGGCGGGTCTCGAACAGCGCCTCGACATCGTTCTCATAGGCACCATCGGCGACCGAGCTTTTCTTGGTGTGGGTGGTCGCGCCGCCCAGTTCCTCGGCCGTCACATGCTCGTTCGTGACCGTCTTCACCACGTCGGGGCCGGTGACGAACATGTAAGACGTGTCCTTCACCATGAAGATGAAGTCCGTCATCGCGGGCGAATAGACCGCACCGCCGGCACAGGGCCCCATGATGAGGCTGATCTGCGGCACCACGCCCGAGGCCATGATGTTGCGCTGGAACACGTCCGCGTAGCCTGCAAGCGAGGCCACGCCTTCCTGAATCCGCGCACCGCCCGAATCGTTGATGCCGATCACCGGCGCACCGTTCTGGACCGCCATATCCATGATCTTGCAGATCTTCTCGGCATGGGTTTCCGACAGCGAGCCGCCGAAGACCGTGAAGTCCTGGCTGAACACATAGACCATGCGCCCGTTCACGGTGCCCCAACCGGTGACGACGCCGTCGCCATAGGGCTTGCTCTCTTCCATCCCGAAATCGGTGCAGCGATGGGTTTTGAACATGTCGAACTCTTCGAAAGAGCCCTCGTCGAGCAGCAATTCGATCCGCTCGCGCGCGGTCAGCTTGCCCTTCTTGTGCTGCGCCTCGATGCGTTTCTCGCCGCCACCAAGGCGGGCTTCGTCGCGCCGATGCTCCAGCTCCTTCAGGATGTCTCTCATGAGGGTCCTCCGCATAATTTCCCGGCACACTATTCCGAACGCAACAATCTTACAAAGGGGATTCGAGAAAATTTGCAAATAATTGGCAAGCAACGGATAGCGAATTGCATAACTGCGAAGTCCGCCGCTGATCGAAGCGTATCTCCGATTGGTCCCGCGACACCGCCTCAGACTCGGGAAAGTTTGACGCCGAATGTTTGCAAAGCTACAAATTCCTTTGCAAAGGGAGGGACAGATGGCGACTCAGAAACTCTATGCCGGTGTGAAACTGCGCGAAACCCGCACGCGGCTCGGCCTGACCCAGAAAGCCTTCGCCGAGCGTCTCGGCGTGTCGCTGCCCTATCTCAACCAGATGGAGAACAACCACCGCCCGGTCTCGGCACAGGTCGTGCTGGCGCTGGCGAGCGAATTCGGCCTCGACGTGACCGAGCTCTCGGCAGGCGATGCGGAGCGGCTGGTCTCGGACATGCGCGAGGCGCTGGCCGACCCGATCTTCTCCGATGGCGCGCCGCCCCTGGCAGATCTGCGGCTCGCGGCGTCCAATGCACCCGCCCTCGCCCGGTCTTTCCTCGAGCTACACCGCGCCTATCGCCAGACCCATGAACGCCTCGCCTCGCTCGACGAAGCCCTGGGCCGCGAGGGCGCGCAGACGGTGGTTTCGCCCTGGGAGGAGGTCCGCGACTTCTTCCACTATTGCGACAATTACATCGACGCCGTCGACCGCGCCGCCGAGCGCTATTCCTGCCGCGATGGCAATCGGTTGGAGCCCATTCCTCATGCGATCGACACCCTCGCGAAGCGGGGCATCGACGTGCAGTTTTCCGACATTTCGCAGCTGCGCGAGCGTGACGGCAATCGCCTTCTGATCAACGCCCATGCGGGCCGCCCGACGCAGGCGTTCCAACTGCTCCATCAGGTCGCGCTGATGACCCAGAACGACCTGCTGGAGGCCACGCTCGACCTCGCGCGTTTCCAGTCCGACACCGCCCGCGCCATCGCCAAGATCGGCCTGGCCAACTACTTCGCAGGCGCGGCGCTCCTGCCCTATCGCCCCTTTCTGGAGGCGGCACAGGACACCCGCCACGATCTGGAGCGGCTCTGCGATATCTTCACCGCCTCGACCGAACAGGTCGCCCACCGCCTCTCCACCCTGCAGCGGCCCGGCGCGAAGGGCATCCCCTTCTTCTTCGTCCGCGTCGATCAGGCCGGCACGATCACCAAGCGCCACTCCGCGACCCGGCTGCAATTCGCCCGGTTCGGCGGCGCCTGCCCGCTCTGGAATGTCCACCAAGCCTTTGAGACACCGACGAAATTCCTACGTCAACTCGCCGAGACCCCCGATGGCGTACGCTATCTCTGCCTCGCCCGCGACGTCTCGAAATCGGGTGGCAGCTTCACCGCGCCGGTGCGGCGCTACGCGATCTGTCTGGGCTGCGAGGTGAGCCACGCGAAGGGGCTCGTCTATGCCGACGATATGGAGCTCGGCAATCCCAAGGCCTACCAGCCGATCGGGATCTCCTGCCGGATCTGCGAGCGCAAGGATTGCCACCAGCGCTCGGTTCCGCCGCTGGAGCGCCGGCTGCATGTCGATCCCGACCATCGCGGTCTTCTGCCCTACGACATCGCATAGAAAAACGCCCCGGGGCCGAAGTCCCGAGGCGTCTCACCAAAATCACTCGTTACCCTACAACTCAGGCGTCGGCGGTGCCCAGCATCCGCGCGATCTCGTCCTTCACCGCGGCGCGTTGCTTGCGCAGGTCGGTCTCGGCCAAGCTGTCCATCGGCTCCACATTCGTCTCGGCCCGGTGCACGCGATCGTTGAGCGCGTCGTAATCGTCCAACAGTTTTGCAAAATGCGCGTTGGAGATTTTCAACTCGTGAATCCGATCGAGTTTCGTCGGGAATTCTTCTTGCAGCGTGTGCGGCGTATTGGCCATGTCGCTCCCTTTCCTTGCTGTCGGGTCGACATTAGGCCAGCGCGACTCGGCCCACCTTGATGCGCATCAAATCAACTGCCCGCGCGACGCCATCCCGCGGATTTTGCGTCGGCTTCCGAGCAGAACCACCGCTCGCCCTTGGCCTCGTTGATCCGCGTGGCGGCATAAGAGCGTGTGCCCGGCAGATGATAGAGCCGCCCGCGCCCGGAAATATTGCCTTTGATTGCGCAATTTCCCGGCAGGTTCTGCACCTTGGCGGCTGCACGCACCTCAGCGGGGCGCTGCGCCGCGCCCTGCCAGACGCCGAGCCCCGCGCGCTGCGCCCGCTCTTCCTGCGACACGTAATCGCGCGAATATTTCCGATAGGCGAAGGCCGCCCCGCGCGCGACCATCTCGGCATTCAGGTCGCGCCCGCCTGCCCGGCACACCGCGATCAGCCGCCCGTAGCGATCTTCCTCATCGCCCGAGCAGCGCACCCCCTGCCCCGCAAGCCGCTGCAGCTCCGCCGTGGCCGCCCGTCCGCAGGCCCAGCGCACACCCTGCGCCGTTTTGCAGCTCTGCTTCGCCTCCGGCGCGTCGATCCCGAAAAGCCGCACCCGCGTGTTCGCGACAACAAGCGTATCGCCATCGACGACGCGCGGCAGACCGGTCACCGTCGCTGCCGAAAGCTGCGATGCGGCTGGCATCGCGAGAAGAACGAGGAGTGAACAAATCCTTAACATGCCCCAGATATCGGCGGAACTGATCTCGCACGCAACAGATTTCGTAGCTGAATGGTAAACTCGAAACTTGGGAGGCCCGCATGTCCGACGCACTCAACCTGATCGGCCGTATCCTGATCGCGCTGCTGTTCTTCGGTGGCGCGGTGCAGAAAGTCAGCGATCCGCAGATGGTGGAGGAGATGATCGGCTGGCTTGGCCTGCCCGGCTGGCTGGTCTGGCCCGTGGCGCTGTTCAATCTGATCGCGGCGCTCGGCCTGATCTTCGGCCCGAAGGTGCGGGCTTGGGCCCTCATACTTGCCGCCTATTGCATCTTCACGAGCTGGTTTCACTGGCAGCTGCGCGCCGACCCGTGGCAGGTGACGATCTTCGTGAAGAATTGGGCAATCGCAGGCGGCTTGCTGATCCTCGCAGCGCAGGGGCCGGGGCGCTATGCCCTCAACCTCCCGCGCCGCAAGAACGGTTAGATCAGCGCTGCGCCACTTGCCAGTTCGGCGCGACCCATGGCTCGAGGTTTTCGCGCGCGAGCGGCGCGCGGCCCAGCAGGTGATCGGCCATCTTCTCGCCCACCATGATCGAGGGCGCGTTGAGGTTGCCATTGGTGATCCGCGGGAAGACCGAGCTGTCGGCGACCCGCAGCCCCTCCACCCCGATCACGCGCCCTTCCGGATCGACGACCGCACTCGGATCGTCCGCCGCCCCCATCTTCGCGGTGCCGCAGGGGTGATAGGCGCTCTCGGCATGCTCGCGGATGAACGCGTCGATTTGCTCATCCGTCTCGACCGCAGCTCCCGGCTGGATTTCGTGCTTCACATGCGCGGCCATCGGTCCTTGTGCAAAGATCTCCCGCGTTAGGCGAACGCATTTGCGGAACTCGGCCCAGTCGTCGGGGTGGCTCATGTAATTGAACTTGATCTCCGGCTTGGCTTCGGGATCGCTCGAGCTGAGCCGCACATGCCCGCGCGATTTCGAGCGCATCGGCCCGACATGCGCCTGGAAACCGTGCCCCTCGGCGGCGGCCTTGCCGTCATAGCGCACCGCGATCGGCAGGAAGTGATACTGGATATCCGGGTAATCGATCCCGGCATCCGAGCGGATGAAAGCGCAGCTCTCGAACTGGTTCGACGCGCCGAGCCCGCCCTTGGTGAACAGCCACTGGGCACCCACCCGCGCCTTGCCGTAGAGGTTCCAGTATTTGAACAGCGTCACCGGCTGTTTCGCGGCGAATTGCATATAAATCTCAAGGTGATCCTGCAGGTTCGCACCCACGCCGGGGCGATCCGCCAGCACCTCGACACCATGCTCGCGCAGATGCTCTGCCGGGCCTACGCCCGACAGCATCAACAGCTTCGGCGTGTTGATCGAGCTAGCGGCCAGCACGACCTCGGAAGTCGCCCGGACCACCTCGATCTGGCCCTTTCGCTTGATCTCGACGCCGACAGCCTTCTTGCCTTCGAAGACGACGCGCCGCGCCAGACCGCGCACGATCCGCAGCTTCCCGGTCTTGAGCGCCGGGCGCAGATAGGCATTGGCCGCCGACCAGCGACGCCCCTTGTAGATCGTGGCCTCCATCGGCCCGAAGCCTTCCTGCTGCTGGCCGTTGTAATCCTCGGTCACCGGATAGCCCGCCGCCTTGCCCGCCGCGACGAACGCGTCGAACAGCGGGTTGGCGCGCGGCCCGCGGGTCACATGCAGCGGCCCCGAACGGCCACGCCATTCGGTTTCTTCGCCGCCATGCCAATGCTCCATCCGCTTGTAATAAGGCAGCACATCGGCATAGCCCCAGCCGGTTGCGCCGCTCTCTTCCCAATGGTCGAAATCGCGCGCATGGCCCCGGACATAGACCATGCCGTTGATGCTCGACGAGCCGCCCAGCACCTTGCCGCGCGGAGTCGCCAGTCGCCGCCCGCCCAGATGCTCTTCGGGTTCCGACTGAAAGCCCCAGTCGTAGATCCCCATATTCATCGGGTAGCTCAGCGCGCCGGGCATCTGGATGAACGGCCCCGCATCCGAGCCGCCATGCTCGATTACCACGACGTCGCGACCCGCTTCCACGAGCCGGTAAGCCAGCGCCGAGCCACCCGAGCCCGCGCCCACGATCACAAATTCTGCCGAAACACTCATATCTTCCCCTTGGCGGAAATATCCCGGGTGTCGCCGTTTGGCGCGCCATCGGCCCAAAGACCAACAGGCGACGGGCAGCGCCCCCAGCCTCCCCAAATTCGAACTCAGTACGGGCTCTCGACCGGCCCCATGCCGACATAGACGGATTTGAGCTGCGTATAATGCTCCACCGCCGCGCGCGAATTCTCGCGCCCGAAGCCCGATTGCTTCACCGCGCCGAAGGGCATCTCCACCGGCGTCAGGTTATAGGCGTTGATCCAGGTGGTGCCCGCCTGCAGCTGGCCGACCACACGGTGGCCGCGCGCCAGATCGCCGGTGAACACACCCGCGGCGAGGCCAAACTGCGTGTCGTTGGCCCGCGCGATCGCCTCTTCCTCGGTCTCGAAATCCAGCACCGACATGACCGGGCCGAAGATTTCTTCGCGCGCGATGGTCATGTCGTCGGTGACATCGGCGAAGACCGTGGGCTGCACGAAGAGCGGCCCCTCGTTGCCCGCAGAGCCACCGCAGACCAGCCGCGCGCCTTCGGATTTCGCGCTCTCGACATAGGACATCACCTTGTCGAACTGCGCCTTCGAGATCAGCGGACCGAACTGCGTCGCCTCATCGAGCGGATCGCCTGCGACGATGGTCTCCGCGCGCTCTTTCAGCCGGGCGAGGAATTTCTCCTTGATGCCCTTCTGCACGAAGACCCGCGTCCCGTTGGAACAGATCTGCCCCGAGGAATAGAAATTCCCCAGCATCGCCGCCCCGATCGCGCTTTCGATATCGGCGTCGTCGAACACGATCATCGGGGATTTGCCCCCCAATTCCATCGTGACGTGCTTCATGCCCGCCGAAGCCGCCTGATAGACCTTCGCGCCCGTCGGCACCGAACCCGTCAGCGAGACTTTCGCGATGCGCGGATCGGTGGACAGCGCCGCCCCCACCGGGCCGAAGCCCTGCACCACGTTGAAGATACCCGCGGGCATCCCGGCCTCGATGAAGATCTCGGCGAGCTTCAGCGCGCCCAGCGGCGTCATCTCGGAGGGTTTGAACACCATCGCATTGCCGGTCGACAGCGCAGGCGCGGATTTCCAGCAGGCGATCTGGCTGGGATAGTTCCACGCGCCGATCCCCGCGCAAACGCCCAGCGGCTCGCGGATCGTATAGGCGAAATCGCCGCCCAGCGGCATGGTCTCGCCGGTCAGCGTCGGCGCCAGACCTGCGAAATATTCCAGCGCCTCGGCGCCCGAGGGCCAGTCTGCCTCGCGGGTTTCCTGAATCGGCTTGCCGGTGTCGAGGGTTTCCAGCAGCGCCAGCTCCTCACCACGCTCACGGATGATCGCGACGGCACGGGTCAGGATGCGGCCGCGCTCGACCGGGCGCAGCGCCGCCCAGTCCTTCTGCGCCTCAACTGCCCCCGAAATCGCGGCGTCGATCACCGCAGGCGTCGCGGCGTGCAGCTTGGCGATCACCTCGCCGGTGCCGGGATAGGTGACGATCAGCTCGTCGCCGTCCGCATCTTCCATCCAGTCGCCATTCACGAAATGGCTTGCTTTCGGCTGTGCCCTCATTGGTGGACCTCCAATTCCTTTTCCAGATGCGCCAGCACCAGTTCGCAGGCGGCCTCGCGGTCGGGGTCGCCCGCGACCAGCGCCGCGCGGATGTAGACGCCGTCGATCATCGCGCCCAAACCCTCGGCCACGGAGCCCGCCCGGTCGCCGACCAGCGGCCGCAGCCCGTGCATGAGGTTCGAGCGCAGACGGCGCTGATAGATATGCAGCAGGCGCCTTGCATCGGCGCTCGACTGCGCGAGCACGTAGAAGTTCAGCCACGCGGCAATCGCCTCGTGACGGAACGAGCCAGCCGCGAAAGAGCCCATCACAACTGCGCGAACACGCTCGTGCGGGGTCTGCGCCATCGCCATCGCGCCACGGACTTCGGCCCCGTAAATCGACAGGATCGAGCGCATCGCGGCGAGGAAAATCCGGTCTTTCGACCCGAAATAATGGTGCGCCAGCGCCGAGGACATGCCCGCGCGCCGGGCGATCTGCGCGACCGTCACATCGAGCGATCCCGCCTCGCCTACTGTCTCAATAGTCGCTTTGACCAAGGCAGCGCGCCGTATAGGCTCTGCTCCAAGCTTCGGCATGTTCGGCCTCCTTCCGGGTGGCTTGCTTGCATGTCGAGCTAGAACATGTTTATTGACTCGTCAATCAACAACCGCATCCCGCGGTTTTTCTTAACGCTGCACAGGGAGAAAAAAAGCATGAAACTTCGTTCCACGCTCCTCGCAATGGGAGCTGCGCTCTCGCTCGGACTGGCAGGCACCGCGCCCGCACAGGCCGCCGATTGCTCGAAAGTGACCTTCTCCGATGTCGGCTGGACCGACATCACCTCGACCACCGCGGTCGCGACCACGATCCTCGAAGCGCTCGGCTACGAGACCGACACCAAGGTGCTCTCGGTTCCGGTGACCTACGAGGCGCTCTCGAAGGGCGATGTCGACGTGTTCCTCGGCAACTGGATGCCCTCGATGGCCGCCAACGTGGATCCCTACACCAAGGACGGCACGGTCGAGACGCTCGGCACCAACCTGACCGGCGCGAAATACACGCTCGCGACCAACGCCGCCGGCGCCAAGGCCGGCATCAAGGACTTCTCCGACATCGCCAAGCACGCCGACGAGCTGGACAACCAGATCTACGGCATCGAGCCGGGCAATGACGGCAACGCGCTGATCCTCGACATGATCGACAAGGACGCGTTCGGCCTGAAAGATTTCGACCTGAAGGAAAGCTCCGAGCAGGGCATGCTCGCGCAGGTCGCGCGCGCCGACAAGGCCGACAAGCCGATCATCTTCCTCGCGTGGGAGCCCCACCCGATGAACTCCAACTTCGACATCACCTACCTGTCGGGCGGCGATGACTTCTTCGGCCCCGACTACGGCGGTGCGACGGTCATGACCAATGTCCGCGCGGGCTATGTCGACGAATGCCCGAACCCGGGCAAGTTCGTCTCCAACCTGAAGTTCACCCTCGGGATGGAAAACGAGATCATGGGCAAGATCCTCGACGATGGCGATGATCCCAAGGACGCCGCGAAGGCTTGGCTCAAGGCCAACCCCGACGCTTGGAAAGCATGGCTCGACGGTGTGACCACGAAGGATGGCGGCGACGCGCAGGCAGCGGTCGAGAAAGCGCTGAACTCGTGAGCCTTCGGGCGAAATATTCGCGCGGGCGACAGGGCATGCCCCTCCGCCCCCGCTTCCCCTCGGTCCGCGCCCTCACCGGCGCGGCCCTTCTCTTCGCGGGGATGATCGCAGCGCCCCTCACCCCGGCGCGCGCCGCGGATTGCCCCGACACCAAGGCGCTGCACGCGGCAGGCGTCACGCTCACCCGCAACACCCCGAAAATGGCGCAGGCCTATCGTTACGAGAACGGCACGCTGACCTCCTACCGGGTCGACGATCCCGAACTCGGCCGGCCGCCCAAGCGCGAGCGCTACGACCATCCGCTGGCGGTGAGCCTGCAGGAAATGGACGGGCGCAGCTTCGCGCTCATCTATGATGACGACCCCGCGCGGCTCGACCAACTGCCGCAACTGGGCAACTGGCGCACCCCGGTGAGCCTGAAAGTCGACGGCGAGACCAAGGATCGCGGCACCATCTCCTACGCCTATCGCGGCACCGGCTCGGTGCAGATCGGCGCGTGCCGCTACGATGTCTGGCAGGTCGTCGAACGGATCGTGATGGGCAAGCTGCGCACCGCCTTCCTCAAGGAATTCTCTCCCAAGGCCGGGCTGGTCCTGCGCGTCACCAAGCTCGACCCCGAAACCGGCAAGGCGCAATCGCAAGTCGCCTTCGACCGCATCGAGACGCGCCAGAAATAACAAACCGCAAGGACAGCTATGAACTGGTTGACCGATACCAAAATCCCCGTGGGCAAGACGGCCAAGATCGTGATCGACTGGCTGCAGGACCACGCCGCACCGCTCTTCGACGCGCTCTCCGTGGCGCTGAAAGCCCTGATCGACGCAACGCTCTGGGTGCTGCAAGGCCCCCCGCCCCTTCTCGTGATCCTCGCCTTCGCGGTGATCGCCTACCTGCTGCAGCGCAGCTGGAAGATTTCGCTGCTGGTGATCGTGGGCTTCCTCTTCATCCTCAACCAGGACTACTGGGAGGAGACGACCGAGAGCCTCACCCTCGTGATCGCCGCCTGCGTGGTCTGCATGGGGATCGGCGTGCCGATCGGCATCGCCGCCGCCCACCGTCCGCGCCTGTATTCGGTGCTGCAGCCGGTGCTCGACCTGATGCAGACGCTGCCGGCCTTCGTCTACCTGATCCCGGCCATCGTCTTCTTCGGCATCGGCATGGTGCCCGGCCTGATCGCGACCGTGATCTTCGTTCTGCCCGCGCCGATCCGCCTGACCCATCTGGGCGTTTCCTCGACGCCCGACACGCTGACCGAGGCCGCACAGTCCTTCGGCGCGACCAAGAGCCAGCTCTTGTGGAAGGTCGAACTGCCCTATGCCACACCGCAGATCATGGCCGGTCTGAACCAGACCATCATGCTCTCGCTGTCGATGGTCGTGGTGGCCGCGCTGGTCGGCGCGGACGGCCTCGGCGTGCCAGTCGTGCGCGCGCTCAACACCGTGAACACGGCGCTCGGCTTCGAGTCCGGCTTCGTGATCGTCGTCGTCGCCATCATCCTAGACCGCATGCTGCGCCGCGGAGGTTCGAAATGACCCAGACCAAAGCCAAAACCGCCGTCAAATTCGACAATGTCTCCATCGTCTTCGGCGACCGCCCGCAAGAGGCGCTGCCCCTGATGGATGAAGGGCTCTCGCGCCCCGAGATTCAGGAGCGTACCGATCAGGTGCTGGGCGTGCATGACTGCTCGGTCGAGGTGCCCGAAGGCGAGATTCTCGTGCTGATGGGCCTCTCGGGCTCGGGCAAATCGACGCTGCTGCGCGCGGTGAACGGGCTCAACCCGGTCGTGCGCGGTCAGGTCGAGGTGCATGACGGCGAGCGTCTCGTCGACGTCACCCATGCCGACCCCGCGACCTTGCGCAAAATGCGCCTGAACAAGATCGCGATGGTCTTCCAGCAATTCGGCCTGCTGCCCTGGCGGACCGTGCGCGAGAATGTGGGCCTCGGCCTCGAACTCGCCGGCATGAGCAAGGCGGAACGCCGCAAGAAGGTCGACACCCAGCTGGAACTGGTGGGCCTGTCGGACTGGGCCGACCGTCAGGTGGCCGAGCTGTCGGGCGGCATGCAGCAGCGTGTGGGTCTTGCGCGCGCCTTCGCCACCGACGCGCCAATCCTTCTGATGGACGAGCCCTTCTCCGCGCTCGACCCGCTGATCCGCACCAAGCTGCAGGACGAGTTGCTGGAGCTGCAAAACAAGCTCAAGCGCACGATCATCTTTGTCAGCCACGACCTCGACGAGGCGTTCAAGATCGGCAACCGGATCGCGCTGATGGAAGGCGGGCGGATCGTGCAATGCGGCACCGCGCGCGACATCATCGCCAAGCCCGCCAACGGCTATGTGGCCGATTTCGTGGCCCATATGAACCCGCTGGGCGTGCTCACCGCCGAGGACATCGCCGATCCCGTCGGCACGCCCACCGGCGACGCCACCGGCGAGCCAATGCCCGCCGACGCGCCCGTGCGCGACGTGATGGAGCGGCTGCGCCACGAGCCTGCGGTGCCCCTCACCGATGGCCGTGTCGTGACCCGCGAGGGCGTCATCACGCGGCTCATCGACCCCCAGCGCAGCGCCGAGGCGAGCTGAGGGACGCTTCGCGGAGGATATTTGGAGCAGTTGGAAGACAGGCCACAGCGCCCCTTCCAACTGCCTCAAATATCCCCGCCGGAGGCATCCGACATTTGCAAAAAGCGCCGCGCTGTCAGATCTTGGTGGCCGGCGGAGGCGGCGTCACCCGGCGTTTGAGCTGCGCCTCGCGGAAGGTCATGTAGCTGACCGAGGCGATGATGATCGCGCCGCCCAGGATCACGTAAGGATCCGGGCGCTCGCCGAAAATCGACCAGCCCGCAATCGCCGCCCAGACCAGTTGCAGGAAGATCACCGGCTGCGTCACCGTCACAGGCGCCGCGGCGAAGGCCCGCGTCATGCAGTAATGCCCGCCCGTCGCGAACACCGCGACCGCACCCAGCCAGAGCGTCTCGGACAGCGTGATCGGCTCCCATTTCCAGATCGCCACCGGGGCAAGCGCGACGGTCACCACCAGCGTCATCATCGCGACCACCGTGCCTGCGGGCACGTAATCGGTCAACCGCTTCGCCGCGAGATAGGCGCCGCCGAAGAACAGCGCCGCGCCAAGCTGGGCGAGATGGCCGGGCTCGATCGCGCGCATCCCCGGGCGCAGGATGATCAGCGCCCCGATCAGTGCGACGATCACCGCCGTCACGCGTCGCCAAGCCAGCCCCTCGCCTAAGAGAAGCGCACCGCCCACCGTCACCACGATCGGGTTGAGGTAATTGATCGCAGTGACATCGGCGATCGGGATATTGCTCATCGCGAAGAACCACAGCCCAACGGCAACCGCGTGCAGGAGACCGCGCACGCCGAACAGCGCCCAGACCTGAGGCGGGAAGCTCTGCCGCAGAATGCGGGCCAGCGCGGGCGCGAAGAAGATCAGCCCCCACATGAAGCGCACGAAGGCCGATTGCGCGGCGGGCACCTGATCGCCCAGCCAGTGAACGATGATGTTCACCATCACGAAACAGGCCGTGGTGGCGAGCATCCACAGGATGCCGATCAGCGGTTTGTTGGGTTTGTCTTGCGCGGTCATAACCCCTCTTGGACGCTGGTTCGGCACCGCGCGCAAGGGGCGGCTTTGTGTCGGTTATAATGCGCCCGCCGCGAGCTTCCAGGCGATCGAGCCCATCAGCACCGCGATCAGCGCATCGAGCACCCGCCACGCGCTCTCCTTGGCGAAAAGCGGCGCCAGAAGCCGCGCGCCATAGGCCAGCGCGAAGAAGAACACGAACGAGGCCACGATCGCGCCCGTAGCGAAGCTGATCCGCGCGCCCGCGAACTGCGCCGAGACCGCGCCGAGCAGCACCACCGTATCGAGCCAGACATGCGGGTTCGCCCAAGTGAAAGCGGCCACCGTCACCAGCACGGCGCGCAGGGACGGTGCGCTGCCTGCGCTCGGGTCGAGATGCTCCCCGCCCCGGATCGCCGCCAAAGCGGAGCGGATCGCATACCAGCTAAGAAAAGCGACACCGCCCCAGCGCAGCGTCTCCGGCAGCCATGGCAGCGCGGTCGAGGCAGCGGCGAAGCCCGACACGCCAAGCGCGATCAGCACCGCATCGGAGAGCGCGCAGAACAGCGCCACCGCGAAGACATGCTCGCGCCGCAGCCCCTGACGCAGCACGAAGGCGTTTTGCGCGCCGATCGCCACGATCAGCCCGAGCCCCAGTTTCAGCCCCGCCCAGAATGCCGCCAATTCCATCCGCCTCACCTCTTGTCTGCTCAGAGACGCTTCTCAGTGCCGGGACGTGCGTATAAGTTCAACTTAATTAAACTAACTCTGTATAAGTAAAACTTATGTTCGACTATGCCGCGCTGGATGCGCTCGCCACCGTGATCGAGACCGGAAGCTTCGAGGCCGCCAGCGCGCGGCTCGGGGTATCGCAATCGGCCGTCTCGCAACGGGTCCGCCAGTTGGAGGAACGCATGGGCGCGGTTCTGGTGATCCGTTCCACGCCTTGCCGCGCGACCGAGGATGGGGCGCGGCTGATCGCCCATCTGCGCGAGGTGGCGCTTCTGGAGACCGAGCTTGCGCCCTCCGAGACCCCGCCGGTTCTGCGCATCGCGGTGAATGCGGACAGCCTCGCGACATGGGTGCTGCCCGCGCTGGCCGAGGTGGAGGGCGTGCGTTTCGATCTGGTGATCGACGATCAGGACCATTCCGCGGGGCTTTTGCGCCGGGGCGAGGTCGCGGGCGCGATCACCGCCGACGAGGGGCCGATTGCGGGCTGCGACAGCGTGAGCCTCGGGCGGCTGCGCTATATCGCGACGGCGAGCCCGGACTTCGTCGCGCGCTATTTCCCGAACCGGATCGACCGGCACAGCTTGCGCGCGGCCCCTGCCCTGCAGTTCAACGCCAAGGATCGCCTGCAGGACCGCTGGGCCTCGATGATCGCGGGCATGCCGATGGGGCTGCGCGCGCATCGTATCGGCTCGACCGAAGGCTTCGTGGAGGCCTGTCTGCGCGGCATGGGCTGGGGGCTCAACCCCGAGGTTCTGGTGCGCGCGCATCTGGAAAGCGGCGCGCTGGAACGGCTGGGCCCGGCGCCGATCGATGTGCCGCTCTACTGGCAAAGCGCAAGGCGGCTCAAAGCCCCGCTCGCGCCGCTAACCAAAGCGCTGCGGCAGGCGGCGAAAGCGGTGTTGTTGTAAGGGGTCAGGAAGGGGTTGATCCGGCAGCCTGAGCGCGCGCATTGCCCACGACCAGCGCGCCGCCCATAGTGACGTATGTCCCGCAGGCTCGTCAGGAGGAGAGACGCCCATGGAGCTACCCGATTTCATTCAGGCCTTCCCCGCCCTAGACCTGCCGTTTCCCGAAGATCAGGTGCGCAGCCACGCGATCCGCTCGGAGGCGGGGCTGGTGGTGTTCCTGCACTTCCTCACCGATTTCGACCTGCCGCCCCATGCGCATAAGGCTCAGTGGGGCACGGTGATCGAAGGCGAGGCGGAGCTGACCATCGCAGGCGAGACCCGGGTCTATCGCCCCGGCGAGAGCTACGAAATCCCCGCGGGCGCGGAACATTCGGCGCGGCTCAAGGCGGGGACGAAGGTGATCGACGCCTTCGAGGAGGCCGATCGCTATCCGCTGAAACCCTGAGGGACCACGCTCAGACCCGGATCACCGAGACGCTCTGGTTAATGAGCATCGCGGGTGCCTGCGATTCCATGAAGGCCACGTCATAGGCATCGCGCCCCACCGCGACCAGCGCCATGTTCTCGGGCCCGCACATGCCGGTCGCATCGACCATATGCCATGCGCCATCGAGCCAGACCTCGGCCACGGCGTGGAAATCCTGCGGCCACACATCCGGCCCGTAGGAGGACGCCATGCGCGCCGGAATCTGCGCCGCGCGCACCATCGCGCAGAACAGATGCGCATAGTCGCGACAGACCCCTGCCCGGCCCGCGAAGGTCTCGAGCACGTTGGTGTCGCTATCCGACGCGCCGGGCACGTAAGACAGGTTCTTCTCGATCCAGTCGCGGATCGCGGCCACTTTCGCCCCGCCCTGCAGATCGCCGAAACGCTTGCTCACGAAGGAGACGAATTTGTCCGACTGCACGTAGCGCGAGGGTCGGATATAGGGCGCGGCCTCGGCGGGCAGTTCATGGAGTTGTGCCGCCTCCATCTGCGTCAGGTCGATCGCCGGACGCGTGATGTCGATCAGCGCCTGATAATGCAGCGTCATCTGGGTACCGACCTGCGCCCAGATCCGCTCGCCCACGCCGCAATCGCCCGCGATCCGGCCCACGCTCGCATCGCCGAGGTTCATCGACGCGTTGACGATCTCCTGCCCCGGAGCGTGCGCGGCTTCGAGCACCAGCGCGACCGTATTCGGCTGCGGGAACTGGTATTGCATCTGCACGTCGACGGAAATGCGCATGGCGGCTCCTCCTCTCGGGATTCAGGTGGTGTCACTGGGATGGAGCGCGCCGCGTAACAGAGACACGTCGGTGGGGAAAGGGGGGCGCAGACGGTTTGGTTCCCAAGTGACGTAGCGCCGGAAACGAATAGCCGTGAGCGGGGTCGTCGCGACGGTTTCGCAATGCGCCCGAAGCCTCTTTGAAACGAGAACGGCGGCTGCACCTCGAAAGCACAGCCGCCGTTGAAACACGCCAGATGCGTGCAGGCTTACGCGTCGATCTTGACGAGTTCGACGTCGAAGGTCAGCGCCTTGCCGGCGAGCGGGTGGTTCGCGTCGAGGACGAGTTCTTTCTCGTTCGCCTCGGCAACGGTCACGTTCACGGTCTGACCGTCCTGGGTCTGAACCTGAAGCTGGGTGCCCGGCTCGGTCGGGATGTCGTCGGGGATGTTCGCGCGGTCGACCGACTGCATGCGCTCGGGGTGATGCTCGCCATAGGCCTCTGCAGGCTCGACGCGCACGGTGCGCTTTTCACCCTCTTCCATGCCGGTCACGCCCTTGTCGAGGCCGGGGATGATCTGGCCCGAACCGAGCGTGAAGGACAGCGGGTCGCGGCCTTCCGAGCTATCGAAGACGGAGCCGTCGTCCAGCTTGCCGGTGTAATGAAGATGCAGGGTGTCGCCAGCCTTTGCCTGGGTCATGGTGATATCCTTTCGCGGGGAGATGAATTTGCCGAGGCCACGGGGTTACGCAGGTGCTCGGAGCGTCACGCGACAAAGTGGGGGTTCTGACCCGGAATGTAAACCGGGGGGCCGGAATTCGGGTGTATTTTGACGGCCTAGTTGCGTGAACTTGACAAGCTACAGCTTCATGCGGAGCGTTGCGATAGTTAACTTTGGGGAGTAAATTTATTGAAATACATTATTCGCGATGAGCTCGTGCGAACATCCACTGAAATTTCCGAAAGCAGATTTGAGGAAGTAAAGAACGCAGCTAGCCGCATCAACCTAATTTGGGACGTCGAGGAGAACTTCGATTTGTTTGCAAGAGCGTTCGTCGAGCTCGAAAAATACCAGATGACAGCAGCGCTTCAATACTACTATTCTGCACGAGATCCGGAGGGTGTTGATGAGCTATTCGAAGAAACTCGCCCTCAACTAAACCTGAAACTTGTTGCACTTCTAACTGCATCGAGAGCCTATGAAGAGCAGCTTCATCAGCGCGCATCATGCCTGAGAAAACTGACAGAAAATTCTGAAATTGAATTCAAAGGGGCTTTTTCGAACGCGTTTGACGCTAGCTTCGAATATCGCGTGATGTACAACTTAAGAAACCACGCACAACATCAGCGCCCTCCTTTAGGACGTCTCTCCTTTTCTCATTCCAGCCAATGGAAGAGTGAACCCAGACACGAATCTCCAGCTCGCTCAAGAATTTCGATAAACCCCAAGCTGAACACTGAGGAATTGATCAACTCTAAGAGATTCAACCAAAAGGTCCGCGATGAAATTAACGGTCTCAACTTAAAACATCTAGATCTTAAGTTTTTCACACGCGGGTTTATCCAAGAAATTTACAAGATTCATCAGCATTTTCGTAGAACCACAGAAAATGACCTTCAAAAATTTCTTGGCATCTTGAAAGTCGAAAACGAGAGACTCAGCATCTTGGCTGGGCAGAGCTGCGACTATCCGGTGCTTGAAAAAATAGACGAGAACGGAAATCGGGAACGGACTTTGATAGACTATGCCCATCAAGCGCGAATTCTAGCCAAGAGGAAACACTGGACCGGACTTGAATGGGTTCAAGGAGGCTTCATTTCATCAGAGATCAGCTATTCGAATGATACCTTCCCAAGAAGTCACGAGAAAATCTGGGTAGCCAAATAAAAAGCGCCCCGGAGGGCGCTTTTGACGATTTTCGGTGCGGATCGCTTACAGCTGGGCTGCGACCTCTTCGGGCACGTCGAAATTGGCGGTGACGGATTGCACGTCGTCATCGTCTTCGAGCGTGTCGATCAGCTTCATCAGCTTCTGGGCGGTTTCCAGATCGACCTCGGTGCGGTTCTGGGGCTTCCAGATCAGCTTGGCTTCCTCGGCCTCGCCCAGTTCCTTCTCCAGCGCGTCGGAGACATCTGAGAGGTCTTCCATCGTGCAGTAGATCCAGTGGCCTTCGTCGTCGCTCTCGACGTCTTCGGCGCCAGCCTCGATCGCGGCCATCAGCACGGTCTCGGCATCGCCCACGGAGGCGGGATAGATGATCTCGCCCATCCGGTCGAACATGAAGGACACCGAACCGGTGGTGCCCAGATTACCGCCGTTCTTGGTGAAGGTGGAGCGCACGTTCGACGCGGTGCGGTTGAGGTTGTCGGTCATCGCCTCGACGATCACCGCGATGCCCTCGGGGCCGTAGCCCTCGTAGCGGATCTCGGTATAGTCATCGCCGTCGCCCGCCTGCGATTTCTTGATCGCGCGGTCGATCACGTCTTTCGGCATCGACTGGGACTTGGCCGCTTTCACGGCGAGACGCAGGCGCGGGTTCTTCTCGGGATCGGGGTCGCCTATCTTGGCGGCGACCGTGATCTCTTTCGAGAGCTTGGAAAACATCTTCGAGCGCGCCGCATCCTGCTTGCCCTTGCGGTGCTGGATGTTGGCCCATTTTGAGTGGCCTGCCATGGGTATCTCCGTTCGGAATAGTCGCGAAATCGACCCCGTATAGTGCGCAACGGGGGGATGATTCAAGATAGATGGGTTGCAGGCGGTGCCGGGCGCCCGCCATTGCCGATCAATGCGGCAGCTTGAGGACCCCGTCGGGCTGGCTGCGCGAGGGGATCGGCTCGGGCGTCTTGAAGCTCCAGCGGCGGCCTTGCGCGTCCTTCAGCGTGACCTCGGCATAGGGCTGGAAGATATTGCCGACCCCGACGCCGCCGAGATAGCTCGGCTCGAACCGGGTCACCTGATAGCGCATCGGATGCAGGCACCCGGCCAGATCGCCGGTATACTGGCCCGAGATATTGGCGCGGCAGACCGTGCCGTCAATGAAGGAGACACGCATCACGGTGCCCTGAAAGGTCACCCGGTCGGGCCAGGAGGGCGCGCGGGTGCCCTGCCCCGGCACGCAGGCGGCGAGCGCGAGCGGTGCGAGAAGCGACAGGGCGGCGAGACGGGCGGCAAAGCGCATGGGGGAACCTCCTCAGAAGGGCCAGATCAGCGGGATCAGCAGGCAGGCGGTCAACCCGGTCACGATATCCATCGGGATGCCGACGCGCAGGAAATCGGTGAACTTATAGCCACCGGGGCCATAGATCATCATGTGAGTCTGATACCCGATCGGGGTCGCGAAGGCCACCGAGGCCGAGAACATCACCGCCACGGCGAAGGGCCGCGGATCGAGCCCGAGGGCCGCGGCCAGAGAGATCGCGATCGGGGTGTAGATCACCGCCACCGCGTTGTTCGACAGCAATTCGGTCATGACGAGACCGAGGAAATAGACCACGATCAGCGCGAGTTGCGGCGGCAGCATCTTCAGGAAGGGCGCCACGCCCGAGACGATCAGCTGGACCGCGCCGGAATGCTCCAGCCCCGCGCCGACGACCAGCATCGCGAAGATCAGCGCAAGCAGGCGGCCCTCGATGAAGGTGAAGGCCTCGTCGGTATCGATACAGCGGGTCACGAGGATGCCCGCCACCGCCACCATCGCCAGCGCAAGGATCGGGGCCACGCCAAGGGCTGCGAAGATCACCACCGCGCCGAGCGCGCCCATGGCGAGCGGCAGATGCGAGCGGCGATAGGCGCGTGCCTGCGGTTTGGACACGTCCACGAGGTCCATGTCGGAGGCCAGACGCGCGATATCCTCGGGCGCGCCTTCGAGCAGAAGCGTATCGCCCACCACCACGATCAGATCGTCGAGCTGGCGGCCGATATTCTGGTTCCGGCGGTGCGCGGCGAGCGTGTAGACGCCGTAGCGGCGGCGCAGGCGCATGTCACCCAGACGCTGCCCGATCATCCGGCAGCCGGGCGAGATCAGCACCTCCACCGTTTCTGTCTGCACCGAGGACAGCTTGTCGACCATGCGCAGGTCGCGGTTCTTCTGCATCCCCAGAAGCTCTTCCATCTCGGAGCGTAGAACCACGCGGTCGCCCGCCATCAGCTCGACCGAGGCGAGGTCCCGGCGCAGCGACGCATCGCCGCGCAGCACGTCGATCACCCGCACGCCCTCGCGCTTGAACGTGTCGGTCTCCAGCACCGACTCGCCGATCAGCCCGCTTTCCTCGGGGATCGCGACCTCGGTGAAATATTTCATCTTCGGACGGTCGCCGAGCATGAAGGAGAGCGATTGCCGCTCGGGGATCAGTTTCGGCGCGAAGATCGCGAGGAACGTCCCGCCGACCAGACAGATCGCGAAGCCCAGAGGCGCGATCTCGAAGATCGTGAAGGGCTCCATCCCCCGCCCCCGCACGACGCCATCGACGAGAATGTTGGTCGAGGTGCCGATCAAGGTGATCATGCCGCCCATCACCGTGACGTAGCTCAGCGGCATCAAGAGCCGCGACGGCGAGAGGTTCAGCTTGCGCGCGACCTGAATGAAGACCGGGATCATCACCGCGACGACCGGCGTGTTGTTCATCACGGCGCTTGCGAACATCGTGACCCCGAACATCAAAAGCACGGTCAGCTTCGGGTTCTGGTCGATCCGCGATTCCGCATAGCGCGTCATCGCGTCGAGCGCGCCGGTCCGAACCAGGGCACCCACGATCAGGAACATGAAGGCGATGGTCCAGGGCGCCGGGTTCGACAGAATCGCGGCGGCGTTCTCGTAGGGCACGAATCCGAAGATCAGCATCAGGGCCGCGCCCGCCATGGCGGTGACCTCCGGCGGCCATGTCTCGCGGACGAACATGACGAACATCCACCCCACGACGAGAAGGGCCGCGATGGCGGTCTCGGTGCCGGTGAAGGGCAGTTGGATCATGTCAGGCTCTCGCGTAAGCGCATCGGCCCGATACTATCGACACGTGTTGCACGAGCAAGCGCGCTCTGCCCGCGGAGGAGGAAATTTCCACGTAACGGCATGAGGTTCGGGCAACTCGGGACGCGAACGACGCTCAGATTGGCACCGATTGTGCGAGCCTGCCGCCGGTGCGCACCGCTTCGCAGCGAGTGGCGCGCCCGGTCTTGTCGTCGGTCTCGACATAGAAGCCGCACAGCGTCACCGGACCGCGGGCGGGCGAGAAGCGTTCCTTCGCCATGCCGGTCACGAAACGGCGCATCGGTTCGGCCTTCGCCATGCCGATGACGGAATCGTAATCGCCGCACATGCCCGCATCGGAGAGGTAAGCCGTGCCCTTCTCGAGAATCTGCGCGTCGCCCGTGGGCACATGGGTATGGGTGCCCACGACGACGCTTGCACGCCCGTCGCACCAATGACCCATCGCCATCTTCTCCGACGTCGCCTCGCAATGGACATCCACCAGGGCCGCCTGCACCGCCCCGCCCAGCGGGTAGCGTTTGAGTTCGGCCTCGATGGCCGAGAAGGGATCGTCGAAGGCGCGTTTCATGAACACGTTGCCCAGAACCTGCGCCACCAGCACCTTGCGCCCGCGCCGGTCCTGGAACACCCGCGCGCCCTTGCCCGGCGCTTCCTTGGCGTAGTTCACGGGACGGATGATGCGCGGCTCGCTCTCGATGAAGCGCAGCATGTCCTTCTGATCGAAGGCGTGATCGCCCAGCGTCACCACATCCGCGCCCGCATCCAGCAGAAGCTTCGCGTGATCGCCGGTCAGCCCCATGCCGCCCGAGGCGTTCTCGCCATTGACCACAACGAAATCGAGGCGCCACTCCTCGCGAAGTTTCGGCAGGGTTTCGGTGATCGCGGCGCGGCCCGCGCGGCCCATCACATCGCCAAGAAAGAGTATCTTCATGGCCCGATTAGATAGAACGCGGCGCTGGGGAGAGCAATGGGCGGCGCACACCGCTTGCATGATGATGATGACGATTTCTCATCCACGCGCGTCGGTTGCGGGCTTTGCTCTGCCCCGCTTGGGCCCTAGAACGGGGGCAAGGAAAACGGGAGCGCGATATGTCCGACGACGTGCAGGTGATCTTTACCCCCTCTGGCAAGCGGGGGCGCGTGGCGCGTGGCACGAGAGTGCTCGCGGCGGCGCGCAAGCTGGGGGTCGACCTCGATTCCGTCTGCGGCGGGCGCGGCGTGTGCTCGAAATGCCAATGCACGCCCTCCTTCGGGGATTTCCCGAAACTCGGCCTGCATGTGGACCCGGACGCGGTCAGCCCGATCAATGCGGTCGAGGAGCGCTATGACCGGATTCGCGGGCTGAAACCGGGGCGGCGTCTGGGCTGCCAGACCGAGATCCTCGACGACGTCGTGATCGATGTCCCGCCCGAAAGTCAGGTCCACAAACAGGTCGTGCGCAAGGCGGCCTCAGAGCGCGTGATGGAGATGGATCCGGCGACGCGGCCCGTCTATGTCGAAGTCGCGGAACCGGATATGCACCGCCCCGAGGGCGACCTGCAGCGGCTCTCGCAGGCGCTGGAAAAGCAATGGCAGATCAAAGGCGTGCGCGCCGATCTTGATGTACTTCGGATGCTGCAGCCCGCGCTGCGCAAGGCCGAGTGGAAGGTTACGGTCGCGATCCACGATGCGGGCGACGGGCCGCGCGTGACCGGCATCTTCCCCGGCGTGCGCGAGGTGCCGCTATATGGGCTGGCGATCGACCTCGGCTCGACCACCATCGCGGGGCATCTGGTCGCGCTCGATGACGGGCGGGTGCTGGCGAGCGCCGGCGTGATGAATCCGCAGATCCGTTTCGGCGAAGACCTGATGAGCCGGGTCTCCTACGTGATGATGAACCCCGGCGGCGATCAGGAAATGACCAATGCCGTGCGTGACGCGATGGGCGATCTGGCGCGGCAGCTGGCGGGCGAGGCGAAGGTCGAGACGGGCGAGATCGTCGAGGCCGTCGTCGTCTGCAACCCGGTGATGCACCACCTGCTGCTGGGGATCGATCCGGTGGAGTTGGGTCAGGCGCCCTTCGCACTGGCGACCTCGGAGAGCCTTGAATTCGCGGCGCGCGAGATCGGCATCGAGGCCAGCGCTGGCGCGCGCGCCTATATCCTGCCGCTGATCGCGGGCCATGTCGGCGCGGATGCGGCGGCGGTGGCGCTGTCGGAGGCTCCGCAGAAGCGCGACGACCTGTCTCTGATCGTCGATGTCGGCACCAATGCTGAGATACTTCTTGGGAATAAACAACGGGTTCTGGCCTGTTCTTCACCCACCGGCCCCGCCTTCGAGGGCGCGCAGATCTCCAGCGGTCAGCGCGCCGCTCCGGGCGCCATCGAGCGGATCGAGATCGACCCCGAGACCAAGGAGCCGCGCTTCAAGACCATCGGCAACGAGCACTGGTCGACCGATCCCGAATTCGGCACGCCGCGGATCACCGGCATCTGCGGCTCGGGCATCATCGAGGCCGTGGCCGAGATGCGGATGGCCGGGATCGTGGACACGTCAGGGCTGATCGGCTCGGCCGAGCAGGCCGGCACGCCGCGCTGCGAGCCGAACGGGCGCACCCATGAATACGTGATCTATGACGGCGGCGAGGAAGGCCCGCGCATCACCGTCACCCAAGGCGACATCCGTGCGATCCAACTGGCGAAATCCGCGCTCTACGCGGGCGCGCGTCTGCTGATGGACGAGATGGGCGTGGACACGGTCGACCGCGTGGTGCTGGCCGGTGCGTTCGGCGCGCATATCTCGCCCAAGCACGCGATGGTGCTGGGGATGATCCCTGATGCGCCGCTGGATCACGTCACCTCGGCGGGCAAC
Source organism: Thioclava electrotropha (assembly GCF_002085925.2). Classification (NCBI taxonomy): domain Bacteria; kingdom Pseudomonadati; phylum Pseudomonadota; class Alphaproteobacteria; order Rhodobacterales; family Paracoccaceae; genus Thioclava; species Thioclava sediminum. The sequence goes on from NZ_CP053562.1 coordinate 2,710,995, forward strand.
GCGGCGGGCACCGGGGCGCATATGGCGCTGTGCTCGGTGAAGGCGCGGCGCGAGATCGAGACGCAGGTGCATCAGATCACCAAGGTCGAGACCGCGATCGAGCCGCGCTTCCAGGAGCATTTCGTGGCCGCGAACGCGCTGCCGCACGCCACCGCCCCCTTCCCCGAGCTGCGCAAGATCGCGCCGCTCCCGGAGGTCAGCTTCAACACCGGCGGCTCGGGCGAGGATGGCGGGCGCAGGCGCCGCCGGCGCGGCTGAGGCGGGCCTTCGGGCCTCGCCTCGGGGCGCTGCGAGACGTCCGATTTCAGGCCGGATCAGGCTGCACACGGTTTCGTGATGAGACATAAGTGATCGGCGCGCCCCCAGCGCGCCGTAACCCTTGTGCTTTGGCGGGGACAACCGTCGTTTAACAGGGAGGAAAATCCTTATGTCTATGAAATTCCGTGCATTCGCCGCATCGCTCACCGCAGCTGCAACGCTGGGCCTCGCCCTGCCCGCGCTGGCAAACCCGATGGTCGGTGGCGCGAAAATGTATGAGAGCAAGCCCATCGCGGCGAACGCTTCGGCCGCTCCGAACCTCACCACGCTGGTCGCCGCGGTGAAAGCGGCGGGCCTCGTCGACACGCTGGCAGGCCCCGGCCCGTTCACCGTCTTCGCGCCGACCAACGCCGCCTTCGACAAGCTGCCCGCGGGCACCGTCGACACGCTGGTGAAGCCCGAGAACAAGGAAATGCTGACGCATATCCTGACCTGCCACGTCGCCAAGGGCGTGATCACCGCCGAGAACATCATGGCGACCGTTCAAAAGGGCAACGGCATGGCCACGATCAAGACGCTCGGCGGCTGTGATCTGACCGCGATGGTCAAGGACGGCATGGTGATGCTGAAGGACCCGAAAGGCGATGTCGCGACGGTTCAGACCGCCGATGTGAAGCAGAAGAACGGCATGGTCCACGTGATCGACACCGTGCTTCAGCCGAAGATGTAAATCGACCCCGCGCCTCGTCTCCCTAGTTTTCGCGCGGCGCCTGGCGTCCGGTGAGGTCCTCCTCGCCGGGCGCTTTTTTGTGAGCGCACCCGAGGACGCGCGCGATCCCTCTTGACCGTGGCTTTCGGCTGGAATACCTCTGCGCTCGCACCATGCGGGTATGATGTAATGGTAGCCTGTCAGCTTCCCAAGCTGAACGCGCGGGTTCGATTCCCGCTACCCGCTCCAGCTCCCTCGAAATCGTAAGAGACTGATTTCTGGTGAAAATCACACCAGAGACTGAGCATGCCGTCATTTCACTGCGAAACGGGAAAACGGACAGTACGCGGGAGAATGGAGGATCAGCGGCAAGCCAAGTTCGGCATCTCCCTGCTTCCGTCACCAAGACACTTGGGGACATTTCACCGAGTCGCCGTCACTCAAACCTCGGGCATGCCCTTCACGCGGCCAAACCGCTTCTGCGCGGCGATCCGGAACGGGGCGTTCGCCGCCCCGAAGCCGGCATAGCCATTCCGCCTTTCGAGGATTTCGAAGAACATGCCCCCTGCGAAGGGCCGCGAGTAGAGCTGAAGAAAGGCGCCGTGCGCATCCTCGTCATAGAGGATATTGGCCGAACGCAACCGCTCCAGAAATTCCGGCGACAGGTCGAAGCGCGCTTCGAGATCGGCATAGTAGTTGGCCGGCATCGGCAGCGGATCGAAGCCCAGATCGGCCAGCGCGGCGGCGGTCTGCAGCATGTCTTCGGTTCTCAGGGCCACATGCTGCACAGACGCGCCGAAGCCATGCGTCAGGAAATCGCCCGCGAGGGTGCGATGCGTCTCGGCTCCGTTGAGCGTAACCTGCAGGCCCTTTCCATCCGGGCGCGCGCGCGATGCGATGGCTTGGCTGCGAACGAGCCCGTCCGGGTCGATCACGTCGACCATCGGGGCTTTCTGCATGTCGAACAGCGTCGTGTAGAAAAGCGCCCAGCTGAGCATCTCGTCATATTCCATCGTCTGCGCCACATGGTCGATGGAGGTCAGGCCAGCGTCTCGGTTCGACATGTCTTCTGCAGGCTCGAACTCGACGTCCCAGACTTCGCTGAGACCGCTTGAGGCATCCACGAAATGCAGCACCGAGCCCCCGAGCCCACGGATCGCGGGGATGTCCAGCTCGCCAGGTCCGACCGGCTGCGAGAAGGTATCGGCGCCAAGCGCTCGCGCACGCGTAACCGTCGAGGCCGCATCCGCGACCTTGAGGCCGATGTCGCAGACATTGGTGCCGCGCGCGGTCCAAGTCGAGGCAGCAAAGCCCGTGGTCTCGGAATTGATGAGAATGCGGATATCGCCCTGACGCCAGACTTCCAGCATCTTGTTGCGATGCCGCCCCGACATGCGGAAGCCGAGGGTCGTGAGCAACGTCTTCAGCGCCTCCGCCTCCGTGCCCTGCGCCGCGAACTCGATGAACTCGACCCCGTCCACGGCGACGCGCGCGGGAATTTCGGCGATCTTGTCTTCCAGCCCGGGCTCAGTGCGGCGAACGTCATCCATCAGCGCCACCAGCGAGCGATAGCCGTCGCGTGCGATGGTCCGTGTCGGGCCGCCGCGGAACTGGTCGTTGAAAATCTCGAGGCTGGCCGGTCCGTCATAGCCGGTGGCCATCACGGCGCGCATGAAGCCCGTGACGTCCAGATCGCCCTCCCCCGGCATGTTGCGAAAGTGGCGCGACCAGTAGAGCAGGTCCATATCGATCGCCGGAGCATCGGCAAGCTGGACGTAGAAAATCTTGTCTCCCGGGATTCGCCGTATCGTATCCGGGTCGATCTTGCGGGCGAGCGTATGGAAGCTGTCGAGGATCAGCCCGACATTGGGATGATCGGCCCGGCGCACCACTTCCCACGCATCGCGGTGGTCCCAGACATGACGCCCCCACGCGAGCGCCTCGAACCCGACGCGGATGTCGTAATCTGCGGCAAGCTCGCCCAAGGCGGCGAAATCGTCGGCCATGCGATCGATCCCGCCAAGCGCCTCGGGATGAACCGAGGAACAGACCAGCATGTCGCGGGTGCCGAGCTCGCGCATGAGTTCGAACTTATGTTCGGCGCGTCTCAAAGCTTGGTGGCGCAGCGGCTCCGGCAGACCCTCGAAGTCGCGGAAGGGTTGGAAGAGGAAGATCTCCAGCCCGTGGTCGCGCACCATCTGGCCGACTTCGCGCGGCCCGCCGTCATGGGCGATGAAATCCTGTTCGAAAATCTCGATCCCGTCGAAGCCCGCAGCGGAGATCGCCTCCAGCTTTTCCTGCAACGTTCCCGAGATCGAGACAGTGGCGATAGCGGTTTTCATGGGAGGCCTCCTTTCAGGATGTGGCCGGGTCGGTTTTCGCGAGATCGCTGCGCAAGCGGGCGACGTCGAGCGGCAGACCCGTGAAGAGCTTCCACGCATCGACGCCCTGCCAGATGAACAGCTCGTAACCCGAGATGACCTGCAGGCCCGCCGCCTGTGCCACAGCGAGGAATTCAGTCTCGACCGGCGTGTAGACGGCGTCGAAGGCCCATGCGCCGGTGATTGCGGATGCCTCAAGTGGCGAGCCCGGATGGCCGGTCATGCCGACCGGGGTCGCGTTGATGAGCCCCTCGGCGCCTTCGGAAATCTCGGCGGCGTCCCGCCCCACGGTGACGCGAAGTCCCGGTTTCGCCGCTTCGAGTTCCGACGCGAGAACCTCGGCCTTCTCGATGTCGTGGTCGGCAAGGCGGATCTCGGCGGCATCGAGCGCAACCAGCGCGAAGGCGATGGCTCGCCCCACGCCGCCGGTGCCGATAAGCAGGGTGGCTCCGGGCGGAGTGCCCCCTCGCGCGGCGCGGTAGGCGGAGATGAAGCCGGAGTGATCGGTGTTGTGGCCCTCGGCTCCGGTGGGTTCGAAGAGGACGGTATTCACCGCGCCCAGCCGCCGCACGATCGGGTCGGAGATGCGGACCAGCGCCGCCACCTTCTCCTTGTAGGGATAGGTGATGTTGAGCCCCCGATAACCCTGTGCGGCGCAGTTGGCGAGGATCGTCGCGTGATCCTGACCAAGCTCGCGCGGGACAAGCCGGTCATAGGTCACCTTCCGTCCGTTCTGCAGCCCTGCCAGCCGGTGCAGGCGCGGGGCCTGCGAGACGGCGATATTGTCGCCGATCAGACCCAGCCGGATGACTGCATCGTCCGACGCGGCCTCGGAAGGGCTCTCGGGGGCAGGCATTACTTGGCGCCTTTCACGAGTTGGGCGATCCGGGTGATCGCGAAGCCGTAACCGGCGATGCCGAAGCCTTCTATCTTCGCCGTCGCCGCTTTCGAGACGTAGGACGGGTGGCGGAATTCGTCGCGCCGGAACAGGGCCGAGACGTGAACCTCGAAGATGGGCCCGTCGAAGATCAGCAGGGAATCGAGGATCGCGATGGAGGTCGAGGTGAAGCCCGCCGGGTTGATCAGAATGGCGCATGCGTTGGTGCGGGCCCATTGGATCCAGTCGACGATTTCGCCCTCGTGGTTGGATTGGCGGAAGTCGATTTCCACTCCCGCCGCGGCGGCCGCGTCACGGCTCAGCCGCTCGGCGTCTTCGAGCGTGTCGTGCCCGTAGATCTCGGGCTGGCGCGTGCCGAGCAGGTTCAGGTTGGGGCCATTGATGACCAGGATCGGAAGGTCTTTCTGGGCCATGTGAGGTCTCCTGATTTGCGGCCTGTCAGCCGCCGTAACCGTAAAGCCGGGGCAGCCACAGCACGGTGCCCGGCACGAAAGTGATGATCGCGAGTCCGACGATCATGATGATGAGGAAGGGAACGAGATGCCGGATCGTCTGGCCGATCGGGGATTTGGTGATCCCGCTGACCACGAAGAGCAGCAACCCGTAGGGCGGCGTTGCGAGCCCGATCATCGTGTTGACCACGACGACCACCCCGAAATGCACCGGGTCCACGCCGAGCGAGACCGCGGTCGGCAGCAGGATCGGCACGATCACGAGGAGGATCGCATTTGCTTCCAGCAGGCATCCGAGAACAAGCAGGAGCACGTTGACCAGAAGCAGGAAGGTGACGCGGTCGAGCTGCATGTCACCCAAGGCGCCGCGGATCTCGTTCGGAATTTGCTCGACCGTGACCACGTAGTTGAAGGCCAGCGCCCCTGCGATCAGGATGCCCACGCTCGCTGTAGAGCGCGCGGATTGGCACACGGTCTCATAGGCTGCGCGCAGGCTGACGGAGCGGTAGAGGAAGGTCGAGATCAGGAAGGCATAGAGCGCGGCGAGTGCGGCCGCTTCGGTCGGCGTGGTGATGCCACCATAGATGCCGACAAGAAGGATCACCGGCATCAGCAATGCGGGCACGGCGCGCAGCGTGATGCGGGGCATCTCGCGCACCGGCACGGGCACTTCCACCGGGAAGCCATGCCGTCTCGCCTGAATGGCGTTCATTACCATCAGCAGAAGCGCGAGGATCAGACCGGGCCCCACGCCGCCGAGGAAGAGGTATCCGATCGAGGTGTCGGAGACGAGCGCATAGAGAACCATCGGGATCGAGGGCGGAATGATCGGGCCGATAATCGCGGCAGCGGCAGTGATGGCCCCGGCATAGGCGGGCGGATATTTCCCGTCCTTGGTCATCAGCTGGATGATGATCTTGCCGATCCCCACCGCGTCGGCGATGGCCGAGCCCGACATGCCCGAGAAGATCAGCGACGACACGACGTTGACATGGCCCAGCCCGCCCCGGAAGCGCCCCACCAGCGCGCGGCAGAAATCCAGCAGCCGGTCGGAGAGCGAGCCGATATTCATCAGGTCCGCCGCGAAGATGAACAGCGGGATCGCCAGCAGGACGTAGGAGCCGTAGAGCCCGCGCAGAACCTGCTCGGCGGCGATGCTCATGTCCTGCTGTTCGAGCAGAAGATAGAGGATCGAGGCCCCCAGCATGGCATGCCCGATCGGCAGGCCGACGATGGCGGTGGCGACGATGGCCGCCACGGCGAGGGTGAATTCCCAGCTCATTCGGAGAAATCCTTGCGCGCGACATGCGTCAGGTCGGGATTGTCATCTTCGGGCCCCTGACCGCGCAGCTCTTTGATCAGAATCCAGCCATAGCGCAGGATCGTGACCGCCGTGAAAATTGCAAAAACGGAAAAGACGTAGCTGAAGGGGATCTTCATATAGGCCGTCTTTTCGATCTTCATGAAGGAGATGTAGCTGAGGACATCCGGGAGTGAGGCCGCATAGATCCCGACGATGAAGAGCGAGAACAGGATGCGGAACACGCGGCGCACCTTGGGCCGGACCGCGCCGTAGATGATGTCGAAGCGGATTTCGTCTTCTTCGCGCGCAGAGACGGATTGTCCCCACAGCACGACCCAGAGCCACGCGATGACGCAAAGCTCGACCGTCCAGCCGACGGGGTGGTTCAGGACATAGCGCATGAAGACCTGAACGATGAAGGCCAGGAACATGGCGGCCAGAAGCAGCGCCGGAACGGCGTCGGCCAGACGGCGCGCTACGTTCCGCCAGCGGCGGCTCGTGTTTTGCATCGGTTTGCCTTTCGAGGGGCGAGAGACCGACATGGCCCCTCGCCCTCAGTGTGTCCGGGGGTCAGGCCTGGATCGCGTTGATCTGTTCGAGCATCCCCTCGGGCCAGCTCTTGGCGAAGTCGCTGGCGAGATACTTCTTCTGGGCGTAGTCCCGGAAGGCGGCGCGGTCGGGTTCGTAGACCTCGAGGCCCTGTTCCTTGAAGAAGTCCACCAGTTCCTGCTCGCGCTTGAGGTGCTCCTCGGTGCTCGCGGCGATTTCCTTGTCCACGGAGTCCTTGAGCAGCTTTTGCTGATCGGCGCTCATGTCGTCCCAGACCTTCTTGGAGATACCAAGCACGTCGAAGCCGACGAGGTGGCTGGTCAGGGCGATCTGGCTCGTGACCTCGTAGAACTTCATGTTGTAGTCGTTCGGCAGCGGGTTGTCCTGACCGTCGATCGCCCCGGTCTGGAGCGCGGTGTAGACCTCCGAATAGGCCAGCGGCGTCGGGCTGGCGCCGATCGCCTCGCCAAGGAACTGCCACGCGTCGCCGCCCGGCATGCGCAGGGTCATCCCCTTCAGATCCTCGGGCGTGTTGATCTTCTTCTCGGGCTTCAGGTTGACCTGACGCGCGCCGAAATAGACCGGCGCGAGGACATGGAGCCCGGCCTGCGCTGCGAGGTCGTTCAGCTGCTTGCCCACGTCGCTGTCGAAAACGGCTTTCATATGGGCCGCATCGCGCAGCACATAGGCGGCGGTCAGGATCGACCATTCCGGCACCTGATCGGCCAGCTTCTGCGGCGCGACGAGGCCCATTTCCAGCGTCCCGCGCTGGATCGAGGTCAGTTCACCCCCCTGCGGCACGAGCGTCGACTGGTTATAGACCTGCAGGTCGAAATCCTTGGCGACATCCTCGGAAATGCGGGCGAAGGCCTTGGCGCGAATGTCGTTATTCGACACCACCGAAGACAGGCGGAGCCGTTTGCGATCTTGAGCGAATGCGGTGCCTGCCATCAGGGTCGCGGCTGCACCAGCGGCCCCTGTCGCCAGCACGCTGCGGCGAGTCAATTTGGTCATAGTTCCTCCCTTTCGCCGCATCGAAAGCGGCTCATTCAATTCGGCATCTCAAATTTCATATGTCAACTTTAAAAATATCATACATTTTTATTTTTGACGGACAAAATCACGAGCAGGTGCTCTTCTCCACCCGCTGCCCGGCTGTCAGACGCCGTCGTTCAAAGTGATCAGGGAACGCGACCAGTCGCCAAAATGTGGTCGACGCCGCTTTCGACATGGGAGATCAGCAGCTCTACGGCCGCATCCGCATCGCGGGCCAAGGTCAGGTCGCGCAGGCGAATGTGGTCTTCCTTGGCCTTCTCGCCGCGGAATTCCAGAATGATCATGTGATAGCGCATGAAGCGATCGAAGACCGAGGAATGCGTGCGCATCAGGTTCGGTCGGTCGCAAGCCGCGATCATCGCGAAGTGGAAATCCCAGTCGTGACGCACCCAAGGTTGCACCGGGCCGTCGCCGCCCGCGATCAGCTCGCGTTCGATCGTTTCGAGTTTGTAATGCGAAGAGACGACGCCCGCTTCCCACTCTATGTCGCCATTCGCGATGGACTGGCGCAGAGCGTGGGTCTCGAGCAGCAGTCGCAGGTCGGCCAGATCCCGCAGGTCGGCCTTGCTGATCGGCGCCACCTCGAAGCCGCGTTGTCCTTCAGCGGTGACGAGCCCTTCGTTCGTCAGGCTGCTGAGCAATTCGCGCAGGGTCGTCACGCTGATATCGTATTTCTTGCGCAGCAGATCGAGCTTCAGCTTTTGCCCCGGCTTGAACCGCCCATGCACGATGTCGCCGCGCAGGCGCCGGTGGGTGATGTCACCGACAGTCTCCCCAGGATGTCCACTGATATCGAACTTATGAATCTTCACGTCGCGCGTCGATCTATTGCCATGTCCCTCCGCTTATCGCCTTGCGCGAGGCATCATCCAAGCAATTTATCCGAATTCAGGCATAATCGGCGGAACTTACGACAACCTTTGCACCCGATCGACAACTGACGACTGCGCACCCCATGAAACCGACCGAGGGGTTTACGAACTGAGCAGACAACTGCTACTGAGCCAGCTCCCGGTAATGCGCCACAAGTTCGCGCGCGTTGTCGGGGTGATGCCTGCGCCGTCCGGCCTCGATCTCCTTCGCCATCTCCACGACCTTGCGGTTCATCGGCGCCGCCTTGCCGCGCGCCTCGAGGAAATCGACCACCAGCCCGTTCACCTCGTCGACCTCGGCGCGACGGCCCTTGCGCCAATCCTGCAACGAGGTCGTCAGCGTGTCGTCCCTTGAGAAGGTGCGAACGACCTCGTCGAAGATCTCGTCGACATAGCGTTCCGGGTGGTTACTCATCACCGGCGGCATCCCGATGATCGGCATGATGGTGGCGCCGTCAGCGAGTGCTGCCTCCATTGCCTCATAGCCGGCGCGCCGCATCACTTCGAGAAACTCGGGATCGCGGACGCTGTCACGCATCGCGGTGTCGATGATCGCCGTGGGGATCAGTTCGGCTGCATTCACCACCAGCTTCATCCATTTCGCAGAGCGGATATCGTCCACCACCTGAACGGTGCCGGAATTGCGCAGGATATCGGCGACGTCATGCACCCGCGGCTGTTGCTCGGGGTCGAGCGCCCCGAGCGCAAACCAGCTTTCGTCCGTGTCGTTCTGGCGGGTCGTGATCCCCGGCTCCCACATGTTCGACGCAATCTGGATAACCGCGCCAATCGCGCGATGCGCGCCGACGATGTCGGCGATCGCCTCGTGGGTCATGCCGTTCTGCAGCCCCACGACGAACCCGTCTTCCGCCAGAACCGGCTTGATCATCTCCGCCGCCCAGCGGGTATCGTAGGCTTTCACCACCATGAAGACGAGATCGAAAGGTTCCTTGATTTCGGCGATCTCGCACAGGTGCAACGCCTTGACCGGCGTGTGCAGCTGACGGGTCGGCAATTTGACCGTCAGGCCGTTCGCCCGCATCGCCTCCACATGCGCGGGCCATTGGTCGATGAAGGTGACGTCCAGACCTGCGAGCGTGAAATCCGCCGCGATGGAAGCGCCCTGCGCACCGGTGCCGATGAAGGCGATGCGCGGGAATGGGGTTTGCTTGGTCATGGGTCGCGTCTCCTCGGTTGCGGTCATTGCATGATCATCCCGCCGTCGATCTGCAGGCATTGGCCGGTCATGTAATCTGAGTCCGGCGAGAGCAGGAATGCCACCGTTCCGGCCACATCTGCGGGCGTCGACGTGCGGCCGAGCGGGATTCCGGCGGCGAAGTTGCGCAGCGCCTCGCCCGGCTCGGAAGAAACACCCATTTCCATCAAGTCCTTGTCGAGCACCGTCCAGAGATCCGTCTCCACCACACCCGGCGCGAAGGCGTTCGCGGTGATTCCGTGCGGGGCAAGGGTGCGCGCAGCCGCCTGAGTCAGGCTGATGACGGCGGCTTTGCTCGCACAATATGGGGCGAAGTCACCGAAGCCCGCGCGACCGGCCATCGAGGCGGTGTTGATGATCTTGCCTTTCCGCTTGGCCGCGATCATCGCCTTCGCGGCCTCCTGAATACCGATCAGCACGCCCATTCCGTTGACCGTCATGATCTGGTTCCAGTTCTCCTCGGTCGTCTCAAGAAACGGCTGCGGGCGGTTGAAACCTGCGTTGTTTACGATGGCATGGAGAAAGCCGAACTCCGCCTCGCAGGCGGCGATCGCGGCCCGGGTCGCCGCCCGGTCGGTGACGTCGGTCTTGCAAAAAATCGCGCGCCCGCCCTCGGCAGTCAGAGCCTTCGCCGCCGCCTCGCCCGCCGCGGCATCGAGATCGGCGATCACCACACCGTATCCAGCCGCCGCCGCACGCCGGGCGATTTCGAAGCCGATGCCCCGTGCAGCGCCCGTGACGACGACGCCTCCCATCTCGTCTTTGTTCGACATGATAGCCTCCCCGCTCACTCACTCCGGTGCAGCACGAAGTCGTAATTGGACTCCCACAGCGTCTCGCCATTCTCGACCGGGGTGAACTCGGCGATCAGGGATTCCTTGACGCCGAACACCGCATCCGAGGTCAGGTATTTGTCGCCCGCCACGAAGGTATGGGTCGTCACCGGGTCGAAACCCTCGGCGCTCACGATGAAATGCATATGCGCGGGGCGATACGGGTGACGCCCGAGCTTGCCCAGCATCTTGCCCACCGGACCGTCATCGGGGATCGGGTAGGAAACCGGCTTGATGCCCTCGAACCAGTAGCGCCCGTCCGGCCCCGTGGTGAACACGCCGCGATTGTTGTTGCGCGGTTGGATGTCGGGCTGCTGGACGTCGTAGAAGCCGTCCTCGCTGTCCGACCAGACGTCGATCCGCGCGCCTTCGACCGGATTGCCGTCGAGATCGGTGACGGTGCCATAGAAGCGGCAGGTCTCGCGCCCGCCAGCCTGGGTAATGTTCGCGCCCATCTCGTATTCCGGCACGCCATCGACATGGAACGGGCCGAGCACCGTGTTCTCGGTCGCCCCGGTCGGGCGACGGTTGTTGATCGCATCGACCAGCATCGAGACGCCCAGCACGTCGGAAAGTAGGATGAACTCCTGACGGTTCTCGTCGCAGATCTGGCCGGTCTTGGTGAGGAAATCGATCGCGATATCCCACTCGGCTTGGGTCAGCTCGACGTCCTTCACGAAAGCATGCAGGTGACGGACGAGGCTTGCCATCACGGTCTGGAGGCGCGCATCGGTGCTCTCCGAAACCCGGGCGTTGACGGTTTCGACCGAGGCGTCCTCGGTGAAATAAGCGATCTTCGGCTCTTGGGTCATGTCATTCATTCCTATCAGGTCGTGACGGGGCGTTGCCCGGCATGGGCGCGGGTCAGCAGGTCGAGAATGCCGTCGCGCGTGATTTCGCGCGGGTTCTTGTAAGGGTTCTGCACGGCCATATCGGCGGCGCGCGCCAGATCGCTTTCCTTGAGGCCAAAGTCGGCCAGCGCGAGCGGGGCGCCGATGGAGCGCGCGAAGTCGTAAAGACCGCCGCCCAGATCGCCGCCGAACAGCTCGGTCGCGCGCGCCAGTTCGGCAGACGCGGCCCCGGCGTTATAGGCGGCGGTATGCGGCAGCAGGATCGCGTGGGTCTCCGCATGGGGCATGTCGAACCCGCCGCCGAGCGTGTGGCAGAGCTTGTGATGCAGCGACATGGCGACTGCGCCCAGCACGGTGCCGCAGAGCCACGACCCGTAGAGCGCATCGGCCCGGGCATCGCGGCCCTCCGGCGTCTCGACGATCCGCGGCAGCGCCGATTTCAGCGCACGCAGACCTTCGACCGCCATCAGCGAGGTGACGGGGTTCGCGTCGGGCGCATAGAGCGCCTCGACCGCGTGGGCCATCGCGTTCAACCCGCTCGCGACGCTCATCGCGACCGGCAGGCCCAGCGTCAAATCGGGATCGTAGATCACGGTTTCCGGGCGGATCTTGGGATCGCGGACGGTCGTCTTCTGCCCGTTTTCGGTCTGACCGAGAATATCGGTCACCTCGGAACCGGCGTAGGTCGTCGCGATCACCAGCTGCGGCGCATCGTTGCGCCAGGCGATAGCCTTGCCCAGACCGATGGTCGAGCCACCGCCGAGCGCCACGACGCAATCGGCCTTGGTCTCGTTATAGACTTCGAGCGCGGCCTCGGTCACGGCGACCGGCGTGTGCATCGCCGCTTCGGTGAAGGTTCCGGCCGCCATCTCCCCGAGGTCTTTCGCAAGCGCCTCGGCGTCGTTTTTCTGGAACGGCGTCGACAGGATCAGCGCACGGGCGCAGCCCAGTCTCTCCACCTCCTCGGCGACTTTCGCCAAGGTCCCCGCGCCAAAGACGATGCGCCCCGGAGTGGATGTGTAGATGAACGCTTCAGGCATGGTTCCTCCCTGCGCCTCGCACAGACGAGGCGTTGAATTGAGCCAGCGTGGGCCGCGAGGTTACTCCTCGCGGCGCCGACGCGCGGTCGTGTAGATGAGCGCCGCCACGAGGATCAGCACCCCCTGGAAGCCATATTGGTAGGCCTGCGACAGACCGAGGAAGGACACGGCGTTGAGCACTTCGGTCAGAAGCACCGCGCCCAGCAGCGAGCCGATGAAAGTGCCGCGCCCGCCGAGAAGGCTGGTGCCGCCCAGCACGACCGCGGTGATGCTGCCCAGCGTGTAGTTCACGCCTTGCGCCGGGTCGCCGACGCCGATCTGCGCCATCAGCATGATCGCACCAAGTGCGGTCAGCAGCGACACGGCGATATAGCCGAGCACGAAGGTCCGATCCGTGCGTATACCGATCCGCCGCGCGGATTCTTCATGAGAACCGATCGCCCGAAGCTGCCACCCCGCCCGCTTGCGGCGCAGACCCAGCTCCATCGCGATGGCGATCGCGATCATCACCACGAAGGCGACCGGCACCGGGCCGAAGCTCCGGGTGAGCGTGTCGATCACGTCGAAGGAGATGTAGCCGCCCGGCCCCTCACGCAGCACGAAGCTCATGCCCTGCAAGCCGATGAACATCGCCAGTGTGGCTGCGATGGGGGTAAAGTTGGCAAACCGGATCAGCACGCCGTTGATCAAGCCGACCACGATCGCCGCGCCGAACATCAGTGCGAAACCGAGCGCCATCGTCGGGGCCGGGCTGCCATCGTTGATGAAGAAAGACCCGATCACCACAAGGAAACCGGCGAGCGGCCCGACCGACAGGTCGATCCCCCCCATCAGCAGGGCGATGGTCTGCCCCAAGGCGATGAAGCCGAGCGCGGTCGCGAGGATCAGGATATTCGAGACGTTGAAGGACGACAGGTAATTCTCGTTCTGCGCACTTACGAACAACGCGAGCAGCACCGTCACCAGCGCGAGCGGCACGATCGTCGCGTTATCGGTTTGCACGAAATGGCGCAGCTTCGCGCCGAAGCCCTCTTTCGCCTGATGCTCTTCATCGACGTGATGGGCATGCGTATCGGCCTCGACCGCAGCCCCGACGATACGGGCCTCGGTGATGTCGTCACCGCGCAGCGTCTCGACGATGCGGCCCCGCGACATGACCAGAACGATGTCGCACAGCCCTTCCAGTTCCGCCGCATCCGAGGAGTTGACGATAACCGGGGTGCCTGCATCGGAGACTTCGCGCAGGATCCGGTAGATCTCGAAGCGCGCGCCGACATCGACGCCCTGCGTGGGTTCGTCGGCCACGATGAAGCCCGGCTCCGACAAAAGCGCGCGGGACATCACGATCTTCTGCTGGTTGCCGCCCGAAAGTTGGGAGACCTTCGCCTCGACGCCTGCGGCCTTCACCGCCAGCGAGGAGAACACCTCCTGCACTTTCCGCATTTCCTTGCTGCGATCCAGCACGCCGCTCGAGGCATATTTGTCGAGCGAGGCGAAGGTCGCGTTTTCCCGGATCGTCAAATCCGCAGCGAGGCCTTCCGAGTGGCGATCCGACGGCATGAAAGCCGCCGCGTGTTTCAGCTCTTTCGATGCGAGCGTCCGGCCATGAAGCTTGATCGCGCCGCGATGGGGCTGAAGGCCGACCAAGGCGCGCATCAGATCGGACTGGCCGTTGCCCTCGACACCGGCGACGCCGATGATCTGGCCGCGCCCGAACGAGAAGGACACGTCCGAGAATTTGCGCCCGCTGAGGCCTTCGACCTCGAAATTGATCGGTGGATTGGCGTCGGCGCATTTCGGCGGGAAGGCAGAGGCAAGACGGCGGCCGACGATCAGATCCAGAAGTTGGGAATTGCTGATCTCGCTCGCAGGCGCGCTGCCCCGGTGACGTCCATCGCGCAGCACGGTCACGCGATCCGCGATCTGACGCAACTCGGCCAGACGGTGGGTGATATAGATGACGGCGGTGCCGGAGGCTTTCAGCGCCCGCACCTTCGCGAACAGCATATCCGTCGCGTCCTGATCGAGCGCGGCCGTCGGTTCATCCAAAATAAGCACACGGGGCTGGACGGCGAGCGCTTTCGCCAGTTCCAGCAGGTGTTTCTGCGCGATGGTCAGCGTATCGACACGCGCGTTCAGCGGCACCTCAAGGCCGACCTCTTCCAGCAGACGCTGGCCGACGCGGTCCTTGCGGTCGCCCTGGAACACAGAGGCAGGCAGTGACACCTGCAGGTTCTCGAGCACCGTCATGTCGGGCAGGATCGCCGGGTGCTGATAGGAGATCGCGACGCCAAGCGCCGACGAGCTTTCCGGCGAGAGCGGCATCACGTCCCGCCCGTCAAATTCGATCCGGCCGGTGCTGGGCTGCAGAACGCCGGTGATCAGGTTCATCAGGGTCGATTTCCCGGCCCCGTTCTCGCCCAGGATCGCGTGCACTTCGCCCGCGTGAATGTCGACGCTCACGTCGCTCAGGGCGCGGACCGCCCCGAAGGATTTGGACACACCGCGCAAGCGGATCACGGGGGTGCCCGTTGACGTTTCGCGGAGTCCGTCCGCCTTCTCCATCGGTTCGATTTCAGCCAATGCTATCATCCGTTTAGTTCCGCCGATCTGAGGGGGTTGGCGCGGCAGTCTCCGGGCGGATCGCGCCGCCCGGAGACAGGGGGAGGTTACTGGCCGACGGCCTTCGCCTGCTCGTCACCCGAAAGCTGAGCAGAGAGATAGATCGCGCCGGGCAGATCCGAGCGACACTGGACGGGGTTCGGATCCCCATCGGTCGAGTCCTCGAAGTTCGGCGCCTTGAAGATTTCCTCCGACGGCGGGGTGCCACCGGTCGCTTCCGCGATCGCCCATTGCACGGCGAGACGAACGTTGTCGTTGCCGGTCGCGACCGTGAAGAGCTTGAAATCGGGGTTGTCGGCGTGGGTCTTCTCCCAGAAGCAGCCGAGCGAGTTGCCGTCGGACGTCGCGAGCGCCGGGATCGAGCGATCGAAGTTCGCAAACACCGGCAGCGCGCCCACGAGCGACGGACCGAAGTCGGACACGATGACGTCGATATTGTCATGCTGCGCGATGGCGGCCGACAGAACCTGCTGCGTCAGGGACGGGTCCCAGTTGGTGACCGCGAAGGGGTCCGGGTTCAGGAACTTGTAGCTGTCGTCGAGGATGTTCTTCATCCCCTTGAGCTCGTCCAGACCCTGGCTGTTGCCCGCCGGGCCCGACAGGAACAGGATGTTCGCGCCGTCCGGGAAGTTCTCCTTGATCCACTTGCCCCAGCTTTCGCCGTCATAGACGAAATCTGCACCGACGAAGCGGGTGTAGTTCTTGCCGGCCTCACCGCCGACATTCACGCGGTAGGGCACGACGACCGCGCCCGAGCGGTAGGCTTTGGTCAGCGCGGGCAGGATTGCCGGGCCGGCATCGCCGAAGACGACCATCGCATCGACACCGCGTGCCGCCATCGAGTTGATGTCGGAGATCGCCTTCTGCGTGTCGCCCTGACCGTCGGCATAGTAGTAGTCGGTGATGCTCGGACACTTCGCGGCTTCCTCCTTGCCCGAAGCGGTGGTCACCAGACGCCAGCTATTGCCCCCGAAACCGTCGAGCAGCGCCAGCGAGGCCTTGTTCGGGCCGCACCAGGAGGGTGCGTCCTCTGCGCTGGCCGCCGAGGCCGAAAGGGCAATTCCAAGCCCCAGCGCCATATAGGCAGCGCATCCTTTCAGATTAGACAGTTTCATGGTTCTCCTCCTCTGTAGAACTTGTCTGTTCTTTCTTGAAACGGGTCGTCCATTCGATCGAGTAGACCCCGATGCCGAATACAAGAGCGAGCGCCTGCACGATGGTCTGCGCCGAATACGGCACACCGATCGACAGAGCGAACTGGCTGAGCTGGTTGAGAAAGAAGGCGGCGATGACGACCGAGATCGGAAAGCCGCGCCCTCCCAGAAGCGAGGTCCCAGCCAGCACCACCACGGCGACCGAGGGCAGAAGCAGGCTGTTGCCCTGAAATGCCGTGGGTTCGCGGGTGATGCCTGCGATCAGGATGCCCGCGGTGCAGTAAAGGATCTGCGCCGCCACATAGGCCATCGCCTGATATGGTTTGACGCTCAGACCCGCCGCGCGGGCCGCCTTGGGGTTGGCCCCGATCGCCTCGAAGCGACGGCCAGCCACCGTCTTTTTCAGGCCGAACGACACGAGGGCCAGAATGGCGAGGGCGAACAGCACCGAATGGGGAATACCCAGGGTCTGACCGCCCGCGATATGGGCCAGCAGGTTCGTCGTGATCCGCGGCACGCCGCCCGAGATCGCGAAGACCGCCGAGAACAGAAGCGCGTTCATCCCGATGGTCGCGACGATCGCGTTCAGGCGGAAATAGGCGACCATGATGCCGTTGAGCACCCCCGCGGCGAGCGCGAAGCCGACCGCGATGATCAGGGCGGGCAGAAGCCCTGCGTCCTGCCCATTGGGCATGTGGGTCGCGATCACAACCGCGAGCGATACCGAGCCCGGCACCGACAGATCGAAGCCGCCCTGCTGCACCACCAGCATCTGGCCGAGCCCGACGATGCCAAGCACCGCCGCGAAAGGTAGGCTGCCCATCAGCGACCCGGCGGTGACCGCCGAGGGTGCGAAGATGATGCAAAGGAGGATGAGCGCCAGCGTCGAGGCGACGATGGTGACGAAGCCCTTCGACAGGGACATCGAAGAAAGTCCCATCGAACCTCCGAAGCTATGCGGCGTCGTCTCAGCCATGTTTTCTCCTCCTCCCTCGCGTCGCGTCTCAGCTGATTTCCAAGGTGACCTTGACCGCCTTGTCGGGCGACTTGCCCAGCTCCAGCGCGGTCATCGCGTCATCGATGTTGTAGCTGTGGGTCTGGATCGGCGAGAGATCGAGCCCGGTGCGCTCCAGGAACCGGATCGCTGCCGGCCAGACGCCGGGCGAGCCGATGCAGCCTTTCACGTTGAGGTTCTTGATCTGGATCTTGCCCAGCTCGACCGGGAATTTCTGGCCGATATTGATGCCGACCATCGAGACATCCCCGTCGTCGCGGGCATAGTCGAAGACATTGGCCAGCGAGGCCGGATGGCCCGCACATTCGACCACCAGATCGGCGCCGCCCTTGGTCATCTCCTGCACCGCTTCGATCGGGTCGCCGTTGGTCGGATCGATCGTGCCGTCCGCACCGAGCTTCATCGCGATCTCGCGGCGAAGCGGCACCGGATCGACCACGATCACGCGAGCGCCCATGCCGATCGCGGCGGCTGCCGAGACAAGGCCGATCGTGCCGCCGCCCGAGACGACGACCGTATCCGCCGCGCAGACGCCGCCATGGCGCAGCACCGCGTAATACCCGCAGGTGAAGGGTTCGATCAGCGCGCCTTTTGCGTCATCGACCGCGTCGGGCAGCTTGTGCAGCCATTCGGGGCGCGCGGCGAAGAATTCGCGATCCGCACCGTCCATCGAGAAGCCGAAGTGGTGGATGCGCTCGGGCGTGTTGATCACGCATTCGCCGACCACACGATCCCCGGGCTTGAGCCCGTCGACATTCTTCCCGACCTCGACGACTTCGCCGACCCATTCGTGGCCCGGAACGACCGGATAGGAAATCGGGATGATGTATTGACCGGCCAGCAGCTCGTAATCTGAGTGGCAAATCCCAACGCGGCGCGACTGGATTAGCACCTCGTTGTCCGTGATGCCGGGCGTCTGCACCTGCGTCACGATGGGCTTGTTCGGTTCGTCGAAGATCAGGGCTTTCATGTCAGGCTCCAACTTTCGCTGCGGCGGGTTGCGCCACGCGTTCGATTTGACCGCTGCGGGAGGAGGCGAAGACCGCCTCGAGCAGCGCGATATTGTCGACCAGATGATCGGCGGTGATCGGGTAGGTTTCCTGTCCGCGCACGGCGCGGGCGAAACTCACCAGGTTGTCCTTCACGGGCTCGGCCTTGCCGATCTCGACGGTCTCGATCGGCCCGCCAGCCATGGCCGAGGTCACGATCCAGCCGTCGGGCGCCTCGACATGCGCCTTGTCGCGGATGTCGATCCAGCCTTTCGAGCCGTAGACCGTGAAGCGGGACATGAACGGGTTCGACAGCGAAGCCGACACGTAGGAGGTCCCGCCCCCGGCGAATTTCACATAGGCCGCGACCGTGTCGCCCTGCGGCAGTTCCGAAGACAGCTGCTCACAGATGCACAGCACGCTTTCCGCGCGGCCCAGAAGGCGGACCGACAGATCGAGCAGGTGGATGCCCGTCGCGGTCATGCCGCCTGCGGGTGCTTCGCTCGCCTGAACGCGCCAGTTGCTCGGGTCCATGCCGACGAATTTGTCGTGGCTGAAATTGGCCTCGATTTGCTGGATACGGCCTAACTCACCCGCATCGGCCTTCGCCAGCATCTCGGCGATCGGCGGCTCCCAGCGGCGCTCATGGCCCATGCCGAGAACCAACCCAGCCTCGGCGCAAAGCGCGACCGAACGGGCGGCTTCTTCAGCGGTGAGCGCGAGCGGCTTTTCGCAGAAGACATGCTTGCCTGCCGCGACGGCCTTGGCGATCTGATCCGTGTGCAGCGAGTGCGGCGTCGCCAGCACGACGGCCTCGACCTCGGGATCGTTCAGCGCATCGGCGTAATCCGCGCTGAGCGTCACGCTCTTCTCGGCGCAGAGATCGCGCACCGCATCCATATTCGGCTCCACCGCGCGGACGACCGTGATGTCGTCGGGGGCGCTCGACAGAACGGCGAGCATCTTCTGCCCCCACCATCCCATGCCCACGAGGGCGATTTTGACCGGCCCCGACATCAGCGGTTGTCCACGCGCTTGGAGAACGGACGGATCGAGACGGACTTCCACAGACCGACCTTCGCGAAGGGGTCGTTGCGGTTGAAGTCTTCGACCTCTGCGAGGCTGTCGGCCTCCAGCACGAAGCAGCTGCCGATCATGGTCTCTTCGTCATCCGCCAGAAGCGGGCCCGAGATCACCGTCTTCACCGGCGCCTGAGCCAGATAGGCCTTGTGGTCCTCGTAATTGGCCAGCCGCTTGTCGACGGCACCGTCATGGTCGAGGCAATGGATCACGTAATGCATTGTGGTCTCCTCAGTTTCCGGCCGGAATGATCTTGCGCGCGCGCAGCTCTTCGAACACGTCGAAGAAGCTGTCGGGCGTGCTCTGATAGGCGTCGAAACCCAGCTTCCGGCTGTTGGTCATGTCGGTGAAGCATTCCAGCTCGCGGCCGAGATCGGCGTCGCTGTGCCACCACGAAGCCAGCTTGGTCACAGGGATGTCCTGCAGCCCATATTGAGCCACCATCTCCGACCAGATTGCGGGCGCATCCGCCATCTGCTCTTCGAGCGGCGTCGTGTGACCGGGGTATTCCGCGACCTCGAGGCCGAAATACTCGGCGATCCGCGCCCAGAGCCAAGTCCAGCGGAAGACATCGCCATTTGCGGTATTGAAGGGCGTGTTCGCAGCTTCCGGCGTCGTCGCGGCCCAGTAGAACTGTTTGGCGAGGATGCGCGCGTCGGTCACGTCGGTGACCGCGTTATATTGCTCGGGCGAACCGGGATAGAGGAACGGCTTGCCGGTGTGCTTGCAGATCGAGGCATAGACCGCGAGCGTCACTGCCATGTTCATGTAGTTGCCGACGGTAAAGCCGATCATCGTATGCGGGCGGTGGACCGACCAGGTGAAGCCGTATTTCTCGGCCATCTCCAGCAGCACATCTTCCTGCGCGTAGTAGAAGTTCGGCCCCGGCAGACGCGGGCTCGATTCGAGGAAGGGCGTGTAGGGCGTGACCTTGGCGTAATCGTCGAACGAACCGAGGTAATGCTTGAGGCCCGTCACCAGCGCGCCGTGCTTGATCGGCGCGCCTGCGATCCCCTCGAAGAGGTTGCGCACCATCATCCCGTTCACGCGGACATTCTCTTCCTCGTTGGCCTGACGCGACCAGGTGCAATAGAACACATGCGTCACGTCCTTGGCCGCAGCCAGCGCGGCCTTGCTGGCTTCCGCATCGGTCAGGTCTGCGGCAATGTGCCGGTCGGACCACTCGAGATCGACATCGCTGCGCGACACCGTCACGACCGTCCAGCCGTGAGATTTCAATTCGCGCGCGGTGTAGCTACCCGAGAGGCCGGTCGCCCCGACAATCAACGCAATATTCTGTTCAGCCATGGGTCTTCGCCCCTTTCTTGCAGTTCCGTTTCGTCAGGTCGTGACGAGAATTTTCAGATGTTCCCCGGCAGGATCGAGAAGCGCCTCGAAGCCCTTGTCGACGACATCTTCCGCCGCGATCCGCGAGGTGATGACTTTCTCGATCGGGAAATTGCCCGAGGCGACCATGCGGCCGATCCGGGGCCAGATTTGCGTCGGGTAGCACCAGGTCGCTTCGACCGAGATGTCCTTGAGCGCCCAGAGCATCGCGTCGATGCTGGCGGGTTTCATGTGCAGGCCCACCTGCACGACCTTGCCCTGGCGGCGCACCGCTTCGGCGCAGGCGTTGAGCGAGGCTTCGAGCCCGACACATTCGAGCGCGACGTCGACGCCGACACCCTCTTCGGTCAGATCGCCGACGACGGTCGGCAGCTCGCCGCTGCGCGGGTCGACGACATGCGCATAGGGCGCAATTTCCGAGATGATCCGGCGACGGTTCGGGTTCGGTTCCGACACGATGATCGTGCTCGCACCCGCCGCACGGGCCGACAACACCGTCAGCGCGCCGATCGGACCGGCACCCGAGACGAGAACGGTCGAGCCCGCCTCGACGCCGCCGCGATCCACGCCGTAAAGCGCCACCGCAGCCGGCTCGATCATCGCGGCCTGATCATCCGTCAGCCCCTCGGGCACGGATTGAGCGTTGTAATCCTTGATGACGGCTTTCTCGCCCATGCCGCCCCAGGCCCAGCTCAGGCCGATGCAGCCCAGTTGCGGCGAGAGGTGATAGAGGCCGCGCTTGCCATAGTAGTCATTGCGTGGCGCCACGAGCGGCTGGACCGAAATGCGCTCGCCCACCGTGACATTGCTGACCTCGTCGCCCACTGCGAGAACCTTGGCGGAGAATTCATGGCCAAGAATCTGCGGGTTGGACGCGCCGGTATAGATATGCGGTTCGGACGGGGTAACGATCGGCCCCGCGATATATTCGTGAAGATCTGTGCCGCAGATGCCGGTCACGATCGGCGCGACCAGAACGTCATCCGGCGCCAGTTTGCTCGACGGTTCTTCGACATCCTCGACGCGGATGTCCTTCGCTCCGTGAAAACGAACAGCTTTCAAAGCTTTTCCTCCCTTTCCAAGTCTCGCGATCCTCTGGGTCTGCCGGGATCACCCCGACATCGAGATCGCCATTTGGCTGCGACGATTCGTAACAAACCAATCCGGCCATCACTGCAGAAAAATTTCCGCTTCGGATAAATTACATCCATCACCACCGTTTTGGCGACGTAATGTCGGCCCAACACATAAGTGGGAGATATAAGCATGAGCCAGACCCAGGTGGCAGACACTGATCAGATCGATACGCAGCAGACGCTTGGCTGGATCGGCGTGGGCAAAATGGGCGGCCCCATGGCGCGCAACCTCGTAGCGAGTGGCGCGAAACTTCTTGTCTCCGATCCGGCGAAGGACAGCCGCGATCGGCTGACCGCATTGGGCGCATCCGAGGCCGCGTCGATCTCGGATTTCGCGGGAGCAGGTATCGTCTTCTCGACGCTGCCGAACGATCAGGCTTTGCTGGATGTCGTCGGCAATGGAGATGACGCAGGCCTCGCAACCACCTTGCCCGCGGGCGCGACGCTGGTCGAGATGAGCACGGTCTCCCCCGAATGCTCCGAAAGCGTTGCGAAGGTTCTCGCAGCCAAGAAAATCAACTATGTCAGAGCGCCGCTTTCCGGCAGCACCGACATGGCCGCGAATGCCGCGCTCACCGTGCTCGCCTCGGGCGACCGCGCGGGCTGGGACGAAGCGCTCCCCTACATCCGCAAACTCTCGGCCCGGCAATTTTTCCTCGGAAACGGAGAAGAAGCGCGCTACATGAAGCTCGTTTTGAACACTCTGGTCGGCGCCTCGTCCGCGGTGCTCTCCGAAGCCTTGGCGATCGGTGCCAGCGGCGGCCTGACCCGAGCCGATATGATGGATGTAATTTGCGAAAGCGCAGTGGCCTCGCCCCTGTTCAAATATAAGCAGAAGCCGGTCGTCGAAGATGACTTCACGCCCGCCTTCACAGTGTCTCAGATGATCAAGGATTTCACACTCATCAGCGAAGCCGCCCGACGCAACAGCGTGCCGCTGATGACAACTGGCCTGATCCTCGAGCTTTATAGAAGCGCCTCGAACGCGGGCATGCAGGACGAAGATTTCTTCGCATTGGTGAAATGGCAGGAAAAGTTGTCGACAAGATGAAATTGGCGGAGCAGCATTCGGAGGCTATGCAACCTCAGGATGCTGAACTCACAAGTCACGAGTTGTCCCGGATCGTCGATTTCCTCCGGCAGCTTCGTGCGCCCTTCGACGCAAACATGCCCGGTGGCAAACCGGACGTGTATTTCAACATCACGCTCGAACTGGTCGACGCGCATCTGCGTGTGAGCCCGATCGACAAGTCGGGCCTGATCAGCCTCGCCGATGTGCCCTACAGCACCGGCAACCGCATGATCCTGAAGATGATCGAGGACGGTCTGATCCGGCAGGTGCCGCGCGGCAACGGGCTGAAGACGCATTTCCTCGAACCCTCCGACACCCTGCTCAATACCTTCATGGACTACGCCACTTACGTGAAGGGGCATCTGGCGAAGACCTTCGGTTTGCGGCGCGGGATGGAGACCAGCGAATACTATTTCGGCGGCAGCTATTTCGCCTCGCAGATCATCTCCCCCGTGCGCGGGGAGGACATCTCCTCGATCAACCTTGGCGATATCAAGTTCCTGCTGAACGACGACAACTACTTCATCGCCATGCGCAACATGTGGTCCGATTTCCGCAACGATTTCGGCAAGCGCAGCAGCTTCGATCTTCAGCGCCTGCCCGACCTCTATACCAATACGCGGCGCACCCTGTCCGAGAAGTCGCCGCGCTATGACGTCGTCGCGATGAACATGCCGTGGCTCGGGGAATTCGCGGAGCGTGGGGAGCTCGCCCCGCTGGACGATCTCATCTCGGATGCCGCCATCAACGCGCTGGATTTCCATCCCTCGGTCTGGGGGACTGGCAACTGGAAAGGGACGCAATACGGCATCCCGCTCTATTGCACGATCGAAATTCTCGCGGCCCGCAAGGATCTGTTCGAGAGCCGCGGCCTCGCCTATCCGAAGACCTTCGACGAGACCATCGCCGCCGCGCGGGAATTCCATAACCCGCAGGACGACTTCTACGGCATCGCGTGGAACGGGCAGCGCGGCATGCCCATTGCGAACTCCTTCATGTTCTTCCTCGCAGCCTGCCGGACTACGGTCATCGATATGCCGCTGCGCAATCAGGAGAGCTGGAGCTTCGACACGTTCGAGAAGCTGAAGCTTCAGATCGATACCGAGGATGCGCTCGAAGTGATCGAATACATGAAGCAGCTCGTCGAGGTTTCTCCCCCCGACATCGCGACGATGGATTGGGAACGGCGGATCCACTACTTCATGTCGGGTCAGACCGCACTTGCCTATTGCTGGACGATGCGCGCGGCGCGCTTCGAGCATGAACTGAGCTCCCGCGTTGCCCGGCGTGTGGCCTACTTGCCGCCACCGTCGCGCCGGATGCGTCGCGTGTCTGCCCCGATCGGCGGCTTCCTTCTGACGATCCCCGCCTATGTCGAACCCGCGCGGCAAAAGCAGATCATCGACGCGATTGCTTGGATGGTCTCGCCCGAAGCCATGAAAGAGCACGTGAAGAACGGCTTCCCCGTGGCGCCGCGCTTCTCGGTCTGCGCCGACCCGGAGGCGCTGGCCTCCTCCCCCATCGTCAGCATGGTCGACCGCATGGCGCGCAAGAACGAGCTGGTGACCTGGGCGCGCCCGCCGGTGCCGGAATTCAACCTGATCGAACGCACGCTCGGGGAAGAAATCCACGACATCGTCTTCAACGGAAAATCGCCCCAGCGCGGCCTGAGAGACGCGGAGAACCGAATTCTCGACGCCGTCCGATCCGCGGGCTGAGACTGCTTCCCGCTGGCTGCCATCTCGCGCTCGGGAGTAACGCTTGGCTGAGCAGCCCCGGGTCATTCAACCGGCCGAGACTGGCGCCCGGGCAGCGTTCACGCCGGGCGGTACAGGTTGAAGCAATCGCCCGACATGTGGCATCGAGACGGCGATCCTGATGCTCTTCCCGGAATTTCTGAAGGTGCTCCTCTCCCCTCGTGGAGCGCGAGCGTGCGCTTCGTCACGTCGATTGTTGGGTTTCTACCTATTCGATCTGGCTGACTGCGGCGGAGAAAGCGCGGGACCACGTGCTCGATCTGCATATGGCTATTCTCGACGAACGTTGTGGATCTAATTTTTGGATGGCAGGTCGATACGTCATCCACTTCGGGATGCCCCAAAGCCCCTAGACGGACCCTCCGTGGGTAAGTGACGGGGCACTGTGGGATGCGCGCGCCATGCCGCATGAGCGAAGCAAGTCGGCCCGCTTCGGGATATCATCAGGCGAGCTCGGCAGCAGGCGACTGCTCTGCCTCGGGGGCGGAAACCGCGCCGTGCCCCAGATTGCTGCGCACCTCGCGCTCATATTCCCCGACGCGTTGGACGTTGTGCATGATCCGCGTGAACCAGCGCATCGCATCGGTCGCCTGAAACGTCTCCTGCATCGAATAAAGCCCGACATGCTCACCAAGCAGAAGCCCGCGCCGGTGCCGTGCGAAGCGATGGGCAACCGGCGCGGCCATCAGCGCCATGCGCGCCCCGATCTGCGGCAGATCGAGCGGACGTTCGGGCGAAAGGCAGGCGGCGAACCATTGCGCGGGCCGCGGCGTGATCTTGCCGCGCAGCAGGATCGCGATATAGCCGCGATGTTCGGCCTGCTCCACCAGACGCACCAGATGGTCAGCCTGATGCATCAGGGCTGCGAAGGCGGCGGCCTCGGTGGGCTTGTCGCGCGGGACCGAAACCTGCGCCATGTAATCCTTCAGCTCATCGAGCGCGATCCCGACCCGCGGGCCCAGTGCCGACATCCGCCGCAGGTCGCGCGCAGGGCCGATGGCCAGCGAATAGGCCGAGAAGACCTCGCGCGCGGCCCAGATCACCATCGCATGGGCCGATTGCATCGCCGCGCCCTCGTCGCTCAGCAGGTGGCGGTCCAGTTCCGGCGGCGCGCGCCCGCCCAGATCGGGGCGCAGTTTGGCGACGAGCGTGGCGAATTGGCGTGTGACGGGCAGAAAGACCAGCGTCCCCAGCAGGTTGAAGCCGGTGTGAAACAGCACCAGCGCGGTATCCACTCCGGTGCGCGCGGCCAGCGCCTCCAGCGGGCCCGCGATCAGCTGCAGCAGTGGAAAGGCGATCACCATCGTCCCGCAATTGAACAGCAGGTTCGCAATCGCCGTCTGCTGCATCGCCCGCGATCCCCCGAAGGCCGCGATCAGCGCGGTGAAGGTCGTGCCGAGGTTCATCCCGATCACCGCCGCCGCCGCCTGAATCAGCGGCAGCGCGCCGTTGCTGACCAGCACCAGAACCACCGCGATGGCCGCCGAGGAGGATTGCATCACCACCGTGACCGCCAGCCCCAGCGCCGCCATCGCGAGCAAGCCGCCCACTCCGGTACCGGGGATGCGCTCCACCGTGATCCAGTCCGCGGCCCCCGACATGCCCTGTTGCATCATGTCGAGCCCGATGAAGAGCAGGCAGAAGCCCGCAAGCACGCGCCCGATGCGCGCCGCGCGACCATGCGAGAGAAACAGCGTCAGGCTCGCGAAGAACAACAGGCCCATCGCCACCGCGCCGAGCTTCAGCTTGAAGCCGACCAGCGACACGATCCAGCCGGTGACGGTGGTGCCGATATTGGCGCCGTAGATCACGCCGAGCGCCTGCGTGAAGCTCAGCAGCCCCGCGCCGACGAAGCCGACCGTCATCACCGTGGTCGCTGAGGAAGACTGGATCACTGCCGTCGTGACCAAGCCGCTCGCGACGCCTTTAAGCGGCGTGGTGGTGAACCGTGCCAGCAGGCGGCGCAGGTTCGCGCCTGCCGCTTCGCGCAGCGCCTCGGTCATTATCTTCATGCCGAGCAGGAACAACCCGATTCCGCCCAGTGCCGACAGTGTCTCCGACATGGCTTTCCACCCTTCGCCGTCGAGAATGCGACCACGCGATACGGAATTCAAGCGCTGGCAAGAGCGCCGCGCAAAGCTCTGTTTTACCGGATGAATCCGGTTTTTCCTGAGCGAGTTGCCCTCCGGGTCGTTTGAGGGTCGGAGCCTTAGCCGCGGGCGATGAATTCGAAGGAGAACTTCATTCCCGGCTTCGGCGGGGGCGGGAACGGCGCGGCCCGGCGGACGTGGTCGAGCGCCGCCGCATCGAGGCCCGAGGAGCCGGAGCCGCGCAGGATGCGCACCGTGCTCAACCGCCCGCTTGCGGAGATCACGAAGCCCACCACCGCGCGCCCCCGGCCCTGCCCGCGTCGCTTCGGCGTGGACTGGATCTTGCGGATCACCGAGGCCGCGTATTGCCGGGGCGATTGACCGGAGCGGGCGGCACTGGGGGCCTTGGCGGGCTGGCCTTTATCGGCGGTGTTGCGCGCCTTGGCCACGCCTTGCGAGGTGCCGCGCCGGGCATCGCGGGCGGCATTTCCCGCGTTGCTTGGGGGTGTGGGCCTCGCTTCGCTGTGGGCCTGTTTGCTGGGCTTGGCGACCTGCTGCGGCGCGGGGCGTTCGGGGCGCGCCTCGGGGCGCTGGCTTTGCTGCGGGGCGAGCGCGCTCTCGGCGCGCAGAGTCTCGGGCGTGGGGGTGACGGCGGCGAGACGGTCCGGCGCTGTGGGCGCGGACGGGCTTGCCGCATCTGGTGTGGTGGGCGTCTCCGGCTGCACCGGGCGCGTGACCTTGCGGGCAATCGGTTCGGCGCGCTCCGGCACAACCGGCGTCGCGCGTCCTGCCGCGAGATCGGCGAAATCATTGCCCAGAAGCGGGGCCTCCTGCGCGACCTGCCCGCCTGCGGGCGGCAGGTCCGGTGCGGCGACAGGCGTCTGCGCCAGTCCCAGCGCGTGCAGCCCGGCCGAGACCGCAAGCGCCGCGCAGGCGATGAGCGCGCCCCGGGTCATGGCGCCTCTCCCCGTTCGGCCACGAGGCGGATGCCCTGCGCCCCGGCCGCGCTGAGATCGCGGGCCAGCGCCACGAGCGCGGGCGCGGGCGCCGCGCGATCGGGCAGGATACGGGCCACGCCGCCTGCCTCGGGCGGAAGCTGCGCGATGAAGGCGGACGCATCCGCGACGCCCTCGGGCCAGAGAATGTCGCCCTGCGCGCTCAGCGCCACCCGGCCCGGCTCGGGCGCGCGAGCGCCTTCCGGCAATGCGAGCAGTTGCAGGTCGGCGGGCGGGCGCGCGGCGAGCGTGCCGGCCACGAGAAAGAAGGCCAGCAGCAGGAAGACCACGTTGATCAGGGTCAGGATCGGCTCGCTCCGGCGGCGGGTGAAACGGGTGCTCATCCCAGCACCTCCGCTTGCAGCCCCGGCACCGCGCGCAGCCTCACCAGCAGATCGGCCAGCCGCTGGCTCGACGTGTCAGGATCGAGGCTGACCAGCAGCCGCGGCGGGGTCTGCGCGAAACCGTCTCGCAGGGCCGCCTCCAGCGCGTCCAAGTCCAGCACCTTGCCGTTCAGGCTGATCCGCTCGGGTCCGAGCTTGAGGAAAGCCAGCTTGCTCTCGGGCGCAGCCGCGCTCCCTGCCCCGCGCGCCGCGATCGGCAGTTCGGTCATGCGCGAAAAGCTCGAGGCCAGCATGAAGAACATCAGCAGCAGGAAGATCACGTCGATCAGCGAGGTCATCGACAGGCTGCGGCGGCGAAGCGGCTTGCGCATGTCACTCTCCGGCGGTTTGCACAGCGCGATTGAGTTCGGCCCGGGCAGGTGCGCCCTCGGGCAGCGCCGGGCCGCAGAGCGCCTCGATCATCAGCGCGGCACTCTGGCTTTCACGGGCGATGCGGCTCTCGACGAAGGACAGAAACAGCGAGACCGGCATCGCGATCCCGAGGCCGAGCGCGGTGGTCAGAAGCGCCACCCAGATACCGCCCGCAAGCTGCGCCGGATCGACCGAAGCGCCTGCGCTCTGCAGCGTCTGGAAGGCTTCGATCATGCCCAGAACCGTGCCGAACAGGCCCAGCAGCGGCGCGGTCTGCGCGATGGCGTCCAGCAGCCGCATCCCGGCCTCGCTGCGGGCGGCTTGGATTTCGGTCTCCGTCTGCAGGCGGGGCCGCAGCGCCTGCGGCTCGGGGGCCGCCATCGCGCGGCGGGTCAGCTCGGCCAGCGGACCACGGGCTTGCGCAAGGCTCTGGCGCGCCGCCCCGCGCTGGCCCGCCTGCCACAGGTCGAGCGCGGTCTCCAACGGCGCGTGAGCACCGATCCGCAGGCTCATCAGGTGCCAGAGCTTCCACAGCACCGCCGCCCCGGCGATCACCGAAACACACAGCAGCAGCGCCACGACCCAGCCGCCCAGTGCGACGAAATCGTTCAAACCCTGTTGGATTGCCGCAAGAGAGATCATCCCGTCACCTCCGTTCCGTCGACGCGCGAGCCGGTTTCCAGAGCGCTCGCGCAGGCCGCTTCGTCCCCGCCCTCGCAGGTCTCGACGCCATTGATCAGAATCTGGCCAAGCGCCTCGCAGCGCAGCCCGGCCAGATCGAATTGCCGCACGCGGGGCTTGCCTGCGGGCAGGTCGCGGAAATCGAGGAGCAACAGCCGCTCCACCCCGCCCGCGCGGGTGAAGATCACCGCCTCCACCACCAGCGCGCCGAGATCGCTCCCCAGCCCGTTCTCGGCCAGAAAACTCAACCGGCAAGCGTCCTCGGCCTCGGTTGCCCCGGCCAGCGTCAAGCTGAGCCGGTGCGCGCCCTGCGCGGAGATGCCATGAGGGAGGCACGCGCAAAGCAGTGTCAGAAGCGCCGCCCTCACCATGTGAAGGCCTTGGCGACAGCGAGTTTCACGTTCCGGCCCGGTGCATTGTCGAGCGAGAGGTTGTTGCGATACTCGCGGTCGAAGACGTTCTCGACCGTCAGGTTCACCTCGATCCCGGCGAGCCGTTCGGGTTGCCAGCTGACGAAGAGGTCATGCGTGGCGTAGCCCGGCGCGGAGGTCGAGGCGGACGCCGTCTCTATCCCGCTGAAGCCCTGCACGCGCCAGCCCGCGCGCACGCCCTGATCGGGGAATTTCGCCCCCAACGTCAGCGCGATATTCTCGGCCGGCGTGTCGGTGAGGGTCTGGCCCGTCGCCTCGTCCTTGGATTTCACCTTGGAATAGGCGAGCTGCCCGAACCAGCGATCGGCCTCGTAAGACGCCTCGATCTCGCCGCCCCAGATTTTCGCCGAGTCGACATTGCGGAAATAGGGTACGCCGACCGAGCCGGAGGGGTTGGCCGCGATCAGATCGGTCAGATCGTTGTGGAACAGCGTGGCTTTCGCGGAAAGGCTGTCGCCCTCCGACAGAAGGCCCGAGGTCTGATAGGTCACACCCAGCTCGACTGTCGTGGCTTTCTCCTTGTCGAGATTGAGGCTCGCGGTGCGGCCCGCCGCCCCGATCCCGTCGGTCTGATAGAGCTCGTCCAGCGTCGGCATCCGCTCGGTCCGCGCGAGCGAGCCGAAGACGCCCCAGGTGTCGTTGAACTGATAAAGCGCCGCGATCTTCGGCGAGACCGCCGTGCCATCCTGATCGGTGCCGCCTTGGGCCGCCGCCGCCGCATCGGGCGAGAGCCACGCCCGGTCCACGCGCAGGCCCGGCGTGATCGTCAGCTTGTCGTTCCAGACGAATTCGCCCTGCACATAGAGGCCCAGCTTGTCTTCGGTGCCACCGGGGTGGAAGGCGGGTTCGCCCACCGAGGAATTCGCGTAGCGGTTCTGATGCGAAAGCTGCGTGCCGAAGGTGAGGTAATTCTCCCACGCGCCGCGCGACATCTCGACGGTGTTCTCGAGCTTGAGCGCGGTGGTCTCGTAACTTGCCGTATTCGGGCAGAGCACCGAGAAACGACCCGCCGAACACATCATCCCGAGCGAGAAATTGTCGCGCTCCGTCGAGGTTTTCGAGTAGCTCAGCTGCGCTTCGAGATCGAGCCACGGGTTGCCCACGCCTTCATTGGCATAGGTAAGGCTGAGCGTGTCGTCGATCGCATGCAGATCCGAGGTACCGAAAGCCGAGGCCAGCGACCCACCGGTCTGCGCGACGGCCGCATCCTTCAGGTCGCTATCGGTGCGCGAGGCCGAAAAGGTCAGGCGCTGATCGCGGTTCTCGCCGAAATAGTAGTTGGATTTCAGCAGCGCCGACCAGCGATCGCCAGCCGTTGCCGGGATCGTCTCGCCCGCGCCGTCTTCCATGTCGTCGGACGCGCCCTGCGAGTAGCTGAACAGCATATCCGCATCCTCGCCCAGCTTCTGGGCATAGGTCGCCGTGCCGATCTTGCCGTCGCCATTGCTGTCATACGCGCCCTTGAGCCGCACCGCGCCGGTCTGCCCCTCGGGGATGAAATCGGTCGCGTCCTTGGTGGTGAAATTCACCACGCCGCCGATCGCGCCCGAGCCATACATGGTCGACGAGGCCGGACCGCGCAGCACTTCGACGCGCTTGTAAAGCTCCGGATCGCCGAAGAAGGAGCCGGTGCGATACTGCTCGAAGAATTTCACCGCGCCGTCGACGGTGATGATGATGCGGTTCTGGCTGCCGGTCTGCTCGGCATTGCCGATGCCGCGGATATTGAAGGCCTGCCCCAGCATCCGCGCCGAGGCGCCCGCCGCCTGCACGCCCGGCACGTCGGCAAACAGATCGCCCATCGTGCGGGGCTGTTCCTCGTCGAGGTCCTGCTGGTCGATCACCGTCACCGCCTGCGGCGTGTCGATCGCCACTTTCGGCGTGCCCCAGCCATAGATCAGGCGGCCCAGCATCGTGTAGCCGTCATCGGACCCGCTCTCCTGCGCGAGTGCCGGACCTGCGGCGGCGATCAGCGCGAGGCTGGTAACTGTCGTGAAAAGCCGCATCCGCGCGGCGCGAGGCGTCGTAGCCATGAGTGTCCCCTTTGTGGTCTGCATGGGGCTGGCGTGACGCTGGCAGCGCAGAAACTGTCTTGATCTCGATGATGTGACCAGCTAGAGAATCCGACAAAACTAGTCAAGTATATTCCTGAGATATATTTGATCCCATCCGCGCCCAGCTCGAGGCCCCGCCCTCTCGCCAGATTCGCGCCCTTTGCGAAAACGACGAGAGGACTCCCCATGCCCGCAGACGGCACCCTGCCCCAACAGCTTTCCCCCGAAGGTATCCGCGCACTCCGCGCCGAGCGCCCCGAGATGCGCGCGCGCGATTTTGCCACTCAGCATGGCATCGCGGAGGCCGAACTGGTCGCCGCCCAGATCGGCACCACCGCCACCGCGATCGAAGCCCATCCCGATGCGATCATGCCGCGCCTGACCGCGCTTGGCGACGTGATGGCGCTGACCCGCAACGAGAGCTGCGTGATCGAGCGGCGCGGCACGTACGAAGAGTATCACTCGGGCGCGCATGCTCAGATGGTGCTCGGCAAGGAGATCGACCTGCGTCTCTTCGCGCAGCATTGGGCCCATGCCTTCGCGCTGGAGGATGGCGACAAACGCTCGATCCAGGTGTTCGACCGCGCGGGCGATGCGATCCACAAGGTGCA
Organism: Thioclava electrotropha; assembly: GCF_002085925.2. NCBI lineage: Bacteria > Pseudomonadati > Pseudomonadota > Alphaproteobacteria > Rhodobacterales > Paracoccaceae > Thioclava > Thioclava sediminum. The sequence continues at coordinate 2,743,202 of NZ_CP053562.1, forward strand.
TCTGAAACCCGAGAGCGACGTGGCGGCCTTCCACGCGCTCGTCGCGGAGCTGCGCCTGCCCGAACAGTCGGATCAGCTCGACCTTGCGCCGCGTGCGCGCATCGAGGCCGCGAAATCGCTGCCCGAGAAGGCCGAGACCCTGCGCGCGGAATGGGACAAGCTGACCGACACGCATCAGTTCCTGCGGCTGGTCTCGAAGCTGAAGATGAACCGGCTCGGGGCCTATCGCATCGCGGGCACGCCCTATGCCACAGAGATGGCCCCCGATGCGGTCGAGGCGCTGCTGACCCGTTGCGCCGCCGATCAAACTCCGCTGATGATCTTCGTCGGCAATGCGGGCTGCATCGAGATCCATGGCGGCACGATCGAGACGGTGAAGCCGATGGGCCCGTGGATCAACGTGCTCGACCCACGCTTCAACCTGCATCTGCGCGGCGACCACATCGCCGAGGTCTGGCTGGTCGACAAGCCGACGAAGAACGGCCCCGCGCTCAGCCTCGAGGCCTTCGACAGGCACGGCGCGCTGATCATGCAGATCTTCGCCTCGCGCAAGGATGGCGGGGTCGAGGTGTTCAACGCGACGATCCGCGCGCTGCCGCGTCTGGAGGGTCAGGCATGAAGCGTTTTGCCCTGATCGCAGCCATTCTCACCGCCGGCCCCGCACTGGCCGAGCCCGCCCGCGTGATCTCGCTCGGCGGGGCCGTGACCGAGATCGTCGTGGCCCTTGGCGCGGAGGACCGGCTCGTCGCGCGCGACACCACCTCGCAATATCCCGAGCGCATCACCGAGCTGCCCGATGTGGGCTATGTCCGCGCGCTCTCGGCGGAAGGTGTGCTGGCGCTCGACCCCGACCTGATCCTCGCCGAAGCCACGGCGGGTCCGCCCGAGGCGGTCGAGACGCTGAAGGCGGCGGGCGTCGATTTCGTCGCGCTGCCGGGCGATCCGAGCGTGCAAGGCGTGCGCGAGAAGATCGCGGTGGTCGGCACCGCGCTTGATCGCGAAGAGGCAGCCGAACGGCTCACCGCCAGTTTCGACGCCGAGATGGACGCGGTGCGCAAATCGGCGGGCGCTGTCGCAACGCCCAAGCGGGTGCTTTTCGTGCTGTCTCTGCAGAACGGCCGCGTCATGGCAGGGGACGACGGCTCCTCGGCAGAGGCAATCATCGAGCTTGCGGGCGGGGTGAATGCCGCGACTGGGTTCGCGGGATACAAGCCCGTAACCGACGAGGCGATCCTTGCCGCCGATCCGGATGTGATCCTGACGATGGATCGCGAGGGCGAGATGGCGGTGACAAAGCGCGACATCCTCGCCCACCCCGCGCTGGGGCAGACCCGCGCAGCCAGAGGCGGCGCGCTGGTCGCGATGGACGGGATGCTTCTTCTGGGCTTCGGGCCGCGCACGCCGCAGGCCGCGCAAGCTCTGCATGCGGCGCTTTATCCCGAGGCCGAGGACTGAGGCGATGGCGATGACCTCCCTCGCCCTGCCCGACGCCATGCGCCGCCCGTGCCCGCCGCTGCGGCTCGGGCTCATCGCGCTGCTGGTGATCGCGGCGGCCCTGTCGCTCGGGACCGGGGCGGCGGGGGTCTCGCTGCCGCAGGTGCTGGGCCAATGGCTGACCGGCGAAGAAATCTCGACCCGCGACCGCGTCGTGCTGCTCGACATCAGGCTGCCGCGGCTGGCCATGGGGCTGATGGTCGGGGCGGCGCTCGCGGTCGCGGGCGCGGTGATGCAGGGGTTGTTTCGCAACCCGCTCGCCGATCCGGGCATCATCGGCGTCGGCGCGGGCGCGGGCCTCGGCGCCGTCGCGATGATCGTGCTGAGCGGTTTCCTCCCCGCTACTATCGCCGCCTTTTTCGGCACATGGCTGGTGCCGGTCGCGGCCTTCGGCGGGGCGTGGACGGCCACGCTGCTGCTCTACCGGGTTGCCAGCCGGGGCGGTCAGGTCTCCATCGCGACGCTGCTTCTGGCCGGGATCGCGCTGGCCGCGCTGGCGGGGGCGCTGACCGGCATCCTGACCTATCTCGCCGATGACGCGCAGCTGCGCGACCTGACATTCTGGGGCATGGGGTCGCTGGCAGGCGCGAGCGACATGAAGCTGCTGGTCGGCGGGCTGCTGATCGGGCCTGCGCTGCTCCTGACCCCGCGGCTTGCGCGCGGGCTGAACGCGCTGGCACTCGGCGAGGCGACGGCGGCGCATATGGGTCACGATATCGAGCGGCTCAAGCATCGCGCGGTGATCGGCGTCGCGGCGTTGGCGGGGGCCGCGGTCGCGATGGCGGGCGGGATCGGCTTCGTGGGCATCGTGGTGCCGCATCTGCTGCGGTTTGCGGGCGGGCCGGATCACAAGACGCTGCTGGTGGATGCGGCCCTCCTCGGCGCGGCGCTTCTCGTGCTCGCTGATCTGATCGCGCGGCTGGTGGTCGCGCCCGCGGAACTGCCCATCGGGATCGTCACCGCCATTCTGGGCGCGCCGGTCTTCTTGTGGATCCTGATCCGCCGTCAGGGATTGGGAGGGGTCTGAACATGCTGGAGATTTCCGACCTGCATGTCGCGCGGGGCCGTAGCGACGTGTTGCACGGCCTCTCGCTGACCGCCCAACCGGGCGCGGTGACGGTGATCCTCGGCCCGAACGGCTCGGGCAAATCCACGCTGGTGCAAGCGGCCTCCGGGGCGCTGCCCTATCGCGGACGGATCACCCTGCAAGGCCACGAGATCGCGCAGACGCCCGCCTGGCGGCTGGCCGCGCTGCGCGCCGTGCTGGAGCAATCGAACAGCGTCGCCTTTCCCTTCACCGTGGCCGAAGTGGTGGGGATGGGGCTGCATGCCGGGATCGAGGCGGATCACCCCGAAATCGTGTCCGCCGCTTTAGCCGAGGTCGGGCTGAGCGATCTGGCCCATCGCCCGATCCAGTCGCTGTCGGGCGGCCAGCAGGCCCGCGCCCATCTGGCGCGGGTGCGGGCGCAGGTCTGGCAGCCGGTCAGCCATGCCGGGCCGCGCTGGCTTCTGGTCGACGAGCCGGTCGCGAGCCTCGATATCGCGCATCAGCTCGAGGTGATGGCGATCCTGCGGCGCTTCGCCGATGCGGGCGGCGGCGTGGTCGCGGTGATGCATGACCTCAACCTCTCGGCGCAGCTGGCCGACGAGATGGTGCTGATGCGCGAAGGCCGGATCGAGGCGCATGGGCCGCCCGAGGCGGTGATGCGCGGGCCGGTCCTCAGTCGCACCTATGGATGCGAGTTGCAGGTGGGCGCGGCGGCCTCGGACGGTCTTTGGGTTCTGCCGCAATTCGCGCGACCGGCCTGAGCCTGCGCACCGTCCTTTCACAGGTTTCGCACAGAAGTCTGAGTGTTCGCATCGCTCTAAGCGCGCTATGCTCGCGGCAGTGCCGCACTTCTCGCGGCGCCGGAACAGGCAGGACCGTCGCATGACCCAATCCTTGAACCGCCTCGTCGAGCGGCAAATCCAGAAGGCCCTCGCGGAGGGGCAGTTGAGCGGGCTTTCCGGCGAGGGCAAACCGCTTCCGGATCGCTCGGGCGAGGCCTTCACCGATATGGCGACAGCCGTGGCGTCGCGCATCATGGCCGAAGCCGGCGCGCTGCCCGAGGAGTTCAAGCTCAAGAAGCTGCTGGAGGCCGCCAAAGAGAGCTACCGGGAGGCCGAGGGCGAGGATGCCAAGCGCGTCGCGATGGCGCTGATCGCCGATCTGGAGCAGCGCTACAACATCGCGGTGGAAGCGCGGCGGCGCTTCATGGCCCCTTAGACTGTCGCGGACGTTCGAGGGTTGATCCAGTTGACCCAGAACAAGGAAATCCGCGCGGAAAACGGCGACGGTGACGCGCTTCCTGACGTCACGCTCCAAGGCCGCCCCAATGTCTGTTGCTCGCGAACACCCGACCCCGGCATCCACGGCGCGCGCATTGCTCGCCTTTCTCGCGCTAACCTTCGCGATCACCTGGGGCGTGATCGGCAGCTACATCTTCTGGCCTGACGCCATGGCCGCGCGGTTCGGCCAGATCAGCGGCGCGCATCCGCTCTTCTTTCTGGCCACCTGGGCCCCGGCCATCGCGGCTTTCACGGTGGTCGTGGCCACCGCCGGGCTAGGCGGATTGCGCAGGTTCCTGTCGCGGCTTCTGATCTGGCGCTGTCCCGCGCCGTGGTGGGGTTTCATCCTGCTCGTGATCCCGCTCGTTTACATGATCGGCTCAACGATCAAGGGCGGCCCCCTCCTCGCACCGAAACCGCCCGAGGGCGTAGGCGCGATGGTCAGCCTGATGTTCATGATGCTGCTTCTCGGCCCGATCGAGGAGTTCGGCTGGCGCGGCGTCGCGCAACCGCTGTTGCAGCGCCATGTCGCCCCGTTCTGGGCGGGCGTGCTGATCGGCGCGATCTGGGGCGTCTGGCACCTGCCCGCCTTCTACCTCGCCGGGGTGGTCTTCGCGCAATGGAGCTTCCTGCCCTTCTTCATCGGCAATATCACCCTCGCGGTTCTGGTCACGCCGATCTTCAACGCGGCGCGGGGCAGCCTTCTGTTGCCGATGCTGTTCCACTGGCAGCTCATCAACCCGTTCTGGCCGGATGCGCAGCCTTGGGACACGTGGATTCTGGTGGGCGTCGCCGCGATCGTCGTCTGGTGGAAGCGCGACATGATGTTCACGCGCGAAGGCGCCGTGACCGAAGTGATCCCCGGAGAGGCGCGGCCATGAGGCACGGGTAGGCGCAGTCACTTGAGAAAGCGGATGTCGGTGACATCGGCGATGTAGAACGGGAAATAGGCCTCACTCTCGAAGTCGTTCCCCGCCTCCACATGAGTCGGCAGCCGAAAGCCCTCGAGGTCGCGAAACTCCGAGAGATAGCCGCCGAAGGGCTGAAGCCGGTGGCGCTTTTGCGGGTTCGCATTGCTCCAGCGCTGGAAGCGGACCTGCTCGGGGCGGCCATCCTCGGCGACGGTGAGGTCGACCGCCTGCTCCAACCCGTCATGGCGCATCGTCATTCGGGCGATGTTCGCGGAGACCGGCTCCCACGTCACATTCGGGCCGGGCAGCACTGCGGCGGGCGCCCAGAACACCGCCTCGGCCACGTAGCGCCCGAAGGCGGAGCGTTTGTGATCCGCGCTGCCGCCGAACCGGGCCACGGGAGCGAGCCCCGCGATCCAGAACCGGGTCCATTTCGCGCTGTCGGAACCGCTGAGACGCATCCCACTGGCCCCGCCCGACATCGCCCAGACGAAGCCATGCGGCGCGGCGAGGACCTGCGTGGCGCGCATCGGCATGTAGCCGGGGGCGGATTTGTCCCCCATGCCGAACCGCCCCTGCATCTCCAACCGGGCGACGGTGTAGAGCGGTGTCCCCTCCGCGATGGCGAAGGTGAAAAACCGGCGCGCGGGCTCGGGGAGGTCGGCCACCATATCGGCGGAGAAGCGCGGCGGATCGGTGGGTTGAAACGCCCTCAGGCGCGCCATCTCGACCCGGTCTGCCCGCAGGTCGAGACGCCGCCTCGCAAAAAGGCCGAAAAGCCCGATGGCGACGATGGCCAGAACCCAAAGAGCCATGCGAGTTTGCTACCTTTCCATTTCCGATCCGCGAGACGCCAATCGCGATGCGTCCTGAACTTGAGGATAGCACAAAGACTTAACGCGCTTCGATCCGCTCTGGTCGCCGCGCATCCCGAGAGCTGATTGGTGGGGCGCGAGGGACAGGGACGCAGTCACGCGCCCGTGAAATTGCAGTTCCGGCCCCCTGCCCCTATCGTGCCGCGACAATCGCCGAGTAGGCGCGCAGGACTGGCCCCATGGGAAATCCCCGACTGGCCCTGTCGCATCGGCAGACCACGAAGACAGACTGGCCGCGACCGCCGCGCCGAGATGCGCGGCCCGACAGGCAGCAAGACAGGAAGGCCCCTTCATGACCAAGACCGCCCTCATCACCGGAGCCACCGCAGGGTTCGGCGACGCCATCGCCCGCCGTTTCGCCCATGAGGGCTGGAAGGTCATCGTGACCGGGCGCCGTCAGGGACGGCTCGACGCGCTGGTCGACGCGCTCGGCGGACCGGAGGTCGCGCATCCTCTGTGCTTCGACATCCGCGACGAGACCGCAACGCGTGCAGCGCTCGACAGCCTGCCCGAAGGCTTCGCGCAGATCGACGCACTGATCAACAATGCGGGCCTCGCGCGCGGCACCGCGCCTGCGCAGGATTGCGATCTGGATGACTGGCGCGCGATGATCGACACCAACATCACCGGGCTCGCGGTGATGACGCGGCTCACGCTGGATCGGCTGATCGCGCGCCGCGGGCTGATCGTGAACCTCGCCTCGATCGCGGCGAACTGGCCCTATCCGGGCGGCAATGTCTATGGCGGGACGAAAGCCTTCGTGCAGCAGTTCTCGCTCGGGCTGCGCTCGGACCTGTCGGGCACCGGCGTGCGCGTGACCTCGATCGAGCCGGGCCTCTCGGAGAGCGAATTCACGCTGGTGCGCACCGGTGGCGACAAGGCGGCCTATGACAAGCTCTATGCCGGGGCCAATCCGCTGCAGCCCGAGGATATCGCCGAGAGCATCTACTGGGTGGCTGCGCTTCCGCCGCATGTGAATATCAACTCGATCGAGATCATGCCGGTGAGCCAGAGCTGGGCGCCGTTCCAGATCCACCGCGACTGAAGTTACGCGGGGCCGATCACAGATAGACCGAGAGGCCCCGCCACCCTGCCAGCACCGCCGAGATCGCCATCACCCCGATCGCGATCTTGCGGTATTGCGCATGATCGAGCCTCGCGAAAGCCGCCGTGCCCGCCCAGGTGCCCAGCGCCATCGGCGGCACGGAAATCGCGGTGAGCCAGAGCACCTCTCCGTCAATCGCACCTGCGAGCCACAGCCCCGGCACCGCGATCACCGAAGCCACGAAGAAGAACAGCAAAAGCGACGCCCGCGTCTGCGCAGGCGGCGTGCCCGCGCCGAGATAATAGACCACAGCGGGCGGCCCGGGCATCGCGGCCAACCCCGAAAACGCCCCCGAGGCCACACCCGCCAGCAGCGCCAGCCCCGAATGCGGCTGCGGGGCGGTGGGCTTGTAGCGCAGCAGCATCGCGAGCCCGGTCAGCACCAGCACCGCAATTGCCATCCGCGCGGCATCGGGGCTGAGCGCACTGAGCGCCCAGATCCCCAGTGGCGTCCCGATTAGCGAGCCCGCACAGAGCCGCAGGAGCGAGGGCCGATGCACCGCGCCGCGCAGCTTGACCAGATCGTGCAGCCCCACGACCACCTGCAACAGCACCGCCATCGCGACAGCCTCCAGAGGCGGGATGAACAGCGACAGGATCGGCACGGCGGCAATCGCGAAACCGAACCCCGCCATGCCGCGCAGCACCGCCGCATAGGCCACGGCGAGGATCACATAGAGGGTCGTGGCGTCGAACATCATCGGCTCCGTCAGGGTCTTTCCCTCGCCCTAGCTCGCCGCCTGCGCGCCCGATTGGTCCAGAGCGGCATTTTCGTTGGGGCCAGAGACGCCCTCTTGCGCCAGCCGCGCCGCGATCTCGCCCAAGAGGCGCATCCCCGGCACGATGGCCTCGGTCTGGATCAGCGACAGGCCGAGCCGGATGAAGCGCCCCGCCTGTTCCGGGGCCACGAAGGGATCGCCGTTTTCCAGAAGGATACCTTCCGCCCCCGCCGCTGCGATCAGCTCGCGCCCGTCGACGCCCGCGGGCAGCTCCAGCCAGACCGAAGAGCCGCCATGACACGGATCGGGCGCGCGGAAGCCGGGCAGCAGATCGGGCAGATGCTCCATCACGCGATACCACCGGTCGGCATGGGCTGCGCGCAGCTTGCGCAGCAGCGACAGGTAATGCCCCTCGGCCAGAAAGATCGCGGCCGTGCGCTGGTTGTTGAGCGGGACCGAGCGATGCACCAGCCGCCGCAGCCAGCGCGCCTCTTTCACCAGCGGCTCGGGGGCCACCAGAAAGCCCAGGCGCACCCCCGGCGCAAGCGTCTTCGACAGCGTGCCGAGATAGATCACCCGCCCGTCCCGATCGCGCGATTTCAGCGCCGGTTCGCGGGCGAAGGCGACCTCGCCCTCGTAATCGTCCTCGATGATCAGGAAATCGTCCTGCGAGGCCCGCGCGAGGATTTCGTCGCGGCGCGGCCCCGGCATCATCACCATCGAGGGGCAATGCGCGCCCGGCGTCAGCAGCGCCAGATCGAGCCCCTGCCCCGAGGCGATCCGCGCGCCTTTCTCATCGATCGGCAGCGGCACGGACTGCGCGCCGGACATTTCGAAGATGAAGCGCGAATCCGGGTAGCCCGGCATCTCGCAGCCCACGCGCTTGCCCGCCCCCGCCAGAAGCTGGGCGAGCAGGTAGAACCCCTCCTGCGCGCCGAGCGTGATCAGAATCTCCTCGGGCCGCGCATAGATGCCGCGCTCGGGCAGGATTCGGGTGCGGATTTGCTCGATCAGCATCGGATCGTCATCGACCGCGCGATCCGCCGCCCACCAGTCGAGCGAGGCCCGCCCCAATGTATCGCGCGAGGAATTGCGCCACGCGTTGAGCGGGAACAGCCGCGGATCGACCTGCCCGAAGATGAACGGATAGGGGTAATCCTGCCAGTTCAGCGGCTTGCGGATATGGTTGAGTTTCGACGGGGTGACCCCGATGCGCGCGTTCCAATCGACGACGGAGGCGCCCGCGACGCTCTGGCCCTTCCCCTGTCCGCGGGTGGCGACGAACAGCCCGCGGCGCGGCTGCGCCTCGAGATAGCCGCGCGCGACCAGCTCGTCATAAACGGCAGTGGCGGTGTTGCGCGCGATGCCCAGCTTCTCGGCCAGCGCGCGCGAGGACAGCACCTTCTGCCCCGGCGCCATCTTGCCCGCGTGAATCGCCGCGATCAGCGCCTGACGCAGCTGGCTTTGCAGCGGCTCGGGGCTGTTGCGGTCGATGGAGACGGGCAAGCGGTCCATGATCTGGCTCCTTGGAATTGCCCTCGCATCTGCGCTCTGGCCCCATCGAAGAGCAAGGTCGAGCGGGCCAGATACCGCCCGATCTTCGGCAATCGCCCAATTTCCGGTCATTTGCCCAGCTCAGGGCTTAAAACCTCTGCCCGAAATACATCGATGCCGAAATCTGGCCCCATCGGAATTGGCGCTCTGGCCCTCACATGCTGCGCTGCCGCAATGCTTGATGGGCGCCGAACCCAAAGGAAAGGGAAACCCCGATGGACGGTCAGTTCAACGATATCAGCGCCACGGTCGAAGCCGACCGCGCCCATGTCTGGCACCACCTGTTCCAGCACGCCGCGCTGGACAGCCGCGATCCGCGCATCCTTGTCGAAGGCAAGGGCATGACGGTCTGGGACCAGAATGGTCGCGACTACCTCGATGCGGTGTCGGGCGGCGTGTGGACGGTCAATGTCGGCTATGGCCGCGAGAGCATCGCCAATGCCGTGCGCGATCAGCTTCTGAAGATGAACTATTTCGCAGGCTCGGCGGGCACGATCCCGGCGGCGCAATTCGCCGCCCGTCTGGTCGAGAAGACGCCGGGTCTGAGCCGCGTCTTCTTCGCGAACTCGGGCTCGGAGGCGAATGAGAAGGCCTTCAAGATGGTGCGCCAGATCGCGCATAAGCATCACGGCGGCAAGAAGTGGAAGATCCTCTACCGCGAGCGCGACTACCATGGCACCTCGCTGGGCGCGATGGCGGCCTGCGGTCAGGAACAGCGCCGCGACCAGTATGGCCCCTTCCCCGACGGGTTCGTCGCCGTGCCGCATTGCCTCGAATATCGCGCGCAATGGGATGACGAAGATTACGGTCTGCGTGCCGCGAACGCGATCGAAGAGGTCATCCTGCGCGAAGGCCCCGACACGGTGGGCGCGATCTGCCTCGAGCCGATCACCGCAGGCGGCGGCGTCATCACCCCGCCCGCGGGCTATTGGGAGCGGGTTCAGGAAATCTGCACCAAATACGACATCCTGATCCATATGGACGAGGTCGTCTGCGGCATGGGCCGCACCGGCGAATGGTTCGGCTACCAGCACTACGGCATCAAGCCCGATTTCGTGACCACCGCGAAGGGGCTGGCCTCGGGCTATGCCGCGATTTCGTGCCTGATCACCACCGAGGACGTGTTCGAGAAGTTCCGCTCCGATCCCGACGATCCGATGAGCCATTTCCGCGACATCTCGACCTTCGGCGGCTGCACGGCGGGTCCGGCGGCGGCGCTGGAGAACATGCGCATCATCGAGGACGAGAACCTGCTCGCGAATACCAACGCGATGGGCGATCTGCTGATGGACCGCCTGATGGAGCTGAAGGACAAGCACGCCGTCGTGGGCGACGTGCGCGGCAAGGGTCTGTTCTGCGGGCTGGAACTGGTCGCGGATCGCGCCACGAAAGAGCCGCTCGACGAGACGCTCGTCGAAGGTGTGGTCGGTGCCTGCGACGCGGAAGGCGTCATCATCGGCAAGACCTCGCGTTCGTTCAAAGGCTTCAACAACACGCTGTGCCTGAGCCCCGCGCTGATTGTCGGCCCCTCCGAGATCACCCGGATCACCGAGACGATCGACCGCGCGCTGGCCCAGCTCAGCGCCTGACACGGATCAATACTGGCCCGGGCGGGCAACCGCCCCGGCCCCTCCCCGAAAGAGGCCGCAAACGGCCCGCTCAACCAACAGACGAGGATAGACATGTTCAAGAAAACCGCCCGTTACGCGACGCTCGCGCTGATCGGCCTGCTGCCGATGGCCACGACCGCCTCGGCCGAAACGCTGATCATCGGCAATTTCGGGACGCCGATCCCGATGATGACCAAGGTCAACACCGAGGAATATGCGAAGGCGATGGGCTACGATGTCGAGTGGCGCAAATTCGCCTCGGGCACCGACGTGATCGCCGCGATGGCCTCGGGCGACGTGAAGCTCGCGGCGCTCGGCTCCTCGCCCTTCGCCATCGCGGCCAGCCAGGGCGTTCCGATCAAGCTGTTCATGATCGGCGACGTGATCGGTCAGGCCGAGAGCCTGATCGCGCATGACGGCTCGGGGATTTCGTCGCTGGCCGACCTCAAGGGCAAGCGCGTGGCTGTTCCGGTCGGTTCGACCGCGCATTTCTCGCTCACCGGCGCTCTCAAGCATGAAGGCATCTCGGAAAGCGACCTGACCATCCTGTCGATGTCGCCCGACCAGATCGCCGCCGCCTGGGAGCAGAACGCTATCGACGCCGCATGGATCTGGGATCCGGTGCAGTCGCAGTTGCTGAAATCGGGCACCCGCATTATGGGCGCGGACGAGACCGCGAAATGGGGCTACCCGACCTTTGACGGCTGGGTCGTCAACAGCCAGTGGGCCGAGGAAAACCCGGAAGCGGTCGCGGGCTTCGTGAAGGTCACCGCCGCCGCCGACGCCGCCTATATCGACAACAAGGACGCCTGGACCGCCGACAGCGCCGAGGTGAAAGAGATCGCCACGAATACCGGCGCGGACGCAGCACAGGTGCCGGGCATCCTCGGGGGCTACACCTTCCTCAAGCCCGCCGATCAGGTGGGCGCAGACTGGCTGGGTGGCGCGATGGCCCCCGCGATCAAATCGACCGCCGAATTCCTGAAGGAAGCGGGCCGGATCGACTCTGTGGCGGATGACTACTCGCAGTTCATCACGCTCAAGCCGCTGCAAGACACGATGGGCGAGTAACGACTCGCCCCAGCGCCCGGCCGGACCTCTGGCCGGGCGTTTCCCATTCCCCAGCTCCGCCCCGGAAAGGAAGCCCAGATGCTTGAAATCCGCCGCGCCTCCGTACTCTACCCCGCCCGTGACAAATCCGAGCCGGTCGAAGCGCTTCGCAATGTCGAACTGACCATCGAGCCGGGCGAATTCGTGGTCGCCCTCGGCGCCTCGGGTTGCGGGAAATCGACCCTCCTGAACCTGATCGCGGGCTTCCTCGCGCCGAGTTCGGGCCAGATCAAACTCGACGGCGCCCCCGTCACCGGCCCCGGTCAGGACCGCGCCGTGGTGTTCCAAAAACACGCGCTGATGCCGTGGATGAACGTACTCGACAACCTCGCCTTCGGGCTGAAGCTGCAGGGCGTCGCCAAGGCCGAACGCTACAAGGTCGCCCGCGAATTCCTGACCGTGCTGGGCCTCGAGGGGTTCGAGGACAGCCCCGTCTACATGCTCTCGGGCGGGATGCAGCAACGCGTGGGCATCGGCCGGGCGCTCACCGCCGATCCGCGCATCCTGCTGATGGACGAACCGCTCGGCGCGCTCGATGCGCTGACCCGCGAACGCGCGCAGGAGCTGATCCTGAAAATCTGGGAAGCGCAGGGAAAATCGGTCTTCCTGATCACCCACTCGGTCGAAGAGGCGCTCTTCATGGGCTCAAAGCTGATCGTGATGTCGCCCCGTCCCGGCCGGATCACGCATCGCTTCGACCTGCCCTTCTCGCGCCGGTTCCTCGCAGGCGAAAGCGCCCGCGACGTGAAGGCATCCCCCGAATTCATCGCGATGCGCGAGACCATTCTCGGCATCATCTTCGCAGACGAGGAGAAGGCCGCATGACCATGGATATCCAAGATGACAGCCGCCCCGCCCCGATGATCAAACGCATCTTCCGCCAAGCCCCCACCAAACCCGGCCAGACCTATGGCGTGCCGGGCGAAGGCAACACGATCAAGATCTCGGTCGTGGCCGTTCTGGTGGTGCTGGGCCTGTGGCAGATCGTGACCGCCTCCGGCCTGATCGCGCCGCTGTTCCTGCCCTCGCCCGTGGCCGTTGTGCAAAAGCTCTTCGGACTGATTTCGACCGGCTTCACCGGCGTGCCGCTGTGGGAGCATATCCTCGTCTCCGCAGGCCGCGTCTTCGCCGCCTTCGCGCTGGCCTGTATCATCGGAATTCCGCTGGGCCTCGCGATGGGGATGAGCCCGGTGATGCGCGGGCTGTTCGATCCCTTCCTCGAGTTCTACCGCCCGATCCCGCCGCTGGCCTATCTGCCGCTGATGATCATCTGGTTCGGCATCGGCGAGACCTCGAAAGTGCTGCTGATCTTCCTGTCGGTGCTGGCCCCGGTGGCGCTCGGTGCGCGTGCAGGCGTCCGCTCGGTCGCGATCGAGCAGATCCATGCCGCCTATTCGCTGGGCGCGAGCCGCGCGCAGGTGCTGCGCGAAGTGGTGCTGCCCTCGGCACTGCCGGAAATCCTGACAGCGATGCGCATCGGCGTGGGCTTCGGCTGGACGACGCTGGTCGCCGCCGAGATGGTCGCGGCGACGATGGGGCTTGGCTACATGGTCCTCTCGGCCAGCCAGTTCCTGCAGACCTCGACCGTGCTGGTGGGCATCTTCCTGATCGGCGGCATCGCATGGTGCTTCGATCTGGCGATGCGCTGGGTGGAGAAGAAGGTCGTGCCGTGGAAGGGCCGAATGTAAGCCCGCAACGCGAAAGGCCGGGCATGATCCGCCCGGCCTTCGCCAAGTCCGGCGGTGCTGCGCTGAAAGGCGCGCGCCGCCGTTTTCATTTACGCACTCGGGAAGATCACTTCGGCACCAGCTGATAGAGCGCGCCGTCCCCCGCATCCTCGATGATCCAGACCTCGCCCTTGGGCCCCACGGCCACGTCGCGCACACGCATCTGCAAGTCCCAGCGCGCGATCTGATCCGAGCCGTCGCCCGCGATCAGCGCGAGCCCGTTCCCCGCAAGCCCGCCGATCAACATATCGCCCTGCCAGTCGGGGAAGTCGCGCCCCTCATAGACCGCAAGCCCCGCCGGCGCGATCACCGGCGTCCACCAAAGCTTCGGCGCAGCGAAGTCGGGCCGCGTGTCGTGATCGGGGATCGGCTGACCGGAATAGTGCCGCCCGTTCGAGACCGCGTTCCAGCCGTAATTCTTGCCCTTCTCGATCAGGTTCAGCTCGTCGCCGCCGCGCGGCCCCATCTCATGCTCCCAGAGCTTGCCGTCGGGCGTGAAGGCGAGGCCGTATTGGTTGCGGTGCCCCTCGGTCCAGGTCTCGGCGCGCACCCCGCCTGCCCCCTCATGGGGGTTGCCGGGCGCGGGCTGCCCGTCGCGGGTCAGGCGCAGGATTTTGCCGCGCGGGTTGTTGGGATCCTGCGCGGTGTCGGGCTGCATCCGGTCACCCACGGTGAGGTAGAGCATCCCGTCCGGCCCGAACGCCACAATCCCGCCGGGCTGGCCACGCCCGCCGGGCGTCTGCTGCCAGATCGTCTTCAGCTGCGTCAGCTGGCTGCCGTCCAGCACCCCGCGCGCCAGATGCAGCGCGTTATCCGGCGCGACATAGGTGATATAAACCTCGCGCGTGTCCGGGAAATCGGGCGGCACCGCAACGTCGAGTAGCCCGTTCTGGCCGCTATATTGCACCTTCGGCAGCCCGCTGATCGCCTGCGCCCCGCCGCCCGTGACATGCCACATCTTGCCCGCCTTGCCGGTCACCAGCACCGAACTGTCGGGCAAGGGCGCGATGGCCCAGGGGTTTTCCAGCTGCGCTATCGGCTTGAGCACGAAAGGCAGATCGCGGCTCGCGGGTTTCTCGCCCACGTTCTGCGCGGCGGCTGGCGTGGCGAGCGGCGCGAGGCCGAGGCTCGAGAGAACGGGGATCGTCAGGGCGAGCGCCAGAGCGGCGCGCAGACTTGGAAACGGGTTCATGAAGCACCTCCTCCCCTAGAGATGGGGCGGGTGCGCAGGATGGGAAGGGGTGTGAGGGGCGCTGCCCCTCTGCCTGAGGCATTCACCCCGGGATATTTCAAAAGAGCGAAGACATGTGAAAAGGCGTCTTCGCTCTTGCGAAAATATCCCGGGGGACGCGCGTTAGCGCGGGGGGCAGAGCCCCCTGCCGTCACTTGAAGTTGCGGCTGTCTTTCAGCTGATCCCAGGCCCAGACGACCTCTTGCAGCATTTCTTCCTGCGAGCGGTCGCCGCCGTTCATATCCGGGTGCAGCACCTTGATCAGCGCCTTGTAGCACTTGCGGACCTCGGCCTTGGTCATCGAGTCCTTCGCCTCGAGAATATCGAGCGCGCGGCGTTCGGTCGGCGGCAGCTTGCGGCCCATCGTCCGGCCGGGGTTCTTCGTGGCGTTGTCGCCGAGGATCTCATGCGGGTCCGAGATTCCGTGACGCGCCCAGCCGGCCTCTTCCTTGGCCTTGCTGAAAGGCTTCGTGGGGCGCTCCCAGACGGTCGCATTGTCGAGGAAGGCTTGGAATTCCTCCTCGGACTGACCCTGGAAGTAATTCCAGTTCAGATTGTACTCGCGGACGTGATCCTTGCAGAACCAGTAGTAGTCATCGAGGATCTTCGGGCTTTTCGGCGCGCGGTACTTGCCCGGCTCGTTGCAGCCTTCTTTGTCGCAGATCCGGGTCGAGGTCTCGAACGCCCCCGACATGCCGCGCCTGCCACGCGAGCGGCGTTTCTTGTCCGCCGCGGCCGAAATGTTGAAGCCGAAAGGATCGCTGTTGCTCATGCTTGCCTCTTGCCTGCTGCCCGAATGCCACTTCGGGGCGGCGTTTGAGGCCTGCCTCCGAGTCGGGTCACGCAGTCTACTGGAAATGACGGATGTTGAAAGGGGGTCGGGCGGAAATGGGGCCGCTATTTGCTCGGATCAAGGGTCGGCGCGGGCCGCCCCTAAGGCAACGCAACCGGCGCGCCGACATCGGGCGCGCGGCAGGTCTTGGGACTGGCGGCTCAGGACGGGCGGCCCCGCTTTCGGAACGCCGCCTTCGAAACGCCCCTGCCCCGCGTCAGTCTTCGTCTTTGGAAGTCCCGTCGCGATTGGCGCGCAGTTTCGGCGCGCGGCCTTCCGGCGCATCGGCGAGAAGCGCGCGGCGCTTGGCCTCGGGCGCGTCCTCGTCATTGGCCGCATCCTCGGGATCGGGATGCGCGCCGACCGCGCGCGCCGGATCGGCGCTGGTGGGACGGCGGAAGACGAGCAGGTTGTGATAGACCGTGGATTTGCCGGTCAGGCCGGTGCGCTCTTCCGCGGGCAGGGTCTCTGCGCGCAGGTATTCCCAGCCGCGCGTGGCCATCTCATTCATCACGCCCGAGAGCGCATGGGCGAAGCGGTCCGCGCCGGATTTCAGGCCGCGCTCCTTGTCGCCGCGCGCGGGCGCCGGGATGACCTTGTATTCGTAATGCTGCATGATGCACCTCAAGCTTTGCGGCCTTTCTAGCGGATGGCGGGTCCGGGTCAACTCAAACCAAGCCACGCTGGCGGGAACGGGCCGATTGCAGCCTCGCGCATCACGCGTCATCGCCCCCTTGCACGCCTGCGCGCGATGGTTCACAAATCGACCCAACCACGAAAGGACGTCCGCGATGCTCGACCAGACCGCCAAGCCCACTGAAGAAATCGACCTGCGCGAGGTGTTCGGCCTCGATTCCGACATGAAGGTCAAAGGGTTTGCAGAGCGCACCGACCGCGTGCCGGAGATCGACTCCACCTACAAATTCGACCCCGACACCACGATGGCGATCCTCGCGGGCTTTGCCTACAATCGCCGCGTGATGATCCAGGGCTATCACGGCACCGGCAAATCGACGCATATCGAGCAAGTCGCCGCCCGCCTGAACTGGCCCTGTGTGCGCGTCAATCTCGACAGCCACGTGAGCCGGATCGACCTGATCGGCAAGGACGCGATCAAGCTGGTCGATGGCAAGCAGGTCACCGTGTTCCACGAAGGCATCCTGCCCTGGGCGCTGCGCAACCCGACCGCGATTGTCTTCGACGAATACGATGCGGGCCGCGCCGACGTGATGTTCGTGATCCAGCGCGTGCTGGAGGCCGACGGCAAGCTGACGCTGCTCGACCAGAACGAAGTGATCACGCCGAACCCCTATTTCCGCCTGTTCGCGACCTCGAACACGGTGGG
Organism: Thioclava electrotropha; assembly: GCF_002085925.2. Lineage (NCBI taxonomy): Bacteria > Pseudomonadati > Pseudomonadota > Alphaproteobacteria > Rhodobacterales > Paracoccaceae > Thioclava > Thioclava sediminum. The sequence goes on from NZ_CP053562.1 coordinate 2,760,042, forward strand.
TCTGGGCGACACGACCGGCCTCTACCACGGCACCCAGCAGATCAACCAAGGTCAGATGGACCGCTGGTCGCTGGTCTCGACGCTGAACTATCTCAGCCATGACGCCGAGGTCGCGATCGTTCTGTCGAAGAACCCGCAATACAACACCGAGGCCGGGCGCAAGACGATCAGCCAGATGGTGACCGTGGCCGATCTCAGCCGGACCGCCTTCATGAATGGTGATCTCTCGACAGTGATGTCGCCGCGCACGGTGATCGCCTGGGCACAGAACGCGCGCATCTTCGGCAATATCGGCTATGCGTTCCGTCTGAGCTTCCTGAACAAGTGCGACGAGCTGGAGCGCCAGACCGTGGCCGAGTTCTACCAGCGCCTCTTCGACGAGGAACTGCCGGAATCGGCGGCGGCTATCGCCTCGTGATCCCGCGCCTCGCGATCCGGGGCGCGCTCCTCGCGGCGCTGCTGCCCTTCGCGGCGGCAGCCCAAGAGGCGCCCAAGGATGGCGAGATTTTCGCGGCCCTTACCGGGGATTGGAACGGCGACGGCACGCAGGATGCGGCGATGCTGGTGCAGAACGGTGCGGATGCGGCCGATCTGGTGATCTATCTCGGCGATCCGACCTTCGGGCTGAAACGCGAGATGACGATCGAACGGGTGGTCTTTTCGGGCCAGATGGGCGGGCAGACGCCCGCGCTCGAGCCGCTCTCCGACAGCGCGTTCAAGCTGCATTCCGAACAGATCGGGATCGGGCGCACCCCGTGGGAGAGCGCCTATTCCATCGCGTGGCGCAATGGCGGCTTCGTCGTCTCGGGCTACAGCTACCGCTATTACGACCGGATCGATCCCGAGGATACCGGCACTTGCGACGTGAACCTGCTCAATGGCGATTACGTCATGACGCGGCGCGGACAGACCGCGAAAGGCTCGCAGGATCGCCGCGCCTTCCCGCTCAGTACGCTGCACGCGGACTGGATGCCGATGATCTGCACCGGGCTTTTCCAGTAACTTCGGTCGCGCTAAGCCGCGCATAAAAACGCCCGGCGCTGAGGCCGGGCAAACTCGTTACTCTACTACTACGGCAGACCGGACCTTTTGGATCACGCGGCCTGACGATTTTCTGTCTCGCTTTTGGCCAACTTGGCGGCCTGACCCCAAAAGGCCATGTCGTCGAGCAGCGTCTTCACCGGACCGTCCAGATGGTCACCCAGTTCCGCTATCGGCGTGCCTTGCGCAGCTTTCACGAAATCCGCACCGCCGATGCTGACCGCGCCCGCGACCGGGACCATGCCGAAATTGATCGCGACGAGCCGCAGATGCTCGACCGCGCGGGCAGCGCCCACGCCGCCATAGCCCACGGTGCCCAGCGGCTTGCGGCGCCAGCCTTCGAACGCATAATCGAAAGCGTTCTTGATCGTGGCGGGGATCGAGTGGTTATACTCCGCCGTCACCACGATGAACCCGTCGAATTCCTTGAGCTTTTCGCCCCAAGCCTGCGCCTTCTCGCTGGTCACGGGCTTCGCTGCAGGCGGAGCCACCTCGTCGAAGAAGGGCAGCGCGGCTTCGCGCAGATCCAGAACCTCGTAGCGCATGTCGTCGCGCGCATCGATCTTGGTTTCGAACCATTCGAGTGCGCGGTCAGCGAAGCGCCCTTCGCGCGTCGTGCCGACGATCAGGCCGATGTTCAAAGTCTCGCTCATGTCGAACTCCTTTCGGGTATGTCGTCCGGTGTGTCGCACGGGGCCCTCGATTGGGGAAGTCGGGCCAGCGGGGGAGGCGTGCGTCTCGTGTTCAACTCTACGTAAGCCCTGTTTGAGCCCATCCAACCCGTCCGCTATGTGCACAGGTGAACGGATGCCGCGCGCCAGCAGCGGGAACTTTCCCAGCCCCCGCCCCGCTCAAATCGGGCCGATCTGCTGCGCGCGTCTCGCGCGATCGGCTCTTGCGGGCGGACGCGCGCGATGCTTTATCTGAGGCTATGAGCAAGCCTTCCGACAACCCCGCGGATCCCTTCAAAAAGGCGCTGGCCGAGGCCACCAAGACGATGGCCGACGCGCCCGATATGACGGTGAGCTATTCGGTCGACCCTTCGGGTATGACCGCCGACACGATGCGCCTGCCGCAGGTTTCGCGCCGGATGACGCGCGACGAGGTTCTGCTGGCGCGCGGCACGGCCGATGCGATGGCGATGCGCCGCCGCCACCACGATGCCGCGATCGACAGCCGCTATGCGCCCTCGGGCGATCTGGCGAGCGCGATCTACGAGGCGATGGAGACCGCGCGCTGCGAAGCCTTGGGCGCGCGCGACATGCCGGGCACGCTGTCGAATATCGACGCCAAGATCGCCCATGAGGCCGAACGCAAGGGCTATGCCCAGATCCGCGCCCCCGAAGAGGCACCGCTCTCGGTCGCCGCGGGCTATTTCGTGCGCGAACTGGCGACGGGCCGGAAACTGCCGCCCGGCGCAGATAACGTGCTCGACCTGTGGCGCCCCTTCATCGAGCAATCGGCGGGCGACGATCTGGAGAACGTCAACCACGTCCTCGCGGATCAGGCTGCCTTCGCACGTCTTACCCGCAAGGTGATCGCCGATCTCGGCTATGCCGATCAGCTGGGCGACGATCCCGACGAGGATATGGGCGACGAGGCCGAGGACGAACAGGAAGAAAACGCCGACGAGGAACAGGGCGAAAATCAGGCCCGCGACGAGCAGGAGGACGACGAGGCCGAGGCCACGCCGGAATCCAGCCAGGAAGCGCAGGACGACCAGACCCAGACCTCCGTCAGCTCCGACGACCTCGCCGATCAGGAAATGAGCGACGAGATGGACATGCCGCAGGCGGATGCGCCGCTGGAGCCGCCGCCGCCCCCGCCGCATTCGCAGGCCGATCCGAATTACGCCGTCTACACGACCGAATTCGACGAGGAGATTGCCGCCGAGGACTTGGCCGAACCGGCCGAGCTGGAGCGTCTGCGCCTCTATCTCGACCAGCAGCTCGACCCGCTGAAAGGCGCGGTCTCGCGGCTCGCCAACAAGCTGCAACGCCGTCTGCAGGCGCAGCAGAACCGGTCTTGGGAATTCGACCGCGAGGAAGGGATGCTCGATGCGGGCCGCCTCGCCCGTGTCGTCGCGAACCCGACGACGCCGCTCAGCTTCAAGGTCGAGAAGGATACCGAATTCCGCGACACGGTGGTGACGCTGCTACTGGATAATTCCGGCTCGATGCGGGGCCGCCCGATCTCGATCGCGGCGATTTGCGCCGACGTGCTCGCCCGCACGCTGGAGCGCTGCGACGTGAAGGTCGAGATTCTCGGCTTCACCACCCGCGCTTGGAAAGGTGGACAATCGCGCGAGAAATGGCTCGCCGATGGCCGCCCGCAAAGCCCCGGTCGCCTCAACGACCTGCGCCACATCATCTACAAGCGGGCCGACGCGCCGATGCGCCGGACGCGGGCCAATCTGGGCCTGATGATGAAGGAAGGGCTGCTGAAGGAAAACATCGACGGCGAGGCGCTGGAATGGGCGCATCGCCGGATGCTCGCCCGCACCGAGCAGCGCAAGATCCTGATGGTGATCTCGGACGGCGCGCCGGTGGACGACTCGACGCTGTCGGTGAACCCCGCGATCTATCTGGAAAAACACTTGCGCGACGTGATCGCGATGGTGGAACGCCGCCGCGCGGTGGAGCTGATCGCCATCGGCATCGGCCATGACGTGACGCGCTATTACCAGCACGCGGTGACGATCACCGATGTGGAGCAACTGGCAGGCGCCATGACCGAGCAGCTCGCCTCCCTCTTCGACAGCGATCCGCGGGCCCGCGCCCGCTTCCTCGGGATCAAGAAGGCTATCTAATGTTTCAGGATTTCTCGGTGCAATCGCGCCCCGAACTGGGCCCGCCCCGGCTGGCGGCGCTGCGCGAAGCCATGTCTGCCGCCGGGCTCGACGGCTTCATCATTCCCCGCGCCGATGCGCATCAGGGCGAATATGTCGCGCCCTGCGATGCGCGTCTGGGCTGGCTGACCGGCTTCACCGGATCGGCAGGCTTTTGCATCGCCCTGCCCGAGATCGCGGGCGTCTTCGTCGATGGCCGCTACCGGGTCCAGGTGCGCGCCGAGGTCTCGCTCGACCATTTCACGCCGGTGAACTGGCCCGAGGTGAAGCCGGCCGAATGGTTGACGGAAAACGCCCATGCCGGCGCCCAGATCGGCTTCGATCCGTGGCTGCACACGAAATCCGAAATCGCGAAAATCCGCGAGGGGCTGGGCGGCACCGGCATCGCTCTAATCGAGAGCGAGAACCTCGTGGACCGGGTCTGGGAGGACCGCCCTGCCCCACCCGCGGAACCGGCCCGCATTCACCCGCCGGAATTCGCGGGCGAAACGGCAGCGGAGAAACGCGCCCGTCTGGCCGAGGGCTTGCGCGACGACGATATCGCCGCCGCCGTGCTCACCCTGCCGGATTCGATCTGCTGGCTTCTCAACATTCGCGGCTCCGACATCCCCCGCAACCCGGTGGTTCAGTCCTTCGCGGTGCTCTTCGACGATGGCGCGGTGAAGCTTTTTGCGGATGACGCGAAATTCGACGCCGACCTGCGCGCCCATCTGGGTGATGAGGTCTCGATCCTGCCGCCCGACAGCCTGACCGCCGCGCTGGAGGCGATCGAAGGCCCGGTGCTGGTCGACCCTGACTCTGCACCAGTCGCCATCTCGCTGCTGCTGGCCGATCACGACACCAAGATCCATGAGGCGCGCGATCCCTGCATCCTGCCGAAAGCGCGCAAGAACGCCGCAGAGGTCGCAGGCATGGAGGCGGCGCATCTGCGCGACGCCACCGCGATGGTCGAATTCCTGAGCTGGCTCGATGCGGAGGCTCCGAAAGGCCAGCTGACCGAGATCGACGTGGTCACCGCGCTCGAGGGCTTCCGCCGCGACACCAACGCGCTGATCGACATCTCCTTCGAGACGATCTGCGGCGCGGGTGGCAATGGTGCAATCGTCCATTACCGCGTGAACGAGGACACCAACCGGCCCGTGAAACCGGGTGAGTTGCTGCTGGTGGATTCGGGCGGCCAATATGTCGACGGCACGACCGACATCACCCGCACCGTCGCCGTGGGCGACGTGCCGGAAGATGCGAAACGCCCCTTCACCCGCGTGCTGCAAGGCATGATCGCGCTGTCGCGCACGCGCTTCCCGCGCAGCGTGGCAGGCGCCCATCTCGATGCGCTCGCCCGTGCGCCGCTTTGGGCCGAGGGCTGGGATTACGATCACGGCACCGGCCATGGCGTCGGCGCTGCGCTCTGCGTGCACGAAGGCCCCGCGCGGATATCGCGCGTCTCGACCCTGCCGCTCGAACCGGGAATGATCCTGTCGAACGAGCCGGGCTATTACCGCGAGGGCACATTCGGCATCCGGATCGAGAACCTGATCCTCACCGAAGAGGCTGAGGCCAAGGGCGACAATCGCGACCAACTGTCCTTCTCGACGCTGACCTGGGTGCCGATCGACCGCCGCCTGATCGACGTCGATCTGCTCGGCCCCGAGGAGCGCGACTGGCTCAACGCCTATCACGCGGAGGTGCTAGAGCGGATCGCGCCGAAGGTCGGCGAGCGCGCCAAGGCTTGGCTGCAAACCGCCTGCGCGCCGCTCTGAAGCGGCGCGCGTAGTAAGCCGTCGGATGCCTCCGGCGGGGATATTTAGGGCAATTGGACGGGAAGCCTGCGCTCTGCTTCCAACTGCTCCAAATATCCCCCGCGGAGCGTCCCGCAGAGGCCACATGCGCCGTCGCCTACAGGTCGAGCACGGCCTTCGCCGCCCGCGCGATGACGATTTCCTCGTTGGTCGGGATCACGAGCACCCGCACCGCGCCCGCCCCGATCTCACGCGCATTCTCGGCATTGGCGGCTTGGTCGATCTCGACCCCGAGGAAGCCCAGACCGTCGCAGGCCTGCGCGCGCACGCGCGCCGAATTCTCTCCGATCCCGCCGGTGAAGACGATCCCGTCCAAGCCGCCCATCGCCGCCGCCATCGCGCCGATCTGACGTTTGATGCGGAAGCAGAAATAGTCGATCGCTTCTTTCGCTTTGGGATCGCTTGATCCCTCCAGCGTGCGCATATCGTTGGAGATGCCGGACATGCCCAGAAGCCCGGATTCCTTGTAGAGCAGCGTCGAGATCTCGGACGCGCTCATCCCCTCCTGATCCATCATGTAGAGCAGGATGCCGGGGTCGAGTTCGCCCGGACGGGTGCCCATCGGCAGCCCTTCAAGCGCGGAAAACCCCATCGTCGAGGTGACCGACTGGCCGTTCTCGATCGCGCACATCGACGCGCCAGAGCCTAAATGCGCCACGATCATCCGCCCCTTGTGCAAGTCGGGCTCGGTGCGGGTCAGCTCCCCATTGATGAAGTCGTAGCTCAGCCCGTGAAAGCCGTAGCGGCGCACGCCTTTCTCGTAATATCGGCGCGGCAGCGCGAAAGTGTCGCTCACGAAGGGATGGCCGCGATGAAAGGCGGTGTCGTAGCAGGCGACCTGCGGCGTGCCGGGGAAGGTGTCGACCGCCGCACGCACGCCCGCAAGGTTATGCGGCTGGTGCAGCGGCGCGAAGGGGGCGAGCTTGGCCAGCTCCTTCATCAGCGGTTCGGACAGGGGCTCGGGGGCGGCATGGTCGATCCCGCCATGAACGATACGGTGGCCGACCGCGATCACCTCCAGCCCCGGAAAGGCCGCCTGAAACGCCGCAAGCGCGGTGTGGAGCGCCGCCGCATTGGTCGCGAAATCGTCCGTGGCGGAGGCGGGCAGCGGCAGCGGCGCGCCATCGGGGCCGCTGAGTTTCATCGCCGCCTCGCGCCGTCCGATCCGGTCGACATGGCCAAGTGCGAGCGTCTCCAGATTTCCCGAGAACAGCCCCAGTTTCAGCGAGGACGAGCCGGAATTCAGTGTCAGGATCGCGCGGGTTGTCATGCGCGCTCTCCGAGGGTGCGGTGGTAGTGGATCGAAGCCACGGCGGCGGAGGCCAGCCGCGCCATCCCGCTATCGGAGCGCGAGTTCAGGATGACCGGCACCTTCGCGCCCAGCATCAGCCCCGCCCCTTCCGCGTGGGAGATATAGGCGAGCTGCTTGGCCAGCATATTCGCGGAATCGATCCCGGGTGCGACCAGCACCTCGGCCCGGCCTGCCACGGCCGAGCGGATGCCCTTGGTGCGCGCGGCGGCCAGATCGACGGCATTGTCCATCGCGAGCGGCCCATCGACCTCGCCCCCGGTGATCTGCCCGCGCTCTGCCATCTTCGACAGAAGCGCCGCATCGAGGGACGACGGGATCGCGGGCGTCACGGTCTCGACCGCCGACAGCACGCCGACTTTCGGCACCTCGATCCCGATCGAGATCGCCACGTCGATCGCGTTTTGCACGATATGCACCTTGGTCTCGAGATCGGGGGCGATATTGATCGCGGCGTCGGTGACGATCAGCGGATGCACGACACCGGGCACATCCATCACGAAGACATGGGTGAAGCGTTTGCCGATCCGCAGCCCCGTCGCCTTGTCGAGCATCGGCTTCAGCAGCGCATCGGTATGCAGATGGCCCTTCATAACCGCGCCCGCGCGGCCCTCGTTGACCAGCTGCACCGCCATGCGCGCGGCATCGCGGGGGTGCTCTGCGGGCAGGATCTCGAACTTGGTCACGTCGCGGCCCAGCTCCTTCGCGACGGACATGATCTTTTCGGGATGGCCGATCAGCAGCGGCTCGATCAGGTGATGTTCGGCGGCGAGGAGCGCACCGTCGAGCGACACCGGCTCTTCGGGACAGACGACCGCGGTGACCAGATCGGGCAGCGGCTCGGCCTTCTCCAGCAGTTTCTCGAAATGGCGATGGCGCTGCGAGATCAGGCCCGGCACTTCGAGCGCATCGAATTTTAGATGCTTCTGCGGGGCGTGGACCTCGGCCTCGCCCTCGACGATCAGCGCGTCATCGCCCACGCGGCGCACTTCCGTCTTCATCCGCAAGAGATCGCCGGGCAGCTTCTCGAGCACCTCGACGCGGGCGCAAAGCTCCTGCCCGGCGGCCGCGAGATCGTGGAAGCGCAGGCTTTGCGAGCGGTAGAGCGTACCCGGCCCCGGCAGCAGGTTGCCCAGCACGGCGGTGATCAGCGAAGCCACGAACATGCCCGGCGCATAGGCCTCCTTCTGGCCGTCGCCATCGCCGTCCTCGGCCTCCAGATGAACCGGGTTGTGATTGCCCGAGGCCGCCGCGAAAACGTAGAAATCATCGGCCGTGCACAGCCGCTTCAACTCCGCCGATTGACCGACCTCGATCTCGTCCCATTTCCGGCTCTCGAACATCATGGCGCGCTCCTTCATTTTGCCTGCCGCGCAAGTCTGACGGACCCGCGCGCTGCTAGCTAGGCAGAGATTCGCGACAAATCCTTGATCCGAGACAAAAACCGCCGACAAACCGCAGGAACCCTTTCACTCGCGCGCGGCTGAGCCTAAAGCTTGGGCACCACAAGACGGAGGCGGGCATGGCATTGGCAGAGGCGCTGGCGGAACTCGAAACTTTGCTGGGCGACCGGCTCGACGCCTCGAAAGGCGCGCGCGACCAGCACGGCCGCAACGAGACATGGTTTGCTTTCGCACCGCCGGATGCGGTGGCCTATCCGATCAGCGCCGAGGAAGTCAGCGCGATCGTGAAAATCTGCGCCGCCCATGACGTTCCGATCACGCCCTATGGCACGGGCACCTCGCTGGAGGGCCATGCCGTGCCGGTGCGCGGCGGGATCAGCCTCGATCTGATGAAGATGGACCGCGTGGTCGACGTTCTGGCCGAGGACATGCAGGTGCGCGTCCAGCCCGGCGTGACCCGCGAGGCGCTCAACGAGGACCTGCGCGCGACGGGGCTGTTCTTCCCGGTCGATCCGGGCGCAAATGCCTCTCTTGGCGGTATGGCGGCGACCCGGGCGAGCGGCACGACGACGGTGGGCTATGGCTCGATGCGCGACAACGTGGCGGCGCTGGAAGTGGTGCTGGCCGACGGCCGCATCATCCGCACCGGCAGCCGCGCGAAGAAATCCTCGGCAGGCTACGATCTGACCGCGCTCATGGTGGGCTCGGAAGGCACGCTCGGGATCATCACCGAGCTGACGCTGCGCCTGCATGGCCAGCCCGAGGCGATCTCCTCTGCGGTCTGTGCCTTCGACACGCTGGAAGCGGCGGTCGAGACGGTGCAGATGACGATCCAGATGGGCATCCCGATGGCGCGGATCGAATTTGTCGACGACCTTACCGCGCAGATCTTCAACGAGGCCAACGGCACCGATTTCCCCGCGAAACCGCATCTGATGATCGAGTTTCACGGCTCGGAGAGCGGTGTGGCCGAGGCGTCCGAACGCTTCGGCGAAGTCGTGGCCGAGATGGGCGGCGCCGATTTCCAATGGGCGACGACGACCGAGGACCGCAACAAGCTGTGGAAGATGCGCCACGGCGCTTACCCGGCCACGATCGCGCATCGCCCCGGCTGCATGGGGCTGGTGACCGATATCTGCGTCCCGATCTCGCGGCTGGCGGAGGCCGTGGCCGCGACCAAGCATGACATCCTCGAAGCCGGGCTGATCGGCCCCGTGGTGGGCCATGTCGGCGACGGGAATTTCCACTCGGTCCTGCTGCTCGATCCCGAGGATAAGGACGAATTCAAGCGCGCCAAGCAAGTGGCCGCGAAGATGGCCGAACGCGCGCTGGAGATGCAGGGCACCGTCACCGGCGAGCACGGCATCGGCATGGGCAAGATAGGCTATATGCGTGGTGAACATGGCGCGGGCTGGGACGTGATGGGCCAGATCAAGCGCGCGCTCGACCCGCAGAACATTCTCAATCCCGGCAAACTGGTGGAGCAGGACGAATGAGCTTCGAAACCCCGGACGCGCTGCCGCGCGCCTTTGCGAAAGCCTGGGGCGCGCGCGACGCGCAGGCGCTTGCGGGCTTCTTCGCGGAAGACGCCGATTTCATCTCGCTCACCGGCGGGATCGCCTCGGGCCGCACCCGGATCGCGGAGTTGTTCGCAGGCGAACTCGCCGGCGCCTTCTCGCGCGCGCGGTTGGTGACCGGCAAGGCCAAATCACGCGCCGTCGGCGCCGAGGCCGCGGTCGTCCTCCAACGCTTCGTCCTGACCGGGATCATCACCGAAAACGGCGCGGATGCGGGCCGCATCGGCTGCACGCTGGCCGCGACGCTCGGGCTTACGCCAGCGGGCTGGGAAATCGTCGCCGCGCAATTCGTGGTGGAGGCGGGGTAAGGCCCGCGTCCAAGTTCCCCTACCCTTAACCCTTCAGCAAATCCAGTGCCGCCGCCTTCGCGGCTTCGGTGACTTCGGCGCCTGCGATCATGCGGGCGATTTCGTCGGTGCGCTCGGCTGTGGCCAGCGCGCGGACTTCGGAAGTGGTCATGTCGTTGTTGACCGATTTGGCGACGCGGAAATGGGTGGCGCCGCGGGCGGCGACCTGCGGGGAATGGGTGACGACGAGGACCTGAGCGCCCTCGGCGAGCTTCGCGAGACGACGGCCCACGGCATCGGCTGTGGCCCCGCCCACGCCTCGGTCGATCTCGTCGAAGATCAGGGTCAGCGTATCGGCGCCGCGCGCGAGCACGACTTTCAGCGCGAGGAGGAAGCGTGACAGCTCGCCGCCCGACGCGATCTTGTTGAGCGGCCCTGCCGGCGCGCCGGGGTTGGTGGCGACGGTGAAGCGCACGGTATCGGTGCCCTCGGCACCGGGCTCGCCCTCCGACAGACGCGTCTCGAACACGGCGCGATCCATCTTCAGCGGCGCCAATTCGCCCGCCATCGCGGCATCGAGTTGCCCTGCAGCCTCGGCACGCGCCTTCGACAGCGCAGCGGCAGCCTTGTCATAGGTCGCGCTTGCTTTGGCGAGCTCGGCTTCCAGCGCGCCGATCCCTTCTTCGCCCGCGTCCAAGGCGGCAAGCTTCTCGCGCAGGCCTTCGGCGAAATCGGCCAGTTCATCGGCGAGCACACCATGCTTGCGCGCAAGGCCACGGATCGCGAACAGACGTTCCTCGCAGGCCTCCAAAGCATGCGGATCGAAATCGAGCGCATCCAGCGCGGTCTCCACGCCTTGCGCCGCGTCACCCAGTTCGAGGAAGGCGCGTTCCAAGGCCTCCAGCGGCGCATCGAGACGCCCCTCGGCCCGGTCCGCAGCACCCTGCAACCAGCGATCGGCGTCGCGCATCATCCCCTCCGCCCCTTCCGGGCCGAGGGCGGCAAAGGCGCGCGACACATCTTCGCGGATTTTCGCAGCGCCCTGCATCAGGCGGCGCTGGCTGTCGAGCTCGGCTTCCTCGCCGGGTTTCGGATCGAGCGTGTCGAATTCCTTCACCGCATAGCGCAGGAATTCTTCCTCTTCCTTCACCGCCGCGAGAGAACTCCGCGCCGCCTCCAGCTTGCGCGCCGCCGCCGCCCGCGCTTTCCACGCCGTGCGGGTGGCCTCCAGCAGATCGGAATGGCTCGCGAAGGCATCGAGCAGCGCCCGGTGGCCGCGTTCGTTGAGCAGACCTCCATCGTCGGACTGGCCGTGCAGTTCCACCAGCGAGGCGGAGACCTGCCGCAGCACGTCGCCCGACGCCCGGCGGTCGTTGATCCACGCGGTCTTGCGCCCGTCGCGCGCGTTCACCCGGCGCAGGATCAATTCGTCCGAGACAGGGATGCCCGCTTCGGCCAGTACCTCGCGCGCGGGGTGATCGGAGGGCAGCTCGAACACCGCCGTCACCTCGCCCTGATCGGCACCCTGACGCACGAGTTCGGCCCGGCCGCGCCAGCCCAGCACGAAGCCCAGACAGTCGAGCAGAATCGACTTGCCCGCCCCGGTCTCGCCGGTCAGCACATTGAGGCCGGGGCCGAAGTCCAGCTCCAGCCTCTCGATAATCAGAATGTCGCGGATATCCAGCGAATGTAGCATTTCAGACCATGAGGGCCCCGATCAGAGCCACTTGCCCTGAACCACCTGACGATACACGCTGGACAGCCATCCGTTGCCCTTCGCCTCGGGCTTCAACCCACGCTTCTGCAGCAGGTTGTAAGCGTCCTGATAGAAGGGCGAGGACTGGAAGTTGTGGCCGAGGATCGCGCCTGCGGTCTGCGCCTGATCGGTGATGCCGAGCGCCAGATAGGCCTCCACCAGACGTTCCAGCGCCTCGGGCGTGTGGCTCGTCGTTTGGAATTGCTCCACCACCACGCGGAAGCGGTTGATCGCCGCGGTGTAGTTGCCGCGCTTGAGGTAGTAACGCCCGATCTCCATCTCCTTGCCCGCGAGGTGGTCGAAGGCGAGGTCGAATTTCAGGATCGCCGACTGGGCGTATTCCGAATCCGGGTATTTCTCGATCACGTCGCGCAGCGCCTGCAGCGCCTGGAAGGTCAGGCCCTGATCGCGGCCGACCTCGTCGATCTGATCGTAATAGCTGAGCGCCAGAAGATATTGCGCATAGGCCGCGTCTTCGTCGCCGGGATAGGTGTCGAGGAATCGCTGCGCCGAGGCGCGGGCTTCTTCGTAATTCTTCGCCTTATGCTGGGCATAGGCTTCCATGATCAACGCGCGCTTGGCCCATTGCGAATAGGGGTAAAGCCGCTCGACCTCGGAGAAATACTTCAGCGCGGTATTGGGGCGGCGCGGATTGCCGACCTCAAGCTCGTACTCGCCACGCTCGTAGATTTGCTTGGCCGTGAAGTTTTCGAGGTTCGGTGCTTTGTTCGGGTCAGTACCGCAGGCGGAAAGCGCCATTACAAGACCAAGAGCCCCGAGTTTCGCTGCCGCCAGTTTGCCGCGCGCCATGCCCTGCCCCATCCCTCTTTCGTTGCCGGAGAAAGGCCCCGGACCCGTCAATCACTACCCCGTTTCGGAGGCCGTTCGGCATGTCCTAGCATAGAAAAATCCGGGGCGCAAAATGCCTTTGCGGGTTTTGACGCCCTTTTCCCGATGCCCGCGAACCCGTGACCGGGCCGCGATGCATTCAGGCCGATGCCAGTGCCGCTGCCGAGCATACACCAGCGCCGGGCAAGCTGTAAGCCTGCGCGGGCGAACAGGTTTCCCAGCACCACGCATCGGGGCGCTCGAACAACGCCCGCAAAAGCTGGTTGGTCATCGCATGACCCGCGCGGTTGCCGCGATAGCGACCGAGGATCGGCGCGCCCGCAAGCGCGAGATCGCCAAGCGCATCGAGCATCTTGTGGCGCACGGGTTCATCCGCGTGCCGCAGGCCGCCGGGGCTGAGCACCTTGTCGCCATCAACGACCACGGCATTCTCGAACGTACCGCCGAGGCTGAGCCTTCTCGCGCATCGCATCGACATCGGCGAGGCGGCAGAAGGTGCGGCTGTCCATCAGTTCGCGCACGAAAGCGCCATTGGCCATCTTGAGGCGCTTGCTCTGACGGCCGATCGCGGCGTCGGTGAAGTCGATCGCGAAATCGATCTCGAGACCCGCGGCAGGTTCGATGCGCGCCACGGCCTGACCGTTGCGCACTTCGACCGGTTTCAGGATGCGGATCGCGCGCAGTTCAGCGGCAAGCTCACGCAAACCAGCCGCGCGGAACGCCGCGACGAACTGGGCCGAAGACCCGTCGAGGATCGGCACTTCCGGCCCGTCGAGCGAGATCAGCGCGTTGTGGATGCCCGAGCCCACGAGAGCCGCCATCAGGTGCTCGATCGTGGAGACCTGAACGCCGTCTTCGTTTTCGATCAGCGTGCAGAGCGTCGCGCTCGGCACGTTGCTCCACAATGCGGGCACACGAGGGTTCACGCCGGACACATCGGTGCGACGGAACACGATCCCATGGCCTGCAGGCGCCGGATGCACATGCATCTCGACCGGGGCGCCCGAATGGAGCCCAACGCCGGAAAAGGCCACGGATTTGGCAAGCGTCGTCTGCACGATAACCTCACAACTTTTTTCTCTGGCGATCCACGAACACACGGGTCCGAGAGCCGCAGCATCAGTTAGTCAGAGAAGGCGGGGTTAACAATTCACTCTTTGTAACGGCCTGAAACATTGCGGCCGTGATCTGGCGGAAGGCCGCGCAGAAGCACATAAGCCACTGAGATAGAATGAAAAAAGGCCCGCTCTCGCGGACCTCTTTCGGCGTTTCGTGAAGCCTTTGTGACCGATTAATTCGCCTGACGGCGCAGGAAGGCCGGGATCTCGATGCGATCCTGATCCTCGGATTGCTCGTCATCATAGGCCTCGGCGCGCGGCTGAGCGGTCTGCGGACGCTGCTGCTGGGGCTGCGGCGCGGGCTGCTGCGGAGCGTGCTGCTGGGGCGCGTGGCCCTGCTCGGCATGGCCGTGGCCGGTCATGCGATTGATCAGCGAGTTGATGCCAAAGCGCGGACGCTCTGCCTGCGGCTGCGGTTGCGGCTGCTGCGGTGCGGCCGGGCGAGTCGCCGCCATCGGACGCTGCGCGGGCGCGCTCGACGGAGCCTTGTTCACCGCCGCCTCGAGACGACGCAGGGCTTCCGGCGACGGGGTGCCGGGCTGACGCGGACGCGGTGCGACATAGTCATGCGCGCCGTCTTCGACATGCAGATCCTGCGCGGGCGCAGGCTGCGGACGATAGGCCGGCGGCGGCAGGTCGTCAGCGGCTTCCTGAGCGCGCGGCTGCTCCATCGTGGCGCGAGCTGCGGGCGCGTCGAACAGGGTCCGCTCTTGTGCGGTCTGCTGCGGCGCGGGCTGCGGGGCTGCCTGAGCGGCCGGTGCCTGTTGCGGCGCGGGCTGCGGGGCCGGAGCGGGCTGCGGCGCCGGAGCGGGCGCATGCTCGATGGTAGCTTCGGCTGCGGTTTCCGCGGGCTTCAGTGGCTCGGCGAGCGAGCGGCGCGGCACCGGGACTTCCGCCGGGGTGGCCAGCGCATCTATACCGGTCGCGACCACGGAGACACGCATCGCGCCTTCCATGTCGGGGTCCAGCGTCGAGCCGACGATGATGTTGGCATCCGCATCGACCTCTTCGCGAATGCGGTTCGCCGCTTCGTCGAGTTCGAACAGCGTCAGGTCGTAGCCGCCGGTGATGTTGATCAGCACGCCCTTGGCGCCTGCCAGCGAGATCTCGTCGAGGAGCGGGTTCGCGATGGCCTTCTCGGCGGCCTGAACCGCGCGATCTTCGCCCGTCGCCTCGCCGGTGCCCATCATCGCCTTGCCCATCTCGTCCATCACCGCACGCACGTCGGCGAAGTCGAGGTTGATCAGGCCAGGACGGACCATCAGGTCGGTCACGCCCTTCACGCCCTGATACAGAACGTCATCCGCCATCGAGAAGGCTTCGGTGAAGGTGGTCTTCTCGTTGGCCAGACGGAACAGGTTCTGGTTCGGAATGATGATCAGCGTGTCGACGACCTTCTGGAGCTCTTCGAGGCCCTGCTCGGCCTGACGCATCCGCTTGGAGCCTTCGAACTGGAACGGCTTGGTCACGACGCCGACGGTCAGAACACCCAGCTCACGCGCGGCCTGCGCGATGATCGGAGCAGCCCCGGTGCCGGTGCCGCCGCCCATGCCGGCGGTGATGAAGCACATATGCGCGCCAGCGAGGTGATCGACGATCGCCTCGATGCTTTCTTCGGCCGCGGCTGCGCCCACCGTGGGACGGGCGCCTGCGCCCAGACCTTCGGTGACCTTGGTGCCCATCTGGACCCGGGCCTGCGACTTGGACTGCTGCAGCGCCTGAGCGTCGGTATTCGCGACCACGAATTCCACGCCCTCAAGCTGCTGCTCGATCATGTTGTTGACCGCGTTCCCGCCCGCGCCCCCGACGCCGAATACGGTGATCCGGGGCTTGAGGTCCTCGTGCTCTGACATCATCAAATTCAACGCCATGTGGTATGTCCGCCTGTTGTTGCTGCCCGACCCTGTCCCAGGCCGATTTCAATGGAAATTAGACCGATTTTAGCGATGAATCGCCGCAGCGTCACGTAAAAAACCGCTTCGGACCACAAAATCTGGAGCTCCAGATTCCGTGACCAGCGGTATTTCGCGCAGACGTCAGCATATTGTGTGGATGATGCGGCCAGACCGCCGCCGCTACGCGAACTTGAACTTCGCGCGACAGGCGTCTGAGATCAGTCAATTTTCACTTTTGCAACATTTCACCAATTATCGCGGAACCAGCGGATGGCCCGGCGCAGCGAGCGCCCGCCCAGCGTTTCGGGGGGCATCTCGAAATCCCACCACTCGTCTTGCGGATGCGCCGCGAAAAGCGACAGCCCCACCACGGAAGAGAAGCCCGAGCCGGTCGCGGCCTGCGGCAGACCCTGCACCCGCATCGGCCGCCCGAGCCGCACATTCTGGCCGAGGATTCGCGCAGCCAGCCCGTCGAGACCGGGGATCTGGCTCGCCCCGCCCGTCAGCACGATCTGCTTAGAGGGCAGATGTTCGAAGCCTGCGGCATCGAGGATCGCGCGCACGTCTTCGAGGATTTCCTCGACGCGCGGGCGCATTATTCCGATCAGTTCGGCGCGGCTCACCTGACGGCGGTCTTTCTCCCAGTCGCCGGAGTCGCCGCCCAGCTCGATCATCTCGCGATCGTCCATGCCGGTGGCGACAACCCCGCCGTGGAAGGTCTTGATCCGCTCGGCCACCGACATCGGCACCCGCAGCCCCGCCGCGATGTCGCGGGTGACATGCTCGCCGCCCAGCCGCACCGCGTCGGCATAGATCATGTGTTTCTTCATGAAGATCGACACGCCGGTCGCGCCGCCGCCCATGTCAATGCAGGCCGCGCCCAGCTCCTGCTCGTCCTCGACAAGGCTGGAGACGCCCGAGACATAGGCCGAGCTGGCGATACCCGCGAGTTCGAGATCGCAGCGCCGGATGCAATAGATCAGGTTCTGGATCGCGGTGTCGGAGACGGTCAGCAGATGCATGTCGACCGCGAGGCGTTGCCCCGCATGGCCCCGCGGATCGGCCAGACCCGAGCGGTGATCGAGTGCGAAGTTCACCGGCTGCGCATGAAGCACCTCGCGCCCTGCCCCGAGCGGCGGGATATCGCAGGAGGCCAGCACGCGGCTCACATCGACCTCGGTGACCTGATCGCCCTGCACCTCGATCTCGCCCGCCAGCCCATAGGAGCGCGGCTCGGCGCCCGCGAAACAGGCGATGACGTGATCGACGCGCGTATTGGCCATCTTCTGTGCGGCCTGCACGGCGGTGCGGATCGCGCGTTCGGTCTCTGCCATCGCGTCGATCTCGCCGAAGCGCACCCCGCGCGAACGCGTCGTCGCGGCCCCGATCACCCGCACCGAGGCATGCCCGGCCAGGGAGTCTTCGTCCTCGGACCCGTTGGGATTGTCGAATTTCAGAACGAGGCAGGCGATCTTGGAACTGCCGATATCGAGAAGCGCGATCACGCCCCGTTGCATCGCTGCCTTACGCATGTTGCGCATTGCGCGCTGGAACTCGTAGAGATCGGTCATTGCGTGGCCCTCGCTTTGAGAATGTCAGACTGCACCCGGCGGAATTCGGCGAGCGCGTTATCGCTGAGCCGGATCGTCGGACGGTCCTTGTTTCGAAAATCAATCACGGTGAAATCGCGGGCGAGCAGATCCTCGGCGGTATTGAGCGCGAGGATACGGTCGAGTGCTGCGACGGGATCTGTCTCGGGGAGCATGATGCGCTGGCCATGATCGAGCACGAGGTCCCAGCGGCGCTCGCCCAACCGTTCCAGCCCGCGCAGACGCGGCAGAAGCGGACCGGCATCGGCAATGATTTCCAGCGCCTCGGGCACCGCCTTATCCGCGCCCATGCCGGAAATCACCGGCAGATCGGGACGCGCTTCACGCGAAATCAGCGTAGCCACCCGGTGGCCCGACGCGTCGAGCATCTCGAGACCGCCCGGCTGGCGCCAGAGAATCGCGGGGACGCGCTCGGTCACGTCGGCTTCGAGCACACCGCCCGGACGGATCACCAGCCGCGCGTCCGCCACCGCATCGAGGCGGCGGATCGTGTCGCGATAGGCGTCGAGGTCGATGTCGAAGCTCGACGCGGGCAGCCCCACCGGCAGCATCGCGCGCACGGCATGGGCGACCTCGGGGCTCGCGCCTTCGATCTTGAGCAGCTTGACCATGAATTCGGGGCGATGCTCGATCGCGTCCTTCACATCCTGCACCTGCGCGACCAGCTCGGCGCGGCGGCCCGGATCGCCCAGCCACAGGCCGAGACCTGCGACGATCAGAACAATCGGCACGCCGATCCGGGTGAAGGCGCGCACGGCGGGCGTGAGCCACAGCCGTTCGAGTTTGAAAGCAAGCCGCGACGGCGCGGGATCGCGGCGGGCGGGACGTTTGGAGCGTTGGTAAACGCGGGGGGCCATGCCACCCGAAGGGCCTTGGCGATGCCCGGGGGCTTCGCGCGGCGGGGCACCGTTCAGCGGCCGCATGAGGCGTCCTCCACCAACCACGCGCAGAGCTCGGGGAAGTCGATGCCGCAATGCGCGGCCTGTTCGGGCGAAAGCGAGGTCGGCGTCATGCCCGGCTGGGTGTTGGTCTCCAGCAGCACGAGACCGGCGAGCCCCCTGCCCTCGTCCCAGCGGAAATCGGTGCGCGAGAGCCCCCGGCAGCCCAGCACCTGATGCGCGCGGACCGCGTAATCGAGGCAGGCTTCGGTGATCTCGACGGGGATTTCGGCGGGCAGAACGTGGCGCGAGCCGCCGGGGCGGTATTTCGCGTCATAGTCGTACCAGCCCTCGGTGATGATCTCGGTCACGCAGAGCGCGCGATCGCCCATCACGGAAACAGTCAGCTCACGGCCCGGGGCGTAGGTCTCGACCATCACCTCTTCGGGCATCTCGGCCGACAGCTGCGGCGGGGAGTTCGCGCCGTCCATCACCAGATAGACGCCGACCGAGGAGCCCTCGTTATTCGGCTTCACGACATAAGGCGCCGGCAGCACATGGCGCGCCATCACGTCGTCCTTGGTCGCGATCACGGATTGCACGATGGGCAGGTTCGCCGCGGCATAGGCCTGCTTGGCGCGCGCCTTGTCCATCGCCAGCGCCGAGGCCAGCACACCGGAATGGGTATAGGAGATACGGAGCCATTCGAGCATGCCCTGAACGCAGCCATCCTCGCCCCAGCGACCATGCAAAGCATTGAAAACGCAGTCAGGCGCGGCATCGCTCAGCCGTTGCGGAAGATCCTCTCCCGCGTCGATCTCGATCACTTCGAAACCCGCCGTGCGCAACGCCTTGGCGCATTCGCGCCCCGAGGACAGAGACACCTCCCGCTCAGCAGAAGGGCCGCCCAGAAGAACCGCCACACGGTGGGATGCCCTGCTCGACATACCCGCTACTTTCGCCTCATGCGGGGGTTGACCCCCGTCCGGTAATTGCGTTGCAGGGTGGAGGTCTTACGCCTCGAATTCTCCTACACGCATGATTTCCCACTCTAGCGAAATTCCGCTCGATTGCACAACCTTTTTGCGCACCTCTTCCCCGAGATTTTCGAGATCGGCCGCGGTCGCCCCGCCAGTGTTGATCATAAAGTTGCTGTGTTTTTCCGACATTTGCGCGCCACCGATGCGCGCGCCGCGCATTCCGGCATCGTCGATGATCTTCCACGCCTTCAGCTCATGCGTGTCATCGGCCCGCCCCGTCGAAGAGAAACCGGCAGGATTGCGGAAGGTCGATCCAGCGGTGCGGTCCTTCGTGGGTTGGGTCGCATCGCGCTTGGCCAGTTGCTCAGCCATATGTGCCTCGAGTGCCACGGGGTCACCGGCCTCTGCGCGGAACGTCGCGCTGGTCAGCACCCAGCCTTCGGGCAGATCGCTCTGGCGGTAGGCGAAGTTCAGATCCTCGGGCGTGAGCTTGACCCGCTCCCCTGCCCGCGTGATCGCGCGCGCTTCGATCAGGTGATCGGCGACGTAAGAGCCATAGCAGCCCGCATTCATCCGCACCGCCCCGCCGATCGCGCCAGGAATGGTGCGCAGGAAGGTCAGGTCGAGCCCCGCCTGCGCGGCCTTGCGCGCGACATGGGCATCCAGCGCCGCAGCGCCCGCGGTGACTGTTCCGCCCTCGCATTCGATCGAGTTGAAGCCCCGCCCCATCCGGATCACCACCGCCCGCAGCCCCCATCGCGCACGATCAGGTTCGAGCCCACGCCCATCGGGAAGACCGCGATCTCTTCGGGCAGGCCTTTAAGGAACTCTGCGAGGTCATCCTCGTCGGCAGGCTGGAACAGCCAGTCCGCCGGGCCGCCCACGCGCAGCCAGGTCAGCGAGTCGAGCGGACGGTTCGGCGTCAGCGCGCCGCGCGGGGTATAGGTCGAAGGACAATCAGTCATGGCGCATCTCGTAGCCGCGCACGCAGGGCGAGGCAAGCGATCGCAATCTCATTCAGCGGGGTCACGCGTACCCCGCAGCGCACGGACCAGAAAAATGACCGGCCAGCGCAGCACTGACATGCCGCCCGCCAGCACCAGCAGCCCCATGATCGGGCCGTTCTGATAGGTCACCCAGCCCACCAGCGGCACGCCGACCGCGATCAGCCCCCACGCGCCCGGCCAGTGGAACCGCCTCGGTCCCATCGCGATCAGCGTGGCAACAAGCGCCCAGACACAGGCAAGAACGAGCGAGACGGTCATGAGAAACCTCCCAGGGCTGCGATCAGGGCCGCTCCGGCGACCAATGCGCCCACGACCGGAACGGCCATAGGCACCTTGAACGGCGCATAGTCAGACCGGCTTTTCAGCGCGACAAGCGACAGGTTAACGAGAAGGAAGACGCCCAGGAGCACCTTCGAAGTGATACCGGCCAATTGCTCGACCGGGGCAGCGAGCGCAAGCGCAATCATCCCCATACCGCAAAGAAGAGTCGCCAGCACCGGCGTGCCAAAGCGCGGATGCGCCTGATGAAAAACGGACAGCGCGGGACTGCGGCGGCCAAGACCGAACAGCACGCGCGCCGCCATCACCACCTGCGCAAGCACCCCGTTCAGCGCCGCCGCCACCGCGATCGCGGCGAGGATGCCCGGCCCGTGCCCCGCCGATTGCCAGACCAGTGCCAACGGCTGCTCGGAGCGGGCGAGATCGGCCAGCGGCACCGCCCGCACGGCAGCGTAGCTTACGGTCAGATAGAGGATGGCGGTGATCGCGAGCGCGGCGAGGATCGCGCGCGGCATGTCGCGGATCGGGTCGCGCATCTCCTCGGACATGTTCACCATGTCCTCGAAACCGATGAAGGCGAAGAAAGCGAGCGACGCGGCGGCCGCGATCCCGGCCCAATGCGGCGCGGGCAGCGGCGTGAGATCGGGGCTTGGATCGGTCGAAAGCCCCGCCCAGATCACCAGCGCGAGCCCGACCACCTCGACCAGCGTCAGCGCCACGGCGAGCCCCACGGATTCCAGCACGCCGAGGCAGGCCACGCCGATCAGCACCAGCCCAAAGGCGATCATCACGCCCTCGACCGGTAACGGCACCAGCAGTGTCAGATAGCCAGCCCCACCACGCAGCACCGCCGCCGCCGACACCGTACCCGCGACCACGATACCCAGCCCCACGATCAGCGCCAGCGCATGGCTGCGCAGCCCTTCCTCGACAAAGGCGGCCTCTCCGGCAGCTTCGGGGATGCGCGAGGACAATTCGGCATAGGACAGCGCGGAGGGTGCCGCGATCAACCCTGCCAGCACGAAGGCCAGAGGCGCCCAGATCCCGGCCTGCGCGGCGACCGCGCCGACCAGCACATAGATACCCGCGCCCACCATGACGCCGACCCCGTAGCCGGTCATCAGCCACGGACCCAATCGGCGTTTCAGATGCGTCTCGTCACGCATGACGCGGCCCTTCTTGCCCACATGAGACGACGTGGCAGCGCCGCAAACCTTCTTGATGTCGTGCCAGGTCGCCCCGGCGCCTGCTCAGCCCCCCAGCTTCGCAGGCAGGTTGTTCGCCCAGGTCGAGATCGTCCCCGCCCCGAGGCAGACGACGATATCGCCGGGACGCGCCTGTTCACGCACCAGCCGAGCCAGATCATCTTCCGACAAAATGGCACGAGCATGACGGTGACCATGCGCGATCAGCCCGGCGACCAGATCGTCGCGCGTCGCCCCCTCGATCGGCTCCTCGCCCGCCGAGAAGACCTCGGCGATGGCGACGACGTCAGCCTCGTTGAAACAGGTGCAGAAATCGTCGAACAGCGAATGCAGGCGCGAATAGCGGTGCGGCTGGTGGACCGCGATCACACGCGCTCCGGGCTTCACCGCCTGACGCGCCGCTTTCAGCACGGCGGCGATCTCGACCGGATGGTGGCCGTAATCGTCGATGATCGTGACCCCGCCGAGAACGTCGCCGACCTTGGTGAAGCGCCGGTTCACGCCGCCGAAGCTCGCGAGAGCTTCCTTGATCTCGCCCATCTTCATCCCGAGATGGCGCGCCACCGCGACGGCGGCCAGCGCGTTCGAGACGTTATGATCGCCCGGCATCGGCAGGGTGCAGCCCTCGATCATGGGCTTGCCCTCTTCACCCTGCAGCGCGATGTCGAAATGCGCGACGCCCGCATCGTAATGCAGGTTGATCGCACGGATATCGGCCTGCGCGTTGAAGCCGAAAGTCACGACGCGGCGGTCGTTGAGCTTGCCGACCAGCGTCTGCACCTCCGGGTGATCGGTGCAGCAGACAGCCAACCCGTAGAACGGGATGTTCGAGACGAAATCGTAAAACCCTTTGCGCAGCGCGTCGAAAGAGCCCCAATGCTCCATATGCTCAGGGTCGATATTGGTCACGATGGCGATCGTCGCGGGCAGACGATTGAAGGAGCCGTCGCTCTCGTCGGCCTCCACCACCATCCACTCGCCCGCGCCTGCGCGCGCGTTCGAGCCATAGGCGTGGATGATCCCGCCATTGATCACGGTTGGGTCGAAATTGCCCTTGTCGAGTAGCGTCGCGACCATCGTCGTGGTCGTGGTCTTGCCGTGGGTGCCGCCGATCGCGATGTTCGATTTCAGGCGCATCAGCTCGGCCAGCATCTCGGCGCGGCGCACGACCGGAAGACCACGGCGGCGCGCTTCTTCCAGCTCGGGATTGCCCGGCTTGATCGCGGTGGAGATCACCACCACGCCCGCTTCACCGATATTCTCGGCGCGCTGGCCTTCGAAGATGGTCGCGCCCAGTGTCGCCAGACGGTCGGTGATCTTCGAGGATTTCGCATCCGAGCCCTGAACCGTGAACCCTTGGGTCATCAGCACTTCGGCGATGCCGGACATGCCGATCCCGCCGATACCGACGAAATGGATGGGGCCGAGTTCTCCGGGCAGTTTGGTCGCGTTCATTGAGTTCTTCCTGCTAGGTCTTCGACGAGGGCGACGAGCCGCTCGGTGGCGTCCGGCACCCCGTAGGAAAGGGCCGCGCGCGACATCTGCAGCGCGCCCTCGGGGTTGTCCAGCACCAGTGAAATTTGATCCGCGAGGCTCTCCGTCGAGAGCTGGCTTTCGGGGATGGTGATCGCGCCGCCGGTCTTCGCAAGACCGCGCGCATTGGCCGCTTGGTGATCGCCAGCGGCGGCGGCATAGGGGATCAGGATCGCGGGCCGTCCGATGACGGAGATATCCGCGATCGACGACGCACCGGCGCGCGAGATCACCAGCTGGCATTCGCTGAGACGGCGCGGCACGTCGTTGAAGAAGGGTTCGACCTCGGCTGTGATGCCCGCCGCCTCATAGGCGGCGATCACCCGGTCGAGGTCTTCGGGGCGCGCCTGATGGGAGACGCGCAGATTGGCGCGGGCGGCTTCCGGAAGACTCGCCATCGCCGCCGGAACCGTGTCCGACAGGATGCGCGCGCCCTGCGAGCCGCCGATCACGAGGACCGACATCGGGTAGTCGCCCGGCGGGATATAGGCCGCGCCCGCCCGCTCCAGCACGGCAGCCCGCACCGGATTGCCCGTATGCTCGCCCTGCACGCCCTCGGGCAGATCGGTCGGCCAGGTGCCGCAGGCGAAGCGGTTCACCTTCTTGGCGAAGATGCGGTTCACCTTGCCCATGATGCCGTTCTGTTCGTGAATGGCGCGGGGAATACCCAGAGCGACCGCAGAAGACAGCGCCGGGATCGTCGGATAACCGCCGAAGCCCACCACCACGGTTGGCTTGTCCGACAGGTTCTTGCGGATGGCAGAGGCCACGCCGCCCGCGATCTTGAACGGCACGCCCAGCTTGCCGAGTGCGCCACCGCGCGCGAACGTCGCCGAGGCGATCTGTTCGACCGTCACCGTATGGGGAAAGCCGCCCGCATAGCGCGCCCCGCGCGCATCCGTGGACAGCTTGACGCGCCAGCCCCGGCGCACCATCGCCTCGGCCAGCGCCTGTGCGGGGAACATATGCCCGCCGGTGCCGCCAGCGGCGATCAGCAGTAGCGGGGTCGTGTCCTTGGCCATGTCCCCCTCCTGAGGGTTTTAGCGACCGCGTCGGGCGAGAATATCCGAAATCTGTCCCTGCGGCCGGGTCCGAGTCAGCGCGAGCAACATACCCACCGCAATCCCCGAAGCAATGACCGAAGAGCCCCCGTAGCTGACGAACGGCAAAGTCATGCCTTTCGCGGGCAGAAGGCGCACCGCGACGCCCATATTGATGATCGCCTGAACGCCGAAGGCGCAGGCCAGACCGGAGCCCGCGAGCCGGGTGAAGGGATCGCGCTCGCGCATCAGGCGCAGCAGCGACCGGATCACCACGGTCGCATAAAGCGCGATGATCACGAGGACGAGGATCAGGCCGTATTCTTCGGCCGCGACGGCGATGATGAAGTCGGTATGCGCATCGGGCAGCGACCACTTTACCGAGCCCTGCCCCACGCCGACGCCGAAGAAGCCGCCCTCTTGGATCGCGTTCGTCGCGTAGCCGATCTGGGTGCGCGGATCGACATCCGTCGACAGGAAGCCGTTGATCCGGCGCGCGAAGTGTTCCGAGAAGTTATAGGCGAAGAAGCCGCCCGCCACGGTCAGCGCCCCGATCCCTGTCAGCAGCGCAATCGGCGCGCCCGAGATGAAATACATCACCGACCATGCGAACAGCACCAGCGAGGCCTGCCCGAAATCGGGTTGCAAGGCGAGCGCCACCACGATGATGACCATCAGAAGGAAGGAATAGAGCCGCCCCTTCGGGCCCCCGACGTCATGGGCTGCGGCCATGAACCAGCCGGAGATGATGACGAAACCGGGCTTGAGGAATTCGGACGGCTGGATCGATGCGAAGCCGAAGGAATACCACCGCACCGCGCCCTTGCCGAAATCGGTGCCCAGCACCGGCAGCAGCATCACCGCGACGAAGGCGCCGACGAAGCCGATCACGCCCAGCCTGCGCACCTGTTTCGGGTCGAGCATCGAGATGCCCAGCATCACGCCCAGCGCCACCACCCCGAAGAAGGCCTGACGTTTGACGTAATAGAAAGGCTCGAGACCGTTGCGCTCTGCCAGCGGTACCGAGGCGGCGAGCCCCAGCAACATGCCAAGGCCGAACAACGCCAAAACGGCGCCGAGCGCCCATTTGTCGATCGTGCGCCACCATTTCGGTAAGACGGGTTCACCGGCCCGCACGGGGACGGTGCCGAATGCCATTTCTGTCATGGGCTATACTGCCGTTGCTGCCTCGAATACGCCCGTTTTCCGGGTCTGATCGGAATCGTAGCCCAAAAGCTTTGAGATGACTAGGAAAATTCCGAAGAAGCGCGATCACTCGGCGATGATCGGCAAGGGCGCGCGCAATTCCCCCTACCCTCAGGCCAAGCCAAGCGCTGCAAGGATTTCGGGGAGTTTCTTTTTGACCTTGAAGAACCCGGCTGTGGCATGGGGCCAGATCACGCGATCCCACTCCCGCGTCAGCTCGCATGACGCGATGTCGCGCCCGCCCAGCGCCGCCTCCGCGCGCTCGCGCCAATCACCGAGCGGTCCTGTCGGAATGTAAGGCGTGACGATCTGCTGCACGCCGAGGCTTTGCGCCCAATCGACCAGCGCTGAGGGGTCAGCGGCCTTCAGGCGCGGCACGTTTGCGCTGCGCAAACGCT
The DNA here is from genome assembly GCF_002085925.2 of Thioclava electrotropha. NCBI lineage: Bacteria > Pseudomonadati > Pseudomonadota > Alphaproteobacteria > Rhodobacterales > Paracoccaceae > Thioclava > Thioclava sediminum. The sequence continues at coordinate 2,786,060 of NZ_CP053562.1, forward strand.
CAGCGGCATCGGCGAGCGCATCCCGCTCGAACCTCGCGACATGCGGCGCCACCTCGCGCGGCGAGCGCAGGTGGCTGGCGCTGAGGATCGCGGTCCCGCGCAGATCGAACGCGCTCAGATCGAAATCCTCGACGCGGCAATCTTCCTCGGTGATCAGAAGCGCCGTGGGCAGCCCCGGCTGCGGGGCGCGCGGCGCGCGCAATGGCGCAACCGGGGGCAGCCCCTCGGGCTCTTCTGCCTCCAGCCCCTCGCTCACCTCCGCCAATTGCGCGGGATCGGGCGCGAACCTGCCGCCTGAATAGCGCGCGATATTTCCGGCCTCGGCGGCATAGAACTTGCCCCGCGTATGCAGCCCCGCCACCCAGCGCCAACTGAGCGTGTTCGAGGCCGGATCGCCGTCGAGCAAGTGGCGATAGAAGAAATCCGCTCCAATCCGCCACGGCAGCCGCAGGGTGAAAATCCAGATCGAGGCGAACCACATCCGGGCGTGATTGTGCAGATAGCCGGTCTCGCGCAGCTCGCGCGCCCACGCGTCGAAACAGGCGATCCCGCTGCGGCCCACCTCGGCCTCGGCCACGCGCGCCGACAGATCGGGGGCGTCGTCGAGCGCAGCGAGGTCTTGCGCCAATCCGTCCCGATAGCGCGCCCAGACATTGGGGCGATGCTCCAGCCAGCCCTTGAAATAGCCCCGCCAGAGCACCTCCTGCACGAATTTCTCCGCAGCCTCCGGCCCATGCGCGTCAAGTGCCCGCGCCACCGCCTCACGCTCCAGCACAAGACGCCGCCGCAGATACGGCGACAGTTGCGAGACATCCCTGTGCCGTCCCGCTCCGTGATCGAAATTGCGCCCCTGCGCGTAATCCGCGCCCATCTTTGGGGCGAACCGCGTCAGACGGTCCTCGCCAGCCGCGCGGGTGGCGGCTGGTATTCGCAAAGGCTCGGCAGCGGTCACGGCATCTCCTTCCGGGGCGGGCTACCGAATTACGCCGCCGAGAGGATATGCGATCACTCCGCGCGCTCGAACCGAACCGTTGGATTGCTCATCAGCGCCTCGAGCGACCCGTCGAACGCGCCCAGCCGCACGAGGCCCGGCGAGTTGGCGAAAGGTTTGTAGAAGATCGCGAGATTGCCCCAAGGCGCATAAAGCGTGATGTCGCCAGTCTTCGGCTCGTAGCTGCGCGGCGCGCCGGTCGTGTCGAGCTTGCGCGGCAAATCGGCGATCTTCTCGATGCCGTGGTAGTCGCGCAAGGTCAGCTCCAGCGGCATGAGCGCCGCGAAATCGCGCCCTGCAGGGGTGTCGTCGAGGGTGGCGGTCAGAACCGCCTCGCCTGCGGTCACGGTGATCGGGATCATGCTGTCTCCTTTCGTCTCCTGAGCGCAGGCCATGCTGGCTGCGACGCATAGCGCCGCGACGGGTGTCAGAAACTTCGTGACGCTCATGGCCGATGCCCTCCTGCTGTCTGGAGACAAATCTAGGCGCGATCGCGCGGGAGGATTACCCCCCCCGCGCAATACTGCCACAGATGAGCGGCACTCATCAGTCGGCTTTTCAGGCCTGGGTCATGTCGATCACATAGCGATAGCGCGCCTGCTTGTTCACCACCTTCTCGCAGGCTTCGCCGATCTGCTCGGGGGTGATCATCTCATAGGTGGCCGCGACCCCGTGATGTGCGGCGAAGTCGATCACGCGCTGGGTTTCGGCAATGCCGCCGGTCATCGAGCCCGCGAGGCTCTGACGCCCGAAGCCCATCATCATCCCATGCGCCCCCTCGATCGGGAACAGCGCGCCGACATTGACCAACGTCTTGTCGAGCTTGAGCAGGTTCAGGAATTGCTGCATCGGATAGGCGACCGGAACGGTCGAGAGCATCAGGTCGAAGCTGCCCATCTGGCTCCGCATCGCGGCCTCGTCGGACCAGAGATAGGCCTCGGCGGCGCCGAAAGCCTTGGCATCGGCGATCTTGTCCTCGGAAGTCGTGAAGACGACGACCTCGGCCCCTTTCGCCGCCGCCAGCTTCACCGCGAGATGGCCCAAACCGCCCATGCCGATCACGCCGTAGCGCTGGCCGGGCTGCAGGTCCCAGTGATTGATTGGCGAGAAGGTGGTGATGCCCGCGCAAAGAAGTGGCGCGAACCCGGCCAGATCGACCCCCGGCGGAATGCGCAGCGCGAAGTCTTCCTTCACGACGATCTTCTTGGAATAGCCGCCATAGGTCACCCCGCCCGAAATCTTGTCCTCGGAATTATAGGTGAAGGTCGTGCCGTTGAGGCAGTTCTGCTCGCGGTCGGCAAGGCAATTGGCGCAGGTGCCGCAGCTGTCGACCATCGTGCCGACCCCGGCGATATCGCCCTCGCGGAACTTGGTGACTTCCGCGCCGATGCCGACGACCCGGCCGACCATCTCGTGACCGGGAACAAGCGGGAACTGCGGCATCCCCCAGTCGCCCTTGTAGGTGTGGATGTCCGAGTGGCAGATCGAGCTGTACATGATCTCGACCACGACATCCTTCGGGCCAGCCGCACGGCGCGGGATCGTATGGGGCGCGAAACTGCCATCCGTGTCGAAGGCCGCCCAAGCCTGCACCTCGGAGGCTTCGAGCGATGCGCCGGCCTCTTGCGCGGCCGCTTGCGTGGCGACGCTCGCCGCCAAGGGGGCCGCGGCCAGCGCGGCGCCGCTGCGCAGGAAATTACGGCGGCTTTCGCCATCGCGGGTCAGGGTTTGGAACGTGTCATTGCAGGACTGGCACATCTCGGGCCTCCTTTTTCGGGAACTGACGAAGAGCGCCGGAACAAGGGTGGCGCCTGCCTTTCAACATGCCGTGAAACGCGCCGCAGATAATCACTGCTTTGTGCACAGCATCCATGAATCCTGCTCATGAGGCTTTCCGGCTTTTGCGGCATTAACCCCGCGTCTGCGGTCCTTACCTCAATGAGAGCGAGGCCAGGGAGATCACGGCCTTGCCATTGTAACGCAATCCAAGGGAGACCCCTGATGATCCGCACCTTCACGACGCTCGCCGTCCTTCTCGCCGCCCCCGCCGCCGTCGCGCAGTCGATGGAACTGACCCCGGCGGAGAGCCGCGCAGCCACGATCGGCAGCTCTGACACCTTCACCGGCACCGCCCTCGTCGCCCCCGTCTTCGGCCCCGACATGGGCGATGTGAGCGCGGGCGAAGTGACCTTCCTTCCCGGCGCGCGCTCGGCTTGGCACACCCATCCGGCGGGGCAGAAACTCGTCGTGACGGCAGGCTCCGGCTGGGTACAGGAACGCGGCCAGCCCAAACAGCTGATGCAGGCAGGCGACGTCATCTGGTGCCCGCCCGGTATCGAGCATTGGCATGGCGCGACCGACAAGACCCACGTGACACATTTCGCGATCCAGCAGGTGGTGGATGGCTCCGCCGTGACCTGGGGCGAGAAAGTGAGCGACGCGGAATTTCTGGAGTGACGCCGCCTGATCCACGGCTGAATAATCCGTGGACGTCATGAACCACGCGCATATATCGTGAGGGAGACCCGCCCGATGGCGACACCAACATTCAGCGAGGCCTCCCTCATGCTGCGCGAGAATATCAACGATCTGATCGCCTTGGCCGCCGTCGCCGAAGAGCGCAGCTTCACCAAGGCCGCGGCGCGGCTCAACGTCTCGCAATCCGCGCTGAGCCACACGATCAAGGCGCTGGAGCAACGGCTGGGGCTGCGGTTGCTGACGCGCACCACGCGATCCGTTGCGCCGACGCTCGAGGGCGAGGATCTTCTGGCCACGCTCAACCCCTGCTTCGAGATGATCGAGGCGCGGCTGCGCGCACTCGATGACGCGCAGGACCAGCCCACGGGCACGGTGCGCATCGTCTCCACCGATTACGCGATCGAAACGGTGCTTTGGCCGAAGCTCTCGCCGCTGCTCAAGCAATACCCCTCGATCAATGTCGAGCTGGTGATGGATTACGGCTTCACCGATCTGGCCTCGGCGCAATGCGATGCCGGGGTGCGCTATGGCGACAGCGTGAGCGAGGGGATGATCGCCACAAGGATCGGCCCGGACGAACGGATGCTCTGTGTTGGCGCGCCGTCCTATTTCGAAGCGGCGGGCGTGCCGCAGACCCCGCATGATCTGAGCGAGCATAACTGCATCAACCTGCGGCTGGCGACGCATGGCGCACTCTATGCCTGGGAATTCGAGGATGCCGAGGGCCACGAAATCCGGGTGAAGGTCTCCGGTCAGGCCTGCTTCAACACGATTGGCCTCGTCCAGCACGCAGCGCTTGACGGGCACGGGCTGGCGCTGGTGCCGGATCGGCTCGCCGCCCCGCATCTGGAACGCGGCGCGCTGCAATCCTGTCTCGAGGAATATTGCCCCTATTTCCCGGGATTTTACCTCTATTACCCCAGCCGTCAGCGCCCCTCCTCGGCTTTCGGGGCGGTACTGGAAGCCCTGCGCGAGCGCAGCTGATCGGGTTCCACATTATCACGCTCGATTGAATGAACGTGCGCATTCATGGCCTTCGCTCATGAGTGCTATAAAAATTCCGCCGATTATCCTCTGGCCCAGCGCGCCCTAGATTGCAGGACATGAACCGAAGCCGTGCTCTTGAAAAATGAGGGGCGCGGCGCACTCCAATGCAAGGAGCCAGACATGATCCTGAACGAAACCCTTACCCTCCCCAATGGCGTCGAGATCCCGAAACTGGGCCTTGGCACCTGGATGATCGACGATGACAAGGTAGCCGATGCGGTGAAGGCCGCTGTCGAGATGGGCTATCGCCATATCGACACCGCGCAGGCCTACGGAAACGAGCGCGGCGTCGGCGAAGGCATCCGCAATTGCGGTGTTCCGCGCGACGAGATCTTCGTGACCACCAAGCTCGACGCGGGCATCAAGAACTATGCTGACGCGAAAGCCGCCATCGACGGCTCGCTCGAGACGCTCGGGCTCGACAAGATCGACCTGATGATCATCCACAGCCCGAAGCCCTGGACTGAGTTCCACGGCGACGATGGCTACTTCGAGGGCAACCTCGAGGCGTGGCGCGCGCTGGAAGAAGCCTATGAGGCGGGCAAGCTGCGCGCGATCGGCGTGTCGAACTTCGAGAAGGCGGATCTCGACAACCTGCTCGACAATGCGAAGGTCAAGCCGATGATCGACCAGATCCTCGCGCACGTGTCGAACACGCCCTTCGAGCTGATCGACTATATCCAGAGCAACGGCATGGTCGCCGAGGCCTATTCGCCGATCGGTCACGGCCAGATCCTCGACAATGCCGAGATCAAGGCGATGGCCGAGAAATACGGCGTCAGCGTCCCGCAGCTCTCGATCCGCTACGTGCTGCAACTGGGCATGGTGGCCCTTCCGAAGACCGCCAACCCCGATCACATGCGCTCCAATGCGGGGCTCGATTTCGAGATTTCCGACGCCGATATGGAGGCGCTGAAATCGGTCGAAGAGATCAAGGATTACGGCGAAGCGAGCATGTTCCCCGTCTATGGCGGGCAGCTTTAAGCCAGACCATCGCACCGCCGGGCCTGTCCCGGCGGTGCCTCTCAGGCCTTTCGATGAATCTCGCTCATGAGTGACTTGGCTTGATGCGGCATTAACCTGAACGCCGCCTCCCCCATCTCTGAAGGACAAGATCAACCCGACAGGAGAGATGATATGAAAACCCGTTTTGCAGCTTCCGCCTTTGCTCTGATCGCGTCCTCGGCCTCCGGCGAGGCGCTCGATCGCACCATCCCCGACGCCGTTGGCCGCGCGGCCCCCGCCCTCGAGGCCTATTCCACCAATGACCTTCTCGGCTCGGTCTGGACCGGCGAACAGCTGTCCATGCGGGACCGCTCGCTCGTGACCTTCGCGGCGCTGATGACCCGCCACGAGACCGGAAACCTCCAGCGTTTCGTCGAACTCGCGCTCGATAGCGGTGTGACGCCGGCCGAACTGTCGGAAACCGTCACCCATCTCGCCTTCTACACCGGCTGGGGCAATGCGACCGCCGCGGCCGAGGCGATGGCCCCGGTCTACGAGGCGCGCGGGATCGCCGCGGACAGCCTTCCCGGCGCAGAGGTCGACCTGCTGGCGCTCGATGAGGAGGCCGAGGAATCGCGCGAGAGTTTCGTGCGCGGCACCTATGGCGATGTCTCGATGGGCGTGGTCGACAATACGCGCGAGCTTCTGTTCCGCGACCTCTGGCTGCGTCCCGATCTCGCGCCGCGCGACCGCTCGATGGTCACCGTCGCAGCCCTGATCGCGGCAGGCCAGCCCGAGCAGATGACCTTCCACCTCAACCGCGCGATGGATAACGGGCTGACGCAGGAGGAAGCGGGCGCGATGCTCTCGCATCTGGCCTTCTACGCGGGCTGGCCCAAGGTCTTCTCGGCGCTGCCGGTGGCCAAGGACGTCTTCGAAAACCGCGCCGAATAAAGGACCCTGCCATGAAGATCGCCATTCTCGGATCGGGACTGATGGGCGCGAAGCTCGGACGGATCTGGGCGCAATGCGGCCACGAGCTGCGCTTCGCCTATTCGCGCAGTCCGGCCAAGCTGGACCGGCTCGCCGCCGAGACCGGCGGGTGCGCGACGAGCGTCTCCGAGGCGGTCGCGGGTGCAGATGCGATCCTGCTCGCCGTGCATTGGAGCCGGATCGAAGATGTGCTGGCTCAGGCCGGCGACATGGCGGGTCAGGTGGTGCTCAACTGCTGCGTCCCGCTCGATACGAGCAATAGCGATCTCGTGCTCGGCCCCAAGACCTCCGGGGCCGAGCAACTCGCTACGATGCGCCCGCAAGCGCGCTGGGTGGCCACATTCAACACCTCTCCCTCCGAGAGCTTCGCCCCGGTCTTCGCGCGCAAGGGACAGGCCGACCCGCCGCAGCTTCTGATCTACGGCGATGACGACGGCGCGAAATCCATCGCGCGCGGGCTGATCGAAGATATCGGCTTTACGCCGGTTGATGCGGGCGGGCTGCGCACCGGGCGCTTCGTCGAACCCTTTGCAATGGTCACCGCCGAGCTAGCCTATGGGCAACCCGGCGGTCCCGCCCTGACCTATCGTTTCGAAAAACTGCGCGGCTAAGCCCGCGCTCCCCTACCCCAAGAAAGGAGTTTTCCCATGAAAATCATTCGCTCCGGCACCAACGCCTCGATGCAGGGCCCCGAAGACTGGTTCACCGGCACCGTCCGCGTCGATCCGCTGTTTCAGGCCGAAGAGCCCGGCCGCACCTCGGGCAGCCATGTCACCTTCGAGCCCGGCGCGCGCACCGCATGGCACACCCACCCGGCGGGTCAGACCCTGATCGTCACCTTCGGGCGCGGCCGCGTCCAGCGCGAAGGCGGCCCCGTCGAAGAGATCAGCCAGGGCGACGTCGTGTGGTTCCCGGCAGGCGAAAAGCACTGGCACGGCGCCTCTTCCGAGACCGCGATGAGCCATATCGCGGTGCAGGAAAGCATCGACGGCTCGCCGGTCACCTGGCTCGAGAAAGTCGCCGACGAAGACTATAACGGCTGACCTTGAGGGCCGGGCCCGCGCGGCTCGGCCTTCTCTTTCTTCTTCCCAAGATTTTTCAAAGCACGAGGCCCCGCAATGCCCCGGCCACATATCACTTGCCATATGATCACCACGCTCGACGGACGATTGAAGACCGAAGGGTGGCCCTATTCCGAAGACGAATTGCTGACGATCTACGATGCGGTCGGCACCCGTTTGGAGGGGCAAGGCTGGATCATCGGGCGCGCCTCGCTCGAAGGCTGGGTGCCGCATGTCGAGCCGATGCTCGACCCCGCGCCCACCGCACGGCCCGATCGACTGGCGGATCTGGCGAGACGCACTCTCGGCGTCGTGTTCGACCGCAAGGGGCGGCTCTTGCCGGATACGGACGAACTCGAAGGCGACCATCTGGCGATCGTGCTCTCCGAGCGCGTCGCGCAGGCGCATGTCGAGCGGCTGATCGATCGCGGCATCTCGGTCGTGTTCGGCGGTCCCGACGGGGACGACATCGAGGGCGCGCTGACCCGCATCGCCGAGGGGTTCGCGATCGACCGGCTGTTGCTTGAAGGCGGCGGCACCTTGAACGGCACCTTCCTCGCCAAGGGGCTGATCGACGCGACCAGCACCCTGATCCTGCCGGTGATCGACGGCAATAGCGGCGCGCCTGCGATCTACGAACAAGGCACTGGCCCCGTGCAATCTCTGGAGCTGGTGCAGACCGAGACGCTGGAGCACGGTGTCGTCTGGCTCCGCCACCGCGTGAGCAGGGAAAGCTGAGACAGGCTTGCCCCAAAGCCCCGCGCGCCATCGTGGCGCTCGGGGCGGCGCAACGCTCAGCGAAGCATGGCGCAACGGTGCCTCCTCGCCTCGAGCGATTTTTCCTTCAACTTCCGCGAAAGACAAACTGCGTCGGGCCTACCCCCCCTCGCCTTTTTCCTAAAGTTGTCGGAAGACATAAGGGACTATGTCAAAATTCTTGCTACTGACTGACCGGTCAGTTATTTTCTCCCCATGACAGATCCCGACTCGCCCGAACCCAAATTTCGACGTCGCGCAGAGGCGCGGCCTGACGAGGTGCTCGACGCGGCGCTCTCACTCTTCGATGAAAAAGGCTATGCCCATACATCGGTGGCGCAGATCGCCAAGACGGCGGGTCTCTCGAAGGGGGCCGTCTATCTCTATTTCCCGTCGAAGCAGGCGATCCTCGAAGGCTTGGTGCGCAGGGCCGTTTCCCCGATCGCCACACGGGCGCAAGCGCTTGTCGATCTGACGTCCGACGACGCGCGCGCCACGCTGCGCGCGCTGTTCTCGCTCATCGCGACCTCGCTGGGGGATCCGAAAGTTCTGGCGGTCCCGAAGGTCGTGATCCGCGAGGCTGTCGTCGCCCCCGAGATCGCCGCGATGTATCGGCGCGAGGTGTTCGACCACGTCCTGCCCGCGGCGACCGAAATCATCCGACAGGGCATCGCCTCGGGCCAACTGCGCCCGGTCGATCCCGAACTGACCCTGCGCTCGATCATCGGCCCGATCGTCGTCCATCTCCTGCTTGCGGAGATCTTCGACGTTGTGCCGGAGGACGGGCTGTCGCTCGATCGGCTGATCGAGAACCACCTCGACATTCTATTCCACGGCGTTTTCCTGTCACCGGAGGGTTCGACCGATGCTTGATACCATTGTTGCGTGGATCAGCGCCCTGCTCACCGCGATCATTCCCGGCTACGGGGACGCCCCGGTGCCGCATTACTCGGGCTATGTGGAGGGCGAATACGTCTATGTCGCCCCCTCGGTCACCGGACGCATCAAGACGCTGGCGGCGATCGAAGGCGACAGCGTGAAGGCCGATCAGTTCCTGTTCGATATGGATTCGACGAAGCAGCAGGCTGCGGTCCGCGCCGCCGAGGCCAAGATCGGGACCGCGAGTGCCAATCTGAACAACCTCGAAACCGGCTCGCGCGACCCCGAGATCGAGGTGATCAAGGCCTCGCTGGAGCAAGCCATCGCGCATCGCAATCTCGCGGAATCCGCGCTGAAACGCACCGAGGACCTGTTCGCCCGCGAGATCGTCGCGCAGGCCAAGGTGGATGTCGACCGCGCCGCACTCGAAGAGGCCGAGGCGCAGGTGGCCCAGCTCAAGGCGCAGCTCGAAGTGGCGGCCCTGCCCGCGCGCAGTGCGCAGGTTCTCGCAGCCCAGAAAACGCTCGAGGCGGCACAGGCCGATGCCGATCTCGCCCGGTCGCAGCTCGATGACATGACGGTCACCGCGCCCGTGGCCGGTCGGATCGAGACGGTCTATTACAAGGCCGGGGAAGTGGCCGCCGCCGGGTCGCCCGTGCTGTCGATCCTGCCGCCAAACGCGCTCAAGGTCCTCTTCTTCCTGCCCGAGGCCGAGCGCGCGGATTTCGCCATTGGCGATCAGCTGGAGATGGAATGCGACGGCTGCGATCCGAGCATCAAGGTGACGATCAGCAAGATGGCCTCCGAGCCGCAATACACACCCCCGATCATCTATTCGCGCGAAGAACGCTCGCGGCTCGTGTTCCGAGCCGAAGCGCGCATCCCGGCGGGCGCGTCGCTCCTGCCGGGCCAGCCGGTCAGCCTGAGGCGGCTGCAATGAGCACGACACCCGCCGAAAGCGTAAGCGCCCAGAGCGACCCCGCGATCGTCGTGAAGGGGCTCACGAAGATCTACAACGGCAAGAAGGTGGTAAACGCGGTCGATATGTCAGTGCCGAAAGGCGCGATCTACGGCTTCATCGGCCCCAACGGCTCGGGCAAGACCACCACGATCCGGATGATGTGCGCCCTGCTCACCCCCGATGGCGGCGAGGGTCACACCCTTGGTTACGACATCCACAAGGACGCGCGCGCGATCAAGGAAAACGTCGGCTACATGACGCAGAAGTTCTCGCTCTATGGCGATCTGACGATCCGCGAGAACCTCGACTTCATGGCGCGGATGTATCGGGTGAAGAACCGCAAGAAGGTGGTAGACGAGACCCTGCGGACGCTTGGCCTCGAAGGGCGCGGCAAGCAGTTGGCGGGCACGCTGTCGGGGGGCTGGAAACAGCGTCTGGCACTGGCCGCCTGCATGCAGCACAAGCCCGCGCTCCTGCTTCTCGACGAACCCACCGCCGGGGTCGACCCGAAGGCGCGGCGCGACTTCTGGGACGAGATCCGCCAGCTCAGCAAGCAGGGCGTCACGGTGCTGGTCTCGACGCATTACATGGATGAGGCGGTGCAATGCGATTACATCGCCTACATCGCCTATGGGAAGAAGCTGATCGACGGCCCCGCGGCCGAGATCCCGCATCAGGTCGGCCTGACCACATGGCGGGTCTCCGGCCCCGACTTGATCCAGCTCGAAGACGAGTTGCGCGCCGATCCGCGGGTCGAGCAGGTCGCGCGCTTCGGCGCCCAGCTTCATGTGTCCTCGACCGACAGCGCCGGGCTCGACGCGGTCGTCGCTGAAAAGAGCGGAGAGAACGACGCGCGCAAATGGGAGAAGAAAGAGGCCGAGCTTGAGGAGGTCTTCATCTACCTGATGGCGACAGCGGCCGACAATTTCGGTGTCAACGGAGGCCCCTCCGCATGAGCTGGTTCTCGGTCTCGCGTTTCGGAGCGGTGCTCTACAAGGAATTCATCCAGATGCGGCGCGACCGGATGACCTTCGCGATGATGATCGGCATCCCGATCCTGCAGCTGGTCATGTTCGGCTACATCATCAACTCCGACCCGCATCACCTGCCGACCCTGATCGAAATGGCCGACGAGAGCCCGGTTGCGCGTGCGGTGCTGTCGGGCATGGAGACCTCGGATTATTTCAAATTCGAAGGTATCGTGACCAGCGCCGAGGAAGGCGATCAGGCGCTCCGCGACGGCACGGCGAATTTCGTCGTGGTCATCCCACCCAATTTCGAGCGTGACATCGTGCGGGGCCTGTCGCCGAAGCTGCTCGTCAGCGCCGACGCGTCCGACCCGACGGCTGTGGGCACCGCAGTCGGCGCGCTGTCAGGGATCATCGACACTGCGGTGAAACAGACCTTCCAGGGCCCCTTCGCCCCGGTCGCAGGCCAGCCGCCGCCCTTCTCGGTCGTGGTGCACAAGCAATTCAACCCGGCGAGCAAAACCTCGCTGAACATCGTGCCCGGCCTGATCGCCGTGATCCTTGCGATGACGATGGTGCTGATCACCGCGATCGCGATCGTGCGCGAGACAGAGCGCGGCACGATGGAGACCCTGATCGCCACACCGGTCCGGCCGCTCGAGGTGATGCTGGGCAAGATCCTGCCCTATGTCGTGATCGGCTACATCCAGACCGTCGTGTTCCTGATCGCCGGGAAGCTTCTGTTCGGGGTGCCGTTCCTCGGATCGGGGCTGGCCTTCTTCATCGGGTTCAACCTCTACATCGTAGTGAACCTCGCCCTCGGCTTCCTGATCTCGACCCTCGTGCGCACCCAGATGCAAGCGATGCAGGCGAGCTTCATGACAATCCTGCCCACCATCCTGCTCTCGGGTTTCATGTTCCCCTACGCCGGCATGCCCGGCTGGGCGCAGGTGATCGGCTCGGCGATCCCCGCCACGCATTTCCTGCGCATCGTGCGCAAGGTGATGCTGAAAGGCGCGCACCTGACCGACATCACCGGCGACTTGCGGGCGATCTTCATCATCGGCGTGGTGATCATGCTGATCTCGATGCTGCGCTATCGGCAGACGCTGGATTGAGGCGCTTCGGCTCCTGAAATCAGGTCGAAGCTCGTAACCCGCAGAAAAAAGAAAAGCCCCTGACCAAGAGGTCAGGGGCAGGTCTATTTATTGTGGAATCTCCCATAAAACGTCCACTCTCTCGAAAACGTGCGCTGCAAGCCATTGATTTTAAATGCATCCGAACGCGACTCAAAGCTGATCGGCGGCCAAATTGTCCATTTTGCTAGCAATTAGTGTCCATCGAAAGATCATAAAAAAATGCCGCCCGAAGGCGGCATTTGGGTCTCGGATTGAGCGGCTTAGGTTCTGCGCTTGGTGATTTCCGGAGGCAGATCAGAACGATGGTAGATCATCGCTCCAAATTCTCGGGGATTGAACAATGGCTTAACGCCATACGCGTCCAAGAAAGATTTCGCGGCAGCCCTCTTGATCCCGTATTCCAATTTAAGCTGATGTCCGAATACGAAGCGCTTCCGGAACCGATCGAGCGCCTCAGGCGATACCCATTTTTCGCGCCGGCCAGGAAGGTCGACTACATCAAGGAGAGCGCCCCCTTCGCGCTCGCGGAACAACGAGTTTGTGGCAACTTGGTTAAGGCCCAACACCAGCATCACCATCTCAGCGGACATTCCTGGCAGGGGTAAATTGCTAGGGGCAGAAAACTCCTTGGGATCAATGACCACCCCTCTGAAACCCGCGACATTCGCCAGGCGGAAGACCCGGTGAACCCGCCCTGCGAGCAAGCGGCGAAGGACGTATTCGTTCGTCATGCGTGACCGCTCCACACATTTCGCGATTGTAGTCATACCCGGGGGAATGCTTTCAACTTGGCGAGGCACAATGCTTTCAAGCCGTCGAAGCAAGCTGAGCATCTCCCGCTCATCGATTGAACGACTGAGCTTCCCTCTGGCCTCGCCATCCAGCCTCACCTGCGACAGAGCACCGATCTGCAGAAGCGTGGACACCATCGGGCGCGATGCGTTGAGAATGTCTCCCGCGCGCGTGAAAGGCACAGCCGAACGGATCGCATCGCTTGTCGCACGCCCCACCGTCGCATCGACAAGCAGCTCCGAGCAGGTTTGTGACACCGCTCCGCGATCAAGAGCCCCACGTGAAATAAGAACGTCGCGCAACGTCAGAGCATGGACACGATACTGCCTCGCCAACGTGGCTACGCTGCACAATTTGGGATTGCGAACCACCTTCCCGAGAACCATCGCGCCCGGCGCAACATCCATCGTATTTACGATGTGACTGCGCAGAATATCACTGATTTCCCCGGGATCCTTGCGAAGCTTGTGCGAAGAAAGCCAATGGTAGAGCATGCCGAAGACCGCCCCTCGGCTGAGGCAATTCCGACCGCTTGCTTTGGCATCAACTTGGAGGTGTTCCAGCGCCTCGCGAATACCGGCCTCTCCCTTGCACACGTATGGCCAGCCGTAATCTGCCGCCCGGACCCAGTCGAGCATCCCAAGATCGACCGGCTTCGCCTCGGGACCAAAGGCAAGGACCGCACCAAGCATTTCAGTTGCACGCACGGCCTGCTCGATCGGCTGCCGATCCAACCATTCCGGCCCCTTGCCTCCCTGAAAATGGGTCACGACGTAGTTCTGAAGCAGCGATCGTGTCGCAGACGGGGTAACATCCGCCATGCGCAAGAGTTGCTCTCGCGTCTCAGGCGCAAGGACCGGCAGCTCGTGGAGGAAGTCATCCCAACTGCCTCTTCTGCGCTCGAGGAGAGGGAGAGAATGTTGCGGGCAGACACGCGTAGACTGCAGCAACCAATCAAGCCGGTGCGAGCGCACCGTAGAGCTGCGTCCCCCGCGGGCATCATCTTCCCCCAGACAAGCGGGACAAAACCGCGTCACAGGCCCTGTAGTGAACTCCGCGCTGAAGGTCTCGCGGCGCAGGCGATACTGGCGGGGCCCGATCCGCGTGATGGCGTTGCGACGAAGGCGGAACAAATCCTGGCCGGCCTTGGCAGACAGTCGCAGAAGCGCCTCCTCACATCCCGCGGAAAGGCGGTTGGGTGCAATCCCCAAATCATTGAGAAATGGCACCAGCCGCCCTCCCGTATGGAACGCGGCGAGGCGCGAAGCCCAGGACAGGACGGTCTCTTCGGCGTGGAACAGAAGATCGGGTCGAAGCTGCATCACGATCACCCCCTGCCCTTTCGGCGCCGACGTGGCGAAGGCGCTTCCTCCGCCTCCCCATCCGGCCGTAGGTTCCACCAATCCTCGACGAGGAACACATTGCGCTCGGACGCAGCGCCCTCATGCAGCGCGTAGGCTTCCGCGAAGTGATCCATATCCAGCCGATCCGCGCCGTCCATCAGCGCGCGTTCGATCGCATTCACGACGACCTCCACGGTCCGTCCGAAGCGATACCTTGCCGCATGGGTCACGCGCGCGACGAGATCCGTCTCGGCCGGAGGCGCGAGGCCCGCCCTTTGGCAGTAGGACTCGATGAGACCGGCGATCTGGTCGCCGTCGGTTTTCGGATCGACCGGCGGCAGAATGAGGCTCGTGAATCTGCGTTGGACTTGCGGGTCGGAGCGCACGACCTCCGCGAGCGCGGACGTGCCCGACAGGATAACAATGACAGCGGCATCCCCCTGCATCAGCGATTTCAGGGCGCGTAGGATCAGGTTTCGATCGGCACAGAACAGGTCGTGCGCCTCGTCGATCCAGATCGCCACGACCCCAAGCATGGAAATCCGCTCGCGCAGAAGCTCCATCATCGACCAGACTTCCCGGCTCTTTGAGACATCGGGATAGCCGCTGTCCTTGAGCAGCTCGCGCGTCATGCTCTTGAGGGTCGCAGGGCTCGGCACCGCCGCGTCCAGATAGCGCTTCGGCGCTCCCGGCTCGGCCTGAAGGGCCGCACAACGATCCAGGCCCCGCTGGACGAGCGTGGATTTGCCGCCACCCGGCTCGTCGATGATCATGATCCCCCGCGTTTCACCCGTGGAGGTGAACCGCAAAGCGGACGGCAACGGATTGCCGTCCGCGTCATGCGCCAGAAGTCGTTGGAGTTGGGACGCGAATTCCGCGTCCCGAGGGTTGGTTACGTGCAGCCCGCGCAGGTCTTCGAGGATCCGCATCACCTTGCCGATATCATTCATGGCTCAGTCCTCCACGTTCCAGTCAGAAGATTTCCCCTTGCGCTTGCGCTTGGGTTTCGCGGCCGTCTCTTCCTTCTCCGGGGAAGGAATGGACATGCCGGGCTTGCCATCGGCGGCAGGCGCCACATCGCTCGGCGTGCGGGTCGACTCCCTGAACCCCATGAAGAGGCGCTTTTCTGCCCGTGCGAGTTTCTCCTCGGTCCACTCCTCGACGAGAAGCCCCGCCAATGCCATAGCCTGGGCGTTGCGGTCTTCGATGGCCTTGATCGCCGCGAAGATCGTGTCGTGATCGAACTCCTTGCGCCGCGGGTTTGCGCTCTTGAGTTGGCGGGCCGCCGTCAGCCAAGTTTGCGCGGCCACACCATCATAACGCTTGTCGAGCGCAGGCACCTCGACCCACTTGCCGCCGAGATAGACAAGGATCGCGCCGATGTCGCGCGGGTGCCACGCCACCTCGAGCTCGACCTCACCATCGGGGCGCATCCATCTTGCCAATTCACCCGAGTGGTAAAACAGCCCATGCACCATGATCCCAGACTTATCGAGCTTACGGGTATGGCGGACACCGAAGATCAGCCGGAAATCCCGGTTCGAAGGCGACGGTGCAACGCCAGGCGTCTTCTCCAGACGGCGCCAGCAGGTCAGCGGGGTTTCCCCGCCGAGACCGCGATGCGGTTGATTGTGGTAGATATCCACGATCCAGCGCACCATGGCGAAAGCAAAGTCGTCGAAAGTGAGTGCTGCGCGGGCTTTCGGATCAGCATCCCCCTTTTCCAGAATGCTGGAGAAGGTGTGCCCTGCCAGACGCCGCAGAAGCTTCATGGAAATCGTGCGGAACAAACGCTCGATGCGCGCGCGCATCTCAGGGGTCGCAGGCGGCGTGAACTCATGAGCGACGCCCAAATCCGCGCAGCCAGCCCGGAAGGTCTCGGAAATGAACGCCGGGCCATTATCCGTAGCAATCAGCTCCGGGCGGCCATGCATGTCCCAGGAGCCCTGCGCCCCCACCGCATCCGCCCACTTGCCCTTGTCAGAAACGATCATCTGAAGGACCTGTTTCGCGGCCGACCCGCTAGCTTCCCGACTGATCGACATCCCGACAATACAGCGCGTAGTGGCACAGATCGCGACCGTGATGACCCATCGCGCTTTCGATCCGTCGAGGCCAAGCGCTTTGCGCTCATCTTCGCTCAAAAATCCGTCCAAACCGGAGGACGCCATCAGGGTGATCGCATCGACGCGGTATTCGTCGATCTCGACGCGTTCCAAAGGCCGCGTGAGCATCAGGCCGTTTCCGACCGGTGCAAATTTCTTGCGCGCAGAATCGAGCCCATCGCGTGCTACCGTGACCTGATAGAGGTCCAGAGACTTGATCGCTTTTCGAACCGTCGACCGGCTCGGAACGCGTAGCTCGAGCTGTCCCTCGGCGCGGAGCTCCGCGTTTCGCTCGTCAAAAGCACGCATGACGTCTTCGACGATCTTCGCTTCCGTAGGGCGCGTCTCGGACATGTATCCACGGACTTCTTGCATCATGAGCGAGATCTCTGCCGGCGTCATCCGATGACCACGGTTTCCTCGAGCGGCGATCCGGTCGGCAAGCCCGGCGGCGCCCGCCTCACGATATTGCTTGACCCAGCGGCGAAGGGTGCGAGCCGAAGGTGTCTTGAAGAAATTGTTCGTTTTCGTCTTATTGGGCAAATCGTGGTTGCACGACTCATCGGCGAATTTTGCCATTAAGCCCAGCAGTTCGGCTTTGTGTGCTTCGATGGAAGCATCCGTGATCTTCATGCCCTTTCTCTGCAGTTCGAAGAACGCCTGAACCCAAGCGTCGCGCTTGGCAAACGCGACGCGATCGCGCTTCGAAAGTGCCGAAATCAGAAATTCCGCGCTTTTCAGACGCGCACGCGCCTGATGGGGAAGAAAATAGCCGATCTGGTGGGTCATTTTTCCCTGTGCTGCATATTGGTTCAGCAATTGATGGGTGAATTGGCGTGCGCGCCCGGAGCCGTCGTCTTCCTGCAGGACCCAGCCATCTTCATTGCAGTGGATGGGCCGCATCGAGATGTTGCCGATCGTAACACGATCGGTGGGAGAGAACGCGAGGCGCCGCGAGGAGATGGCGTGGCCGAATTGAAGGGTCATTGGGTCACCTTTTTCGCTTTGAAGACATTGGAATTCAGGGAGATCTGCTCGTGGCGAGCGAGTTTCAGATGGCCGGATTGGATGCGGCGGACGAAGGCGCGGAACCCATCGCCAGGTTCGTCGAAATACGCGACCAGCTCACCGAGCTTGCACAGGCCGGACATCGCATCATGGATTTCGTGGGCCAGTCGGTCCGCCGCAGGCTCCGGTCGCCGATAGGCGAAGAAGAGCTTGGCGTTGAACAGATCGATCCGATCGAGATTCTCGTCGGTCAGCAGCCGGACATCGTCCACGAAGCCGCTCTCCCGCGCCTGCTCCGCGATCCGCGACATCTCGTGCAGAAAGCGCTCGGTCACGCGGACCTGCGGCTTCACCGAATAGGCGAGCCGCGAGCCGTCGACTTCGGTGACGAGAAAGTCGAACCAGTGACGACGCATCGTTCCCTGCTCGTCTTCCCACCCGAACCCCACCTGCTCGCGCAGGTCCGCCGTGCTTTCGCGCCCCATGAGCGTCAGGCACCAGCACAGCTCGAGGTGGCTTTCGAGATGCACAATCCGACCTCCACCAGGCCCTACCAGGATCTGGCCCGTGCAATGTTCACGGGAGTGTCGATTGATCTTGCGGCCTGCCGTCGAGGGCTCGGGGAGCACAGGCGACGGATCGTTCCAGTTGGCCAAACCAACCGGGTTCATCATGTCTTCGGACATAGGTCCTCCGTTCCCGGAAATCCGGGTTCTTTCATTTTGAATGGACCGAGGAACGGAGTTGCGCCTGCCCGTATTCGGGTCTATGAACGCAAGTGAATACGCGGCCGTTCTCGGTCGTTACTTTTGGCGCGCCTCTCGGGGCGCGTTTTTTCATGCTTTTTGGTTGTGGTTGTTTCTCCTGAGATCCCGCCGAGGCGTGAAGTTTCCAGTTGGATGCGGATCCGTGCGCCATAGTTGGCAAACACTTCCTCACACCCAGAGCGAAAGCCTCAGCCAGCTATTCGCAGGACTTCACAGGCCGGAATCTTCGGCGCCTGTCCAGAAAAAAATTTGCGGAAAAACAAAACGATAGATCCTTTTTCGCAAGCTTGGAAAACTGCAATACGGAAAAATACAAAAGAAGAATAAAAAAAGAACATAAGGTGACATTTCATTATATAAACTCGCCCCTTCGCCACTTCGTTCGGAAAATTTCTTGTGGACAGTTTTAGCTTATTATTCCGAAAGCGTCTTCTGATCGAACTCGGGCAAGCCTATCTCGCCCATTCACCCCAAGAATCGAATCAAGATAAATCGATTACCTTCGTCATTCAAACGCCGGAAAGTATCTCCGCGAACTTTCGGAAGACATCTCCGCGAATAATGGTAACTCGTTCCCAATCTGGCTTCTTCTCGGTGAACTGGCCATGCGCCGCATAGTGCAAACGCAAATCTCGGTCCTGATCTTTGAAGACAAACTCGGCGGTCGGACCGACATGGCTTAGGCGCAACTCCAAGTCTCCGGCCTCTCGCCAAGCGAACACGTCTGCAAACAAGCCATCGATCCAAGCGCTAATGAAAGGGCCGAACGTCGGCGTTACTTTCATGTCCTCCAACGGCTTGTCTACGAGGTGCATAAGAAAATGAAACGTGCCGTCACGCCGAACGGAAGGTGCTTCCCACTGCTGCAGTTCATCTGCGAACATGTCTCCTCCGACGAGGCGCATCTCTTCGACGCTTTTCACGAAACCAGGTGCGTCGCGCATGCCGACGCCGCTCGCGACAGTAATTGCAACGTTGAAAATGTCGCGACCCTTCATCGCAGTAGCGCCTCGCCCGCGCCCGCCGGAAGCACGCAACCCGTGCTCCATCAAGGTGCGGCTGACTACTTCTGCGCTAACTTGCGGAACATCAAAAACCTGCGAAATCGCCTGCGCCATCTGTCTCGAGTTCGTCACGGCCAACCTCACCTCGCCTTGTGCCAAGCTGTTGTAAACTGGAGGTGAACGCAGGTCAATTCATTTTCGCATTTTTTTCGAGAAAAAAGTTCTCATTAAACGCTCTGCCTGTATCTTCGGCTATTCGAACTGACTGTCCTCGGCCAGCGAGCGAAGCGGCTTGATCGTGCGCCGGTCGGTGTCAATCGGCACGCAATCTTGGCCGAAGCGATAAACCGAAGACGGAGCTGCAGGCACGCTGGAAGTCGCCGTTCTCTCTGAATCTCGGCAACATCCGCTCGGAGCTCAAGCTGCGCATGCGCGCCGCCGAGCGGCGCGCAAAGTTGGATACCAGCCCCTCAGGGCCGTGAGGCGCTTACAGGTAGGCATCCGAGTTCAGGAAAAACACGGTCTCGATCACCTGCACCTTATGCGCCCAAGTCCAGCGCGAGGCGTTGCGCTTGTAGCGATCCGAGGCCATGAGCTGGCGATAGGCGTCAGCCGTGCCCGGCCCCCAGGCCCCATCGATCTTTCCGTGGTAATAGCCCTCGCCCTTCAGGGCTTTCTGCGCCTCTTTCCGCATAACCATGTCGCGCTGCCCGAAGACGTCGCGGACCTCGTCGATTGTGACGGTCATGGCTTGCGCCGTGGCTGCGGTCGCGGTGAGCGCCAGCGCTGCGGCCGACAGGAAAAAGCTTCTCCGGTTCATATTGTTCGAGCCTTCTTGATTTCGGTGTTCTGGAAGTCACGATCTTTGGGGGGGAATCTCCGCAGCGCAGGCTGAGCCACGGACGATTTCCTTATTCGATCGCGATTGGTTCAGGAGGGCTTCAGGCCATTTTCGGCTGACCGGACTTCGAAGCGGCAGCTGCGATGACACCCCAGATGATCGCCACCGGCCAAGTGATGAGAATACCGAAGCCGAAGGTGACCGCGCCGATGATAAGCGCGAGGATGATCATGATGATGCCCCCTACCACAGAAGCGTAAAGCAGGCCAAGCGGGCCGAAAAGTAAGGTCAGAAAGAAGGCGGCGACGACGCTTTTCTCCGGCGTAGCGTTGACGATGATCGTGGTGTTGCTTTGAGTGTCGGACATCAATTGTCTCCGTCTTTATAATACTGAATTTTTTGGTTTAGTCGCGCTTCTGCAGCGACAATTTAGAAGGTAAAACTTACCATTTTGAAAAAACCGATACGCAACGATTCTTGTGTAGCGCTGGCCGGACCGTCCTTCACTCACTTTTGGACGAAGCCGCGAGAAACTCACCAATCAAATTCTTTATTCTCGGCTGACAATGGCATTTTGATGGCACGACGCACTGATATCCAGTTTAATCGAACCACATATCGAGCTGTAGAATGCGTGGCAGGCCAACCGCCCTCCTCACTCGCAGGTAATAAAGTGAGTAACAGAGGTCAGCATCTTGCCGAGCTGCTCCGGCGCAATTTGCTCGCTTGTATCGCTCGTCTGAGGCGCTACCCCATTCTGGTAGAGAAACAGCTTCGCTATCTCACCCCGGATGGCGAAGTTCACGTTCTGCGGGATGTCCCCGATCGCTTCCTGGACAAGATTCGCGTCGAGCTTTGAGACCACGACGCCAACGACAAGGCCGTGTGCATCGACTACCGGACCACCCGAGTTCCCGGGCTGCACCGGCGCGGAGATCTGCATACGGCTTCCGTCACCCCCAAGCCCTTTGATGCTCGTAACTGAGCCGCGCGTGACATTCAGGCCGCTCAGCAAGCCGGCTAGCGGATATCCTGCGATCGTGACGTCTGCGTTCAAGCTTGCAGGCTTCGCCGCGAAGGTGACACTCTTTAGGCCGGTGACGTTCTCGACCTGCACCAATGCGAGATCGAAATCTTCGTCCTTTCCAATTAGTTTTGCGGGCGAACCGTCCACGGTGATCTTGCGACAATTCCCTGCAACGTGATTGTTGGTCAGAATCTTTCCGTCGGGAGCGACCGCAAAGCCCGTGCCAGTTCCGCCCTCGTCTTCTCCAGGGGGAGCGGGAGGCTTTTCACCAACAGTGCCCTCGCCAACTCGCGGCTTGGGGCTGAGATCCTTGGCTTCATCGAGGAACGCCATAACCCCAGTGTAAAGCTCGCCATACTCCGGAAGATCCAGTTCAGTGCCTCGATGCGGGAGAATTGACGCCGTAACCAACGCCAAACGACCAGCATCGCGATCTTGGGCGGACACAAGGATCGTCGCCCACACTCCAACACGTATGCGATCAGAGCGCACGTAGAGTGTCTTGCCTCCAGATACACGGGCTGACGTAATCAGCAGATGATCTTTGCGCACCGTGTAGAGGTTAGAAACTGAGGTATCGAGCGCGTAGCGGTGCATAGCAACTGCTCGGCCGATATCGCCTGAAGTCAAAGAGATCGACAACGTCGAAGCGCTGTCGTCGAAATCGAGATTGAGACCGTTCGCGCTGACATGCGAAGACATAGTCTTCTGTGGCGACAGGAAAGATAAATCGGCAAAATCGAAGTAGTGGCGTGACCAGCCACCATCCGAGATCGTCTTAATCTCATCGACCACCAAAGCCACCGGCGCGAGGTTGGGCAGTTCGCCTGCGCTAAAGTCGATGCCGCTCTTCCGAGCGTAGGCCTGTAGAGCGCTCGCGCTTCCGGCTCCCCATTTGCCATCGATCATACCCAAGTATGAACCGTCTAGTGCGAGAGCCGCTTGAAGAAACCGGACTTCCTGGGAGGTCAGATCACTGGCGCGGAAGGGCTCGACGAGTTCGCTTCTTGTCCAAGCACTCGCCGAACAGACCCACAAGAATATCAGAAGACCAGCACTTAAAAGTGCACGCATCGAATAACTCCACCAATCCTGGATAAGAATGGCTCAGCGCCTGTGTTCGGTCAAGAACACCGATCGTCCATGTTTCCAAAGGCGAATATAACGATTTCCTCTTCGGCATTCCCCCCGCCGCTCAGCAAGAAAGATGGCTCATTTGAAGCTCATCACTTCGGGGGCGTGAAGCTTGTATCAAGGTCGCCACAACCCGATTGATGGACCCCGAGCTCAAGTGGGCGAAAATGCCACAAACTCGCCCACAATTTCAACGAGTTGTGACAAGATCCGAGGTCACACGGTAGACATCGACTACGTATTATCACGAATAGGGGACAAAAACGTGAAGTCTATTTTCAATCTTGGGATTCTCGCTGTGGCGGCGGTTGCGATTAGCGCGTGTGCAAAGCAACCTGATGAGATTGCAGCGATTCCCATGGAGCCCAGCATGTATGCTGGCCAAAGCTGCGGTTCACTTAGCCAAACGAAGCTGAAGCTCTCGCAGGACCTGGCGAGCCTTTCAGCACAACAGAAGAGTGCTGCGAGTGGTGACGCGTTCGGCGTCTTTATGCTCGGTCTGCCGTTGTCCAGTATGTCTGGTGGTGACAAAGAGGCTGCGATTTCTGTCACCAAAGGGAAGATCGACGCCATCAATCAAGAGATGGCGCGTAAGCGCTGCCAAATGTAAATTACCTCTCCGCTACACACAGACAAAGCCCCGCATATTGCGGGGCTTTTTTATTGAAACTTTATATTTTGGCAGGCCAGCTGGCTGACACCCGTCCCAATGCGCTCAAGCGATACTGATCATGGATAGACGCGCAGCTTCTGAAAAGAAGATTTTCGAAATCAAATTTGAATCGATCCGGAGCCAACGGCAGCAGATGTGTTGCGATGCTCGATTGTTTGGCGAGGCTGATCTCCTTAACTATTTGTTTACTGACGACGCTGTAGCCTAGCCTCAAATCGCAGAGAGAAGCAGGAGAGCATGAAAGAATTCACCAAAGCCGACACGGCAGAAGCCGTTCTGCTCGACTATGTCGAGCGGTATGGCTTAACGGAGAGAGCGCGAAGATACTTCCTCAACCTTGGCCAAGAGGAAGCATCCGATGGATCACGCGCCGAAGCTCGATACCCAAAAGACGATCAACACACTTCCTGAAAGACGGGAGCCTTATTGGAACATTCTCGAGTATTGTCGTCACATTGGCCTCGAGAAAAAACCAGCGAAGCCCCTTCATTGGGTCGCTCGGATCCGCAAGAAGGATGGCCGCTATAAGCAGCAGCGACTCGGACCCGCAGCTTCGGAAAACTCACAGGGCTTTTCTTACGAAGCGGCGATCACGCTCGCGCGCGCCTGGTTCGCCGAGCAGGAATTGCGGGGCATCGCCTCTGCGAGCTTCCCAGTGGGAACCACACAGCATCTGCGATATTCGAAGAGCGAAACTGGCTTCACTGTGGGCGACGCCCTGATCGACTACGTGGAGTGGAAACGGATCGCTGCGACCAAAACCACCTTTGAAACACTGGTCGCATTGATCAACTTTCATATCCTGCCGCGCCTCGGAGCGATTCAGCTCGATGAGCTGACCGGCAACACAATCACCAATTTCTGTCGTGCCATCCTTGAGACGCCACCCAAGCGGGGGAACCAGGCGCTCAAGGCAAGGGTAAAGATTGAAAGCCTCGACCCGGATGCATTGCGCCGCCGGAAAGGAACCCTGAACACGCTGCTGGGGATATTGCGAATTGCCATGCAGATGGCATGGGAGAACGGCCACACCGCCTCAGAGCGGTCTTGGCGCTGCATCCACCGCGTCCCGAATTTGGAAGTTCCTCGTCAGATCTTCCTCACACGCGCACAGTGTCGTGAGCTTATAGCCGCATGCCGCCCAGATCTTGCGGACTTGGTGCGGGCAGCTCTTTACACGGGCTGTCGCGTGTCTGAACTTTCGGCTCTACGCGTGCGCGATGTCGGCAAAGACATCTTTGGCATTTACGTCTCCTCCCCCAAAGGCTGGCGACCACGCTATGTGTATCTCCCCGAGGAAGGGATGCGATTTTTCTTGGCCAAATGCGCCGGGAAAGCAGACGATGACATCGTCTTTCGCACTGGCGCAGGCCAAATCTGGAAAACCCGTCACAAGCATCTCTTCAAAGCAGCTGTCGAGAAGTCCGGGCTGCCGCATGAATTCGTGTTCCACGGGTTGCGGCACACCTATGCCAGTCAGCTTGTGCAAGCCGGTGCGCCGCTTGCCATCGTCGCGCGTCAACTCGGCCACGCGAACACAGACACGGTGAGCCGGACCTACGGCCATCTGTCTTGCGAAAGCATCGAACGTGAGCTCGCTCTACGATTTGCCGCGTTAGAAGATCAGCCTCGTGAGCATGATGAGCGTATGCGCACTTTACGGAAATCGCTTCAAGCTGCGCCTCCCCCGGTCCCCGCCTCTTCGTGGCCGCGAAGCAACTTCGCGCGGTGCCGAGGCGACGAGCTTAAGTTCATGAGCAGACGTGCTCGTATGTATACTTCTGCTATATCCACCCAACAATGCGCAGACACATAGGTATTCAGTGGTGCATAACGAGGGCGAGCGAAAGTCAGCCCGTGAAAGCAAGGGACACGGTCCCTGATAAATCCTACGAAAACGATAAAATCGGCAAGAGGCGATAGACTGGTGTGTTGAGTTTCACTACGTTGAAGCTGCCAGGGTTCCGTGAGGATGGAAGCCTTTGGGCGAAAGTCGAACTTCTGAACGTTGAGCGTATTAAAGTGAAAAAAAGAGTAATAATACATATCGGCCCGCACAAGACGGGAACAACATCTGTTCAGAAGTTCCTGCTTGGCAATAAGGATAGTTTATTCCAAGAAGGCTTTCTTTTTCTGCACGACGAAGACACCCACGAAGCGGCCATCTTGCTTGCGAAGGAAAAATTCGAAGACGCTGAAAGAAAGCTTGAGAAAATTTCTGAAACAATAAAGAACTCAACCTGCAATACGATTATATTAAGCCAAGAAGATTTTTGTGGGGACATCCCTGGCCGGTCTAAGAGACGAGAGGTATACTCAAAACTCACAAAGAACTTACGCATAATTATGCGTGCCCTGCGGCATCACGATGTACGTTTCATTTTCTTCGAGCGCAACGAAGAAGATTGGTTGAAAAGTTGCTATCACCAGTCATTAAAATATCGCACGGACTTTCACGACTTCCGAGATTTCCATGCGAGGTTTTCGACTAACTTTTCCTGGGCGCAAAAACTCGAGAAACCGCGGAGCGTTTTTGGCGAGCGACTCGTAGTAGAAGATTACTACAAAGACGTGGGCAACGGAATCAGCAAAGTTATCAAACTTGCAGGAGCATCGAATATACATCTGCCAACCCCCCCTCAAAGAGTAAATTCGGCACCGTCCATAGAAGCATCTCAGCTATTGGAGCGTGTCAATAAACTCTCGAGCTTTAAGGCGACGGCTTGGTTCTCGAAGAAACTCATTTTGGCTAATTGGAAGCCGCGCCCATTATATGAAACATCGTCACCGCCTGCTGCCAAGTCAAATGAGCTAGCTGCGGTAGCGTTTCCGGCACTTTCGATGAGATCTGCTTCTAGGTTTGCACCACAAGATGTTATCGATCTTCTCCCCGCGCAGGATGTCGACCTATCTCAATACTTATTTGATGTCCTTCCAACTGAAGTCGAGCTTCCCTCGGAATCTCGTGCGAACATGGCAGATCAGTCAAGAATTCTTGACTATCACCTCAGAGGAAAATCCAGGCTCGCCAAAATCAATGCTCTTGCTATCAGCTATTTGCGCCGCGATACGCAATACACGCAAAAAGCTTCAGTGATTTTTCACCGAATTTGGCGCGAGCATGGAATACAAATAATTAATGAATTATCAACGCGCTGGCTCATATCCACTCTCCAAACCTTTTTAGATCATGGATCAAATGAAGCTCAGAGACAGATTGGCGCAAGCGGCTACTTTTATGCAAACATGATTAAGATCTATGAAGGCGAGCGCGCGATCGAGGGCGCTGAGCAAAACGCGACATATTCAGAAGCATCACCGCAAACACCGAACGAATTTCGTGGCCTCGATCGGTATAGCGTGGGTGGCACAGACCTTCTACTAAATACCAACGCTCTCCTGTTAGACCTCGCTCGAAGCGATGATGTCGCTGGCTTAGTAATGATGGAGTTTTTGCTTCGAGTTAAGAGCTCAGGAAACGTGTTTACTAGAATGGACAATACTCGAAAAGAGAAGAGCATATCCGTTAATGGCTTTGAAGACACTTGGTCGTTCTTTGAGGAAATTTAAGCTTAATAACCAAGGCCTTGCGACATCTGACTTAGCGGGCGAACGAGAGTAACTCCCTCCATTTTGGAAAGTCTCTGCAAATCGATCTCATATTGAACGTCGAGCCTCTCAATGATTTCAAATGAAAGACCTGGCAAAGATTCACTATCAAGAGGACTTTGGCGCTCTGGAAAAGCGGAAGAAACCAGCTCCTTTAAATCCAGAATAAGATCGAAATCGTCTACCCGCAGCAACTCCCCAATAAAGGACAACGCGATTTCCCTAGGGCGCTCAAAATCCCAAACCATAATCTGAAATTCCGGCACAATTTCTTTTATTCGCTCGATGAGACTCGACCACGAGGGCACGGTCCTCGCCTCTGAGATAGCATCAATATCATTTTTAGAGCGAACGAACTCGTAAAAGTAGTCAAGTTGACTCGTTATTGTAAAATGAAGCATTACAGAGCGGCCAGAAAAGATCTCCGCGACCCGAGAAACTCGAGCCTCGGTTTGTGGAAGAACTTTATCTTTTAGGAAAGAATCTTCTGCAACGCCAAGCAATGCATCCTGACTTATTGCAACGGTATCATACTTCGAAAAGTCAGAAATAATTTCTTCAACGTTGCTCCAAGATTCAGTATCCAACGCGGCCTCACGCCACCTCGTGTTTATTAGCTCTCTGAATTGTTTTTTCCAGATGGGGCGCGAAATGATTGCCGACGAACTTTGGTCTTCGAGAATTCTCGATTTATCAACAGAATGCAGTAGGTCAGAAGCGACGCCCGGTATTCCAGCGTGTAGGTTAAACATCCACGGATTTCTCGCCACTAAACTCAGGAAAACCATGCGCCGCAATGCTCTCTCTTCCACTAGCGATTGCTTCCAGGAGTTCGGCGCGGCGCGTAGCGCTTTGAGTTGCCGCTTGGCACATCAGATCCATAGCTTGCCAAGCGCGATCTCGCTCTGCGAGCTCTTCATCTGTCAACCTGCACAGTGTGTCGTCTGCCGAAATAAGAGCGATCAGGAGTGGCAGAACTTCTTCTGCTCTTTCCAACAATGTTTCGGTGTTTAAATCGGTGTGCGCAAAATCAATCACTAATCGAGAACCGGTGACTTCCAAGTCGACTTTTTTCACTTCGACACGCTCCTTACCTTGAACGTTTACACCCTGCATCGCTACCTGTCGGCAATCTAGCGCGAAGTCAGGTGAATGGCCACCTTAGGGCACCTATCCTCAAGGGCCGCGCCATCGTTGCCGTTTATGCTGCGACCACCTCAGGAGACCATAGTGATGAACTAGTCCACGAATACGGGCAACGCACGGTTTTGGGACGATGGAGGCTCCTCAGAGTTGCCCTCGATCAGCGGCCGGTCTGGATTGCTGTCAATCGGCACGCAATTTTGGCTCTGGCGCACATTGTGTGATGTTTGACGGTTCCGCTCCTACATTTGGCGCAGATGCTGAAGGGGATGATCATCATGACACGGCGCTTCGACACCAAGTTGTTGCCTGAAGGGCTTCGCGCCACCGGATACAGCGTGGACGGCGCGACCCTCGCGATTGATGCAGAAATTATGGAGGCGGAAGTAATTTGTCCGGGCTGCGGGCAGCGGTCCTCCCGTCGGCATGGACGTTATGTCCGGCACCTTATGGATTTTCCAGCGCATGGTCGTGCCGTTCAGGTGCGCTTATCGGTGCGACGGTTCCGTTGTGTCGCGTCGCACTGTTCCATCACGACTTTCAGCGAGAAAGTCCCGGATTGCCTTGCGTGCCGTCATGGTCGTCGGACCGGGCGATTTCAGGACCTCGTCGCCTACCTCGGCCGCGCGATGGGCGGTCGGCCAGCCCAGGCACTTGGATGCCGACTGCGGTTCGGTGTGAGCAAGGATACCTTCCTCCGCGGGGCTGCGTCAGGTGCGCGGACAACGGGCCCTGAACCACGCGTCATCGGGATCGATGACTGGGCCTGGCGCAAGGGACAGCGCTATGGAACGCTGATCTGCGATCTCGAACGGCGGACCGTCATCGACCTGCTGCCGGATCGCGAGCCAGCGACCGTCGCTGCCTAGCTGCGTCAGCATCCGCAGATCGAGGTCGTCGCGCGAGACCGGAACGGCGGATACAGGCAGGCGATTTCCGAAGCGCTTCCTGATGCGACCCAAGTCGCCGACCGTTGGCATCTCCTGCAGAACGCGAGCGATGCGTTTCTGGCCGCCGTCCGTCGAGCAATGCCCGTCATAAGAAGAACGGTCTGCAGCGCTGAACTGGATCCCGGCACTCTGACGGCAGCGGAACGCCTGCAATTCGAAGGCTTTCAACGGCGTCAGAAAACCAACGTGCTGATCCAGCGGATGGGGGCCGAAGGCGTGCCCATCAAGCGGATCGTCCGGGTCACTGGTCTGAGCCGAGGCTTGGTTCGGCGCGTCCTGCGCGGCGAACGGGAAGACGTTTTCCGGCTGCGCCAAAGCAGCCTGACACCTTGGTTCCCGCTGCTCGAACAGCATTGGCAGGACGGATGTCGCAATGGCGCTGAACTCTGGCGCCGGCTGCGAGCGAACGGTTTCCAAGGAAGTCTCCGCGTGGTCGGGGAATGGGCCACGCGCCAGCGCCGAGCCGAGGCTGCCATCCCGCACGGCTCAGGCAAAAGTCCTCCGAGCCGCAAGATCGCCCGCATGATGACCTCTGGTCGGCACCACCTCTCGAAGGCCGACAGCATATGCGTCGCGCAGATCGAACATGCTTTGCCGCAACTGGCGCAGGACCGTCGGCTCCTTGACGCCTTTACCTCCATGATCCGCAATGGCGAGGAGAGCGGGCTGGCAGCTTGGTTGGATCAAGCAAAGACGTCCGGACTGGCAGCCTTTGCGCGCGGACTCTCCGCCGATCTGGACGCGGTTGCGGCGGCGCTGCGCGAGCTTGGTCCAACGGCCAGACAGAAGGCCAGATCAACAGGCTGAAGATGTTGAAACGGCAGATGTATGGCGCTGCAGTGACCTGCCACTGAACTTTCATCCAGCCGCGACCGGAGCCCGGTTGGTGTTTACGCCGATCGGCGCAGGTTGAGCAATCGCCCGACGCGCGGAGCTATCATCTCGCGCAGCGGGGCGGGCGATTGCGGTGGTCAGGGCCCGCGCGTAGTCAGCCGGTGTCTGGTAGTCCAAGGCCGAGTGCGGGCGTTCGGTATTGTAGTCGGCAGCCCAGGCGGCGATCACGATCCGCGCGTGGGCCAGGTTTCGGAACATGGTCTCGTTGAGCAGCTCGTCCCGCATCCGCCCGTTGAAGCTCTCCACGAAGCCGTTCTGCATCGGCTTGCCCGGGGCGATGTAGTGCCACTCGATCCGGTGCGCGGTAGCGAAGGTTAAGATTGCGTTACTGGTCAGTTCGGTGCCGTTGTCAGAGACGATCATCCCCGGCTTTCCGCGGCGCTCGATCAGGGCAGTCAGTTCACGAGCCACACGGCGCCCCGAGATCGAGGTGTCCGGGATCGCCGCGAGGCACTCCCGGGTGACATCGTCGACCACGTTGAGCACCCGGAAACGCTGACCGTTGGCGAACTGGTCGTGAACGAAATCCAGCGACCAGCGGGCATTGGGACGCGCCGCGACCAAGATCGGGGCCCGTGTTCCGACCGCCTTACGCCTGGCCTTCCTTTTGCGCACCGTCAGGCCTTCTTCGCGGTAGAGCCGATAGATCCGGTTGATCCCGGATGGCTCGCCCTCGCGGCGCAGCAGCACGAAGAGCCGCCGATAGCCGAACCGTCTGCGTTCGTTGGCCAGTTCGCGCAGACGGCCACGCAGCTCCGTATCCGGAGCTCGCTGCGCCTGATAGCGGACCATCTTGCGATCCGCCCCGGCAATCCGGCACGCCCGCCGCTCCGAGAGCCCGAGCAGGGACCTCAGATGCGCGACCGCCTCGCGCTTCACGGCAGGCGTCACCACTTTTTTGAAACCAGTTCCTTCATCGCCGCCAAGTCCAGCATCTGCTCGGCCAGCAGCTTCTTCAGCTTGGCGTTCTCGTCTTCGAGCGTCTTCAGCCGCTTTGCCTCCGGCACCGTCATGCCGCCGAACTTCGCCTTCCAGTTATAGAAGGTCCCTTCCGACATGCCGTGCTTGCGGCACAGGTCCGCGCACTTCGCGCCTGCCTCGTGCTCGGCCAGGATGCCGATGATCTGCTCGTCCGTGAATCTCGTTCGCTTCATTGTCCGTCCTCAAGTTGGGTCGGACTCTAATCGATGGTGGAGGAAAAATCCCGTGGCAGGTCACCCGCATTGCTGACATTCGCCGCGGCGGCGTGAAAGTGCACAGCGTGCGCGTGGTGCGCAAGAGGCCCCGCCCGCTGGTGCTGCTACCGTGGCAGAGGGGGCGCGTCACCCTAGCTGCCGAGTAGCTAAGGCTTAAAGAACCTAGTCTTGGCTTCCCTCAACGATTGGCGCTTCTGGAGTTTCTTTAACCCAAAGAACCTCCATTAAGTTGATTTTCCCGGTCTTTTCATCGGTCAACACGCCAAGATGCGCTTCGTGGATATTTGGATTGCGAATCGCGTGCGCAACTGCTCGGGCAGATTCCCGAGCATTTCGACTTCCTACCAAGCAAAGCACTTCTTGGCCAAGTTGGGTTAAAGCGATAGCCTCATATTGAACCTTTTTCTCGGGTTCACCAGTCAGAAGAACTATTAAGTTACCCTCGCGAACGAATGATCGGCCATGTTTATCGAACATAAACGTCATTTGTAGACCTAGGCCGCTAGCACCCTGAATAAGGCCACTTGCTTCAAGGTAGATTAGATCGCGGATGTCTTCTTGATCCTTCGGAGCTACAAGTTTCTTCGGCGCATTGTCTCCAAAGGCGCTTTTGGCGAAAGTTTCGAATAGGAGAGCATCGGCTTGAGAGAACTCAGATAGGAACCTCAAGGTTCTCGTTGAGAAGCGCCCCGGTTGGCGGACTTCGCCAGCCAACACTTTTCCCCACAATCCTTGAAGGCGTTCACTCGAAGCGTCTTCGGCATATCGCTCAAAGACGTTTAACCAATCGTCGTCCACCTCTGAGGCAGGCACGGAGCCTGTGGCCAAATTTTCTTCGCTTGAAGCTTGATCTCGCAAGTCCTCTACCATTGCGGAAGCAACGGCTTCTCGGTTCACTTGCTTCCTATACTCTTTTCTTACGAGTTTATTCATAGCACGTTGTGCAATGTCTGGATCAGCACCCGCCCCTGACGCGACAGTTTCAGCGATGCTTGCCTCAACCAACTTGTATGACTCGGTTTGCGCATCTATTTTCGCTTTCTTTTGCTGGAGCCACGCGATTGGGATGTCTACCGAAGCCCCAACGAGCCGGTCCAGAGCCTTGATAACACCCGGCGTTAGGCCCTTCGGAATTGATACGAGAGCGTCAGCAATTTGCGCGGGTAAATTCGTTGACTCTTGATCCAAGGTGTTCTCCAGAAGTGCTGCGGCATTGGCACACAATCAGTATGGCCGGCAAGGCGATGCACCGCAAGATGATGATCGATTCATCCGAATTTTTGAAAAGTCCTTCATAGCTTTGCAAATTTGATTCCCGAACATGGTGCGGGGTGCTAGCTGTAGCGGCCTGCAGCGCCCCGGCTCAGCCCTTGCCCGAATGTCTGCCAGTGCCGTGTCCGTCCTAGACATTTGCGCTCGCAGCGAAGGTTCGGTTTCCGCCCAAATTTCCATATAGTGTAAGCGCTCCGGTTTCCTTCGAACCGGATACGCTCACTGGCTGAAAAGAACTGGCACCATTCACTTACCGTGCAGGCCACGCCTCACGCTCCAGCGAGGCAAGCATCGAGATATTTCCGGATCTCCAAGATTTTTTCTAATCCTCCTCTGATTGCCACATCAACGGGGCGCGCGCCGAGAAACAACGGCCCGGTGTTGGTGCGCGTCATCCAGGATCTCGCGAGCGACTTGACGAAATAGAGTTCAAGTGCCTTGTAGATCCCAAGCGATGCAGAAAGCCGAAGAAGTTGATCCTCGGTCAGAGATGGGGCACCGTCCGACCTCTTCAGGCCACTCCAAACTGCCTCGGGGATTCCGATGAGACCAGAGGCTTCGCTTTCAGAAAGCCCCCATGCGCACGTAAGGCGCGAATAGGCCTTCAAAACCACGCCAATCTCCTCCTGAGAAAAGCAGCTGCCTTCGATCTCCATCCGCTCTCTCCGCAAGCAGGCTTTTTCACTTCGGCACGAACGGGTTGACCTAAACCTCGGATCAAACGCGTTGCGCCAGAGTGTCGGCGACGCACCTGACAGCGTGCCTCTGAGGTCGGCAGCGCGGTGCCGGATATGTATTGTCGTCAATGCAGCAGTGGCAGGCTCTCACGTGCAAACACGCCATCGATCAGCTTGAGCACCGCGCGCAGATCCCAACCGCGCTCGGCCCCTCGCAGTATTTCAGCGAGCGCTTCGACCGTATCTGCTGGTAGGCCGCGCGCCGTGCCCACTCGGCGCGCGAAATACGCCAGATGCGCGCCAGAGAGCGGCGGGATATCGACGACTCGACAGCGGCTCAGGAGAGGCGCTGGCACGGCCCGACGGTTGTTCGAGGTTAGGATCCAGCTGATCCATCGCATATCGAACCGCACCCGATAGTAAGGACAGTTCCAGGTCCGGGCGCTGAGAGGTTCGAGCAGCGGCAAGAGCGCATGACTGAGCGCGAAACTGACGCCCTTATTCGACTGCACATCGCCGACCTTGTCCACCTCGTCGATCACGATGACTGGGTTCCCCACGCGCTTATTCAGAATGAGCTCCACAGGTCGTCCGGCATGTGCAGTCGACCAGCCTTTCTGACTGCCCGCCACCGCGAAGCCCGCCGGCTCGTTCGCAGCATCGATCAGTTCCGAAGGCATACCAACGAGCTCGGCCAATCGACGCGCCCAGTGGCTCTTACCGATACCAGGAGATCCATCGAGGAGGAGCGGCGGCAGGCGCACGGCCGGCGCACCCTCACGCACGCTTTCGCGCAAGGCGTGCCAGGCGATCTCAGTCGCGCGGGCCATCCAAGGCATCTCTTCGTGCAAAGCAGCGGCGATCTCGTCGGCGCGATGTTCGCTCGCGAGCCGCTCCATGTGCACGCCGTGTTTGAGCCCCGCTAGCGTCTCACGTGCCTCACGGCCCAGATGCGCCATTCCAGACGCGCGCAGACGCAGATCGGCGAGCGCGGAGGCCCGGCGCCGGATTCTGTCGCCATCATTCGAGCTGAGGCGGCATGCGCGCATGGTATCGTCCCAGCGGTCATCATCACGCGCCGAGTCGAATTCTCCCGGGTCGTGCCCCAGTGCGACCCATCGTAGCTTGCGCAGGTATCTGGTGAGCTGGGCCTCGATCTTCGCGGGCGAGGTCTCAAGATCGAAGCGAAGATCGCAGATCGGAAAATGGTCGGACATGACAGGCTCCTTCTGGTCACGCGGCACGCGCCGCTGACACCCCCTCGCGAGACGGCTGCTCGCGAAGCGTTGATGATGAGAAACCCGGGTTTGGAAGGAGCTTAAGTCGATTTCCCGAGGCGACGTCAACTGGTCCGGAGTGCCGACAAACCGATCGGAAACTCCCTTCGCCGGAGACCTGCTAAAGCACTGAAATAAAATAAAAACCACCGAAGGCGGAACCTTCGATGGTCACTTTATGCTTTCCGGAATGGACAAAAACCTACCGGAATGGACATTTTATGCGGCGATCAATATTTATATCAAAGCCGGATCAGCTCAGCCGCATTTGGAGTGGCCGCAATCGGCGCAGGTCATGCAGCCTTCGACCATCCGCAGGGCGTAGGAGCCGCAGGACGGGCAGGCTTTGCCGCGGGGGGCTTCGCCGATGGCCATGCGGTCGGCCTCGGGGTCGGATTTCAGGCCCAGCCCTTCGCCTTCGAGGAAGCCGATCGAGATCATGTGACGCTCGATCACGCCGCCGATCGCCGCGAGGATGGAGGGGATGTATTTGCCCTGCATCCAGGCCCCGCCGCGCGGATCGAACACGGCTTTGAGCTCTTCGACCACGAAACTCACATCGCCACCGCGCCGGAACACGGCCGAGATCATCCGCGTCAGCGCTACGGTCCAGGCGAAATGCTCCATGTTCTTCGAGTTGATGAAGACCTCGAAGGGACGACGATGGCCGCCTTGGACGATATCGTTGATCGTGATGTAGATCGCGTGCTCCGAACCCGGCCATTTGATCTTGTAGGTCGAGCCTTCCAGCGCCGCGGGACGGTCCAGCGGCTCGGTCAGGTAGACCACATCGGCGCCCTCATCGACTTCCGGCGCGTCTTCGGATTTCTCCGACACGCTGAGAACCGAGCCCGTCACGTCGTTCGGACGGTAGGTGGTGCAGCCTTTGCAGCCGGTGTCCCAGGCTTCCATATAGACCGACTTGAACGCCTCGAAGGGGATATCCTCGGGGCAGTTGATGGTCTTGGAGATCGAGCTGTCGATCCATTTCTGCGCAGCGGCCTGCATCCGGACGTGATCCATCGGCGCGAGGGTCTGGGCGTTGACGAAATAGTCGGGCAGCGGTTTGTCCCCGAACTTGTCGCGCCACATCTGCACCGCGTAATCAACCACTTCTTCCTCGGTGCGCGAGCCGTCGGGCTGCAGCACCTTGCGCTTGTAGGCATAGGCGAAGACCGGCTCGATACCCGAGGACACGTTGCCCGCATAAAGCGAAATGGTTCCCGTGGGTGCGATCGAGGTCAGCAGCGCGTTGCGGATTCCGTGCTCGCGGATCGCCTCGCGCACGTCGTCGTCCATCTGCATCATGTTGCCCGAGGCGAGGTATTTCTCGGCATCGAAGAGCGGGAACGGACCTTTCTCCTTGGCCAGATCGACCGAGGCGAGATAGCTCGCCCGCGCGATCTGCTTCATCCAGGCTTCGGTCTGCGCGGCCGCCTCTTCCGAGCCATAGCGCAGGCCAAGCATCAGAAGCGCGTCGGCGAGACCGGTCACGCCCAGACCGATGCGGCGCTTGTTCTGCGCCTCTTCGCGCTGCTGCTCCAGCGGGAAGCGCGAGGCGTCGACCACGTTATCCATCATGCGAATGGCAAGGCGCACCATCTCGTCGAGCTGCTCCGGGTCCAGACCCGCATCCGCCTCGAACGGGTTCGTCACGAGCCGTGCGAGGTTGATCGAGCCCAGCAGGCACGCGCCATAGGGCGGCAGGGGCTGCTCGCCGCAGGGGTTGGTCGCGGCGATCTGCTCGACATAGTTGAGGTTGTTCATCTTGTTGATGCGGTCGATGAAGATCACGCCCGGCTCGGCATAGTCATAGGTCGCGCGCATGATCTTGTTCCACAGATCACGGGCGTTCAGCGTGTGATAGACCTTGTCGCCGTATTTCAGATCCCACGGGCCATCGGCCTTCACGGCCTCCATGAAGGCGTCGGTCACCAGCACGGACAGGTTGAACATCCGCAGACGGGCCGAATCCTGCTTGGCGGTGATGAAGCTCTCGATATCGGGGTGATCGCAGCGCATCGTCGCCATCATCGCGCCGCGACGCGAGCCTGCCGACATGATCGTGCGGCACATCGCGTCCCAGACGTCCATGAAGCTCAGAGGGCCGGACGCATCGGCAGCGACGCCCTTCACTTCGGCGCCACGCGGACGGATGGTCGAGAAATCGTAACCGATTCCCCCGCCCTGCTGCATCGTCAGCGCGGCTTCCTTCAGCATGTCGAAGATGCCGCCCATGTTGTCGGGGATCGTGCCCATGACGAAGCAGTTGAACAGCGTCACCGCGCGGCCGGTGCCGGCGCCTGCCGCGATCCGGCCTGCGGGGAGATATTTGAAATCTTCCAGCGCGCCGTAGAATTTCTCTTCCCATTTCGCGGGCTTATCCTCGACCTCGGCCAAGGCGCGCGCGATCCGACGCCAGCTATCCTCGACGGTCGCGTCGATCGGGGTCCCGTCCTGTTCCTTCAGACGGTATTTCATGTCCCAGATCTGTTCGGCAATCGGGGCGGCAAAACGGCTCATGAGGTCCTCGCTGGCAGCAGTTCGAGTGAGGTAAAAATCGAGCGCCCCCTCCGCATATCGTGCGTCGGGGGCGGGCTGACACTATACCTAAGGCCTCTTCGCATGACCAGACGCAAATCGGACATTGCCGTCGCGGGAGCGAAAACCTAATTAAGGGGCATGGGTGACAAAGTGGTGAATCTAATCAAACTGTGCGTCGGCGCGGAGAAGGTCGAGGACCTGATCGCGTGGCAGGCCAGCCGCTATGGCAAAGGCCCGGCCATGCATGTGACGCGCATGTGGCCGAAACGCGCGGATGAGATCCTGAATGGCGGGTCGCTGTACTGGGTCTTCAAGGGCGCGGTTCTGGCGCGCCAGCGTGTGCTTGAACTATCCGAAGTGATGGGCGCGGACGGGATCGCGCGCTGCGCCATCGTGCTCGACCGCGAGGTCGTCCGCACGGAGGCCCTATCGCGCCGCCCCTTCCAGGGCTGGCGTTACCTGAGCCCCGAGGATGCGCCCCGCGATCTGCCGAAAGGTCGCGACCGCGAAGAGGCCCTGCCCCGCGAGCTTGCCGTGGCGCTGTCCGAGATCGGCCTGCGTTAAGAGGCGAGCCAGCTTTCCGCGTCTGCCTGCGCGGTGAAGATGCGGAACGCGCCGCCCTCGCCCTGCATGCTCGCCTCGGAGCGCATATCCTCCGGCACGACCAGCGCGCAGCGCCCGGCCTGACCGTCTTCGCAGCTTTGGCGCAACCCGCCGATCAGTTCCGCCATGTAGCCATCGAAGCGCGGCGCGACGACGACCATCATCCGATCCGCAGACCCGACGAGGCGCATCGCCTCGGTCAGATCATGTTTAAGAACAGTGCCGGAGGCGATCAGACCGACCACGCCTTCGGGGCTTTTCTCCATCGACTCGATCATCGTGGAATTCCTTTGTTCGAACACCAAAAGGCGAGGCGCTGCGCCCCGCCTATAAGCTGAACGGAAGGATGATCGGCGCGGTTCCGGCCACAGGCGCGACCGTTACCACACCGTTACCACGTGACAGGCTCAGCCGCGCAGCGATTGCACCCGCGCGACAAGCTGCCGGGTGGAGCCGTCCTTGCCCTCGCCCGCATCCTCGCCCTTCAGCACCGGAGCCAGCGCAAGCGCGAGCTCCTTGCCCAGCTCAACGCCCCATTGGTCGAAGCTGTTGATGCCGAGAATGACGCCCTCGACGAAGACACGGTGCTCATAAAGCGCGACAATCCCGCCGAAGACCTCGGGGGTCAGTTTCGGATAAAGCAGCGTGGTCGACGGTCGCGAACCCGGGAAGACGCGGTGCCGCGCCTGACGGTCCAGCTCGTCTCCCTCGAAGCCTTTCTTGCGCATGATCTCGGTCGCTTCAGCCAGCGAGCGCCCGCGCATCAGCGCCTCGGATTGCGCCAGACAGTTGGCCACGAGCAGCGTATGCTGATGCGCCAGATCGGGCTCGTGCCCCTCGGCAGCCACCATGAATTCGCACGGAATGACCCGTGTGCCCTGGTGGATCAACTGGTAGAACGCGTGCTGACCATTGGTACCGGGCTCGCCCCAGACGACGGGGCCGGAATTGTAAGGCAGGTCCTTGCCATCCATGCTGACGCGCTTGCCGTTGCTCTCCATCTCCAGCTGCTGGAGATAGGCCGGCAGCCGCGCAAGCCGTTGATCATAGGGCAGAACCGCGCGCGTGGCATAGTCACAGAACTGGTTGTGCCAGATGCCGACCAGCGCCAGTAGTACCGGCAGATTGTCCTTGAATTCGGCCTTGCGGAAATGCGCGTCCATCGTGGCCGCGCCCCTCAGGAACCCCGCGAAACCCTCCGGCCCGATCGCGATCATCAGCGACAGCCCGATCGGCCCCCACATCGAATAACGCCCGCCGACCCAATCGGCGAAGCCGAAGACGCGGGCCTGATCGATCCCGAAGGCAGCAGTCTTCTCAGCCGAGGTCGAGAGCGCCGCGAATTGCTGCGCCGGGTCCGAGACCTTCTCGGCCATCCACCGCTTCGCGGTCTCGGCATTGGTCATCGTCTCGATCGTGGTGAAGGTCTTCGAGGCGACGATCACCAGCGTCGTTTCCGGGTTCAGTCCGGCCAGCGTGTCATGGATATGCGCCCCGTCAACGTTGGAGACAAAATGGCAGCGCGGCCCGTCGTGATAGGGCGCGAGCGCGAGCGTCGCCATCGCCGGGCCCAGATCAGAGCCGCCGATGCCGATATTGACCACATCGGTGATCTTGCCGCCCTGCCCCGTGAACTTGCCCTCGCGCACATCTCGCGCAAACGCTTCCATCCGGGCATAGGTCGCGCGGACCTCGGGCATGACGTTCTCGCCATCGACGAACACGTCCGTGTCGAGATTGCGCAGCGCGGTATGCAGCACCGCGCGACCCTCGGTGTCGTTGATCTTCTCACCGGTGAACATCGCCTCTGCGCGGGCCGCGACCTCCTTCTCCTCGGCCAGTTTCACCAGCAGATCGAGCGTCTCCGCATCGATATTGGTCTTGGAGAAATCGAACAGAAACGGCCCGGTTTCGCGGCTGAACCCCGCTGCGCGATTACCCTTTTCGAACAATTCTCCGATTTCGCGGGATTGTACGGATTGCGCCTTGTCGAGGAGGTCTTGCCAGATGGTCATCGCTTGCTCTGCCCAGTTATTCAGCCCAGTGAACGGTCGCGTCCTTGAGAACGGCGCGCACCGGCGCCTGTTCCACGGGGAGCCTCTCGGCCGCTTCGATCGCCGCGCGCTTCTCCGCGCCGGTGATCAGGATATGCGTATACATCGCGTCGCGCAGCACCGGTGCGGACAGGGTGATACGCGGCTCGCCCGCAGCTTCGGCCCGCATCGGCAGCAAGATCGGCGCATCGTTCGACAGCGCCTCTTTCAGCCGGTCGGCGCCCGGAAACAGGCTCGCCGTGTGCATATCCGCGCCCATGCCCAGAAGCAGGACGGAAATCGGCAGATGCGGCGCGATGCCCTCGGCCAGTTCCGCCATCTTGTCCTCGGGCCGCTCCGCCTCGGCATAAAGCGGCACCAGCGTCGCCGCTGCCGCCCGCCCCTTCAGGAGCCGCGCACGGATCAGGCGCGTGTTAGACCGCTCCGAGGTCTCGGGCACCCAACGCTCGTCATTGAGGAGCACCGCGACCTTGGACCAGTCCAGATCAATGTCGGAAAGGATGTCGAAGATCGGCCCCGGCGTGGAGCCGCCGGGCACCGACAAGGTCGCCCGGCCTTCATTGTTGATCGACGCGCGCAACTGGCTCGCGATGCGGTCCGCAAGCCCCATCATCAGCATCTCGCGATCGGGATAACTTTCAAAATTCATTCACGAATCTCCCGCCAGCGGCGTCCGTCGCGATGCATCAGCATCAGCGCGTCATCCGGCCCCGACGCGCCGCTGTCATAGGTTTGAGGTTTGTCGCCACGCGACTCCCAGCCCTCGATGATCGGGTCGGTCCAGGCCCAGGCCGCCTCGACCTCGTCACCACGCATGAACAGCGTCTGGTTGCCCCGGATCACATCCATGATCAGGCGTTCATAGGCGTCGGTGATATCAGCCTCCTCGCCCAGAGCGTCCGCGAAGGACATATCGAGCGGCACCTGCACGAGGCGCATCCCGCCCGGCCCCGGCTCCTTGATCATCATCTTCAGGTTCATGCCCTCATTGGGCTGCAACCGGATCACCAGCACGTTCTCGCGCCACTCGCCCTCGGCGTCGTCGAAGATCTGGTGCGGCGGCTCCTTGAAAGTGATCGCGATCTCGGATGTGCGCGCGCGCAGCCGCTTGCCGGTGCGCAGATAGAAGGGCGTGTTCACCCAGCGCCAGTTCGCGACATGGCATTTCATCGCGATATAGCTCTCGGTCGTCGACTCCGGATCCTCGGCATCTTCGAGATAGCCGGGCGCATCCTTGCTGGCCGCGTATTGACCGCGCACGATATCGGCAGGCTGGACGGGCTGGAGCGCGCGGATCACCTTGAGCTTCTCGTCGCGCACCGCATCGGGATCGAAGTGGTAGGGCGGCTCCATCGCGATCAGGCACAGAAGCTGCATCATGTGGTTCTGGACCATGTCGCGCATCGCGCCCGACTTGTCATAATACGACCCGCGGCCGCCGACACCCACCGTTTCAGCCACGGTAATTTGCACATGATCAACAAATTGGCTGTTCCAGAGCGGCTCGAACAGGATGTTGGCGAAGCGCACCGCCATCAGGTTCTGCACCGTCTCTTTGCCGAGGTAATGGTCGATCCGGTAAATCTGCGTCTCGTCGAAATACTCCGCCAGCGCCGCGTTGAGCGCCTTGGCCGAGGCGAGATCGCGCCCGAACGGTTTCTCGACCACGATCCGCGCCTCCGGCCCCGCGATGCCGCGCGTGTGGAGGCGCTCGGCCAGATCGCCGAACAGCGCCGGTGCCACCGAGAAGTAGAACGCATTGACGGTGTCGTCGCGGACTTTCGCCTTCAGATCGTCCCAGCCGCCATCGCCTTTCGCGTCGATCGCGACATAGTCGAGCATCGGCAGGAAACCATCCAGCGCGCCTTCATCGTCGCATTTATTGCCGCCGAATTCGGCGATCGCGGCGCGGGTCTGGTCGCGGAACTCCTCGGGGGTCATCTCCGAGCGCGCAGCCCCGATAATGGTGGATCCTTCGGGAATTTGACCGGCGCAATAGCGGCGAAACAGGCCGGGGAGAATTTTGCGATTGGCGAGGTCGCCAGTGGCGCCGAAAATCACCAGGTCGAAACGATCGACGGGAATGACGCGCGAAACCATGGGCTGCTCCGTGTTTGGGGTCCGTTAGCGCTAACGCCCCCCCCTTTTACTCACCTTACCTGAACAAGTCTAGCATGGGAGCGACACGAGACAACGCGAGGGCGCAGATTAAGCGCTCTCGCGCGAAAGAAATGCCTCAAGCGCCTGAATTTCCGGCACGATTTCTTCGGCCATACCATCTGCAAAAGTCATGAAATCGGCGCGCGTTTCGGGCGGAACGGACAGAAGGACTGGATAATCGGAGGCCATAGCCTGCGCGATCAGGTCGCGACACCCGCGCCCTGCGGCCTCCTGTTTGCCGAATTTGTTGAGGATCACGATGGCACCCGGCTGCGCCATCTCAAGCGCATGACCGACCTGCGCGACGACCTCTTCGAGCGCGCCTGCATCGAGCGAACAGGCCCCCGCGCCCTGCCCCAGATCCTGCGAGATCGTGCGGGTTTCGCCCTCGGGCAAAAGGCGCAGATGCATTTCGCACTCGAAGCGCTGCGGCACCTCGGCGCGCACCATGCCGATCACGTCGCGCCCCTGCGACAGCAGCCTGTCGGCGAGCTGGGCAAGGAGCTTGTCGGCCGCGCCGCGCTCTTGGCATGTGATGAACCCGATCATTGCGCCTGTTTGGCGAGGCTTTCGCGGGCGGTCAAGGGGCCACACCCGGACATGCAGCGCGAGATCACGCCGCCAGCGCCTTACCGAAACGTGGCAGGCGCGCGCGTTTCATCAACGCCCGGATCGGCTGAGGCTCGCCCGAGAGGCGCTCGGCCTCGGCGCGCACGGCCTCGGTGATGGCGCGCATCTGCTCGGGATGTTCGGACAGAAGCTGCCAGAGGAAGCCGTCCGGATCGCGCCGCTCCAGCCCCTCGCCCGCCAAGGTCCCGCGCGGAAAATCCTGCGCGTTGAAGGTGAGGATCGCATCGGCACTACCCGCAATCGCCACCGCCAGAACATGGAGGTCATTCTCGTCGGGCAGCACCAGCCGAGCCTCGATCCCCGGCTGGGCGGAAATCTCGGCCTTCGGGAACCCCGCGCGCAAAAGCGCGATCTCGCCGCGCGCGATGGCCTCATCGGCAGGCGCGCGGCGGGCGGCGGCGCGCGCCCATTCCTCGAGGATGCGCGCCGACCAGAGCGGACGGTAGAGCCCCGCCTTGGCCGCTCCGATCAGGATCTCGCGCAGCACCGTCGGATAGAGCACGCAGGCATCGAGCACGATCCGCATCAGTCGAGCCGGAAGAACAGCGATTTCAGATAGCCCGATTCCGCCAGCTGCGGCAGCATCGGGTGATCGGGCCCGGCATAGCCGGTATGGATCAGCTGCGCCGACCGCCCTGCTTTGCCGATGCCGCGCGTGCAGGCTGCGCGGAATTGCGACAGATCGGCAGCATGCGAGCAGGAGCACAGCACCAGATAGCCGCCCGGCTCGACCAGTGGCGCGGCCATCCGCGCGATCCGCTCGTATGCGCGCAGCCCCGCCTGAAGCGCAGGCTTGGCAGGCGCGAAGGCGGGCGGATCGCAGATCACCAGATCGAAGCGCTCCCCTTCCCGGCCCAAAGCATCGAGCGTGTCGAACGCATCGCCCTGACGCGTGGCAAACCGGTCCGCCATGCCCATCGCGGCCGCGCCCTTGGCCGCAAGATCCAACGCCGGGGCCGAGGCATCGACCGACAGCGCCGAAGTCGCACCACCTGCCAGTGCGGCCAACGCGAAGCCGCCCACATGGGAGAACACGTCGAGGACCCGCGCGCCCTCCGCCAGCCGTGCGGCAAAAGCGTGGTTCGGGCGCTGGTCATAGAACAGACCCGTCTTCTGCCCGCCCATCAGGTCGGCGAGGTAGATCGCACCGTTCATCGGCACTTCGACCGGCGCCTCGAATCCGCCGCGCAGGGTGAGCATTTCCTCGTCCAGCCCTTCGAGCGTGCGCGCGCGCCCTGCTGCGTTCTTGATGATCGTCGTGACGCCCGTCACCTCGGCCAGCGCGGCCTCGAGATCGGCGATCATGACCTCCGACCATGCCGCATTCGGCTGGATCACCGCCGCATCGCCGAAACGGTCGATAATGACGCCGGGCAGCCCGTCCGCCTCGGCATGGACCAGACGATAGAACGGCGCATCGAACAGCCGCGCACGCATCTCCAACGCGCGGGTCAGTTTCGCCGCGATCCAGTCGCGGTCAATCACCGCCTCCGCGTCGCGGCTCATCACCCGGCCGATGATCTTCGAGTTCGGATTGACCGTCACCGTCGCGAGCGGACGGCGCTCGCCATCCTCCAGCGTCGCGATCGTGCCGGGCGCGATCGCCTTGGTGCGCCGATCCGTCACCAGCTCATCGGCATAGACCCAAGGAAAGCCGTGGCGGATCGCGCGGGCCTCGGCCTTCGGGCGCAGCCGAACGGTCGGGCGGGTGGCGGTGTCTTCGGACTGGCTCATCGGATGCTCCTTGCGCGCGCTGTCTCAAGCGCCGCCTTCCTAGCGCCAAGCGACGGTGCGCGAAAGCCCTCGCGCTTGCCGCATCCCCGCTCTGCCCCAGATAATCCGCAAAGGGAACGGGTTGCAGCGTTAGCGCTAACATGATAGCAAATAGGCGACCGCGATCCGCGCCCGCTGCGCGAGCGGCCCGCAAGGGCTGCATGTTCCGCATCAGATGCATAGCAAGGAAAGGCCCCGCCGATGACCCTCGATGCCACAATCGCCCGTGTGACCGACCGAATCCGCGCCCGCTCCGAAGGCCCGCGCGGCGAC
The DNA here is from genome assembly GCF_002085925.2 of Thioclava electrotropha. Taxonomy (NCBI): domain Bacteria; kingdom Pseudomonadati; phylum Pseudomonadota; class Alphaproteobacteria; order Rhodobacterales; family Paracoccaceae; genus Thioclava; species Thioclava sediminum. The sequence goes on from NZ_CP053562.1 coordinate 2,830,027, forward strand.
TATCTTGCCCGGATGCAGGCGGCTGCCGATGCAGGCCCCGCCCGCGCGCATCTCAGCTGCGGCAACCAGGCCCACGCCTATGCGGCTATGGGGGAGGACAAAGACGCGCTCGCGGCAGAGCGCGCGCCGAATGTGGGCATCGTCACCGCCTATAACGACATGCTCTCGGCGCATCAGCCTTTCGAGACCTTCCCGCAGACGATCAAGGCCGCGCTGCGCGAAGTCGGTGCCACGGCGCAGGTCGCAGGCGGCGTTCCTGCGATGTGCGACGGGGTTACGCAGGGCCAGCCGGGGATGGACCTGTCGCTCTTCTCGCGTGACGTAATCGCGATGGCGGCGGCGGTCTCGCTGAGCCACAACACCTTCGACGCGGCCCTCTACATGGGCGTCTGCGACAAGATCGTGCCCGGCCTGATCATGGCGGCGGCGACCTTCGGGCATATCCCGGCGATCTTCATTCCCGCGGGGCCGATGACCACCGGGCTGCCCAATGACGAGAAAGCCAAGGTGCGCCAGCAATTCGCAGCCGGCGAAGTGGGGCGCGATGCGCTCATGGCCGCCGAGATGGCCTCCTATCACGGCCCGGGCACCTGCACCTTCTACGGCACTGCGAACACCAACCAGATGCTGATGGAATTCATGGGGCTGCATCTTCCGGGCGCGTCCTTCGTGAACCCGAACACGCCGCTGCGCGAGGCGCTGACGGTGGCAGGCGCGAAGCGTGCCGCCGAGATCACCGCGCTTGGCAACGACTACCGCCCGGCCTCGGAAGTGCTCGACGAGAAAGCCTTCGTGAACGGCATGGTCGGTCTGATGGCGACGGGTGGCTCGACCAACCACGTCCTGCACCTGCCCGCGATGGCGCGCGCCGCCGGGATCGTGCTCGATCTGGAAGATTTCGACGAGATTTCCTCGGTCGTGCCGCTGATGGCGAAAGTCTATCCGAACGGCCTCGCCGACGTGAACCACTTCCATGCGGCGGGCGGGCTGCAATTCATGATCCGCCATCTGCTGGAAGCAGGCCTGCTGCATGAGGACGCGAAGACCGTCGCGGGCGACGGCCTCACCCGCTACACGCAGGAGCCGAAGATCACCGAGGGCGGTCTGATCTGGGAAGAGTCCGATCCGGAGAGCCAGAACGAGAAAATCCTCCGCAAGCCCGCCGATCCCTTCCAGAAAACGGGCGGCCTCAAGCAGCTCGAAGGCAATCTCGGGCGTGGCGTGATCAAGGTCTCCGCCGTCAAGCCCGAGCGCCATGTGATCGAAGCGCCGGTCCGCGTCTTCAAGGAGCAGCACGAGGTGAAGGACGCCTTCAAGAACGGTGAGTTCACCTCGGACACGATTGTCGTCGTCCGCTTCCAGGGGCCGAAGGCGAACGGGATGCCGGAGCTGCACTCGCTCACCCCGACCCTCGCAGTGCTGCAGGATCGCGGGCTGAAAGTGGCGCTGGTCACCGATGGCCGGATGTCGGGCGCCTCGGGCAAGGTTCCGGCGGCGATCCATGTCTCGCCCGAGGCCGCCGATGGCGGACCGCTTGCGAAGCTGCAAGACGGCGATATGGTGCGGCTCGACGCGACCACGGGCGAGCTGACCTGCCTGACCGAAGGTTTCGAGAGCCGCACGCCGGTCGAGCCCGACCTCAGCGGCAACCAGTACGGCCTTGGCCGCGAACTGTTCGGCGCCTTCCGCACCCATGTCGGCCCGTCCACCAAAGGCGCCTCCGTGGTGCTGTGAGTTTTCTTGCCTCCGGCGGGGATATTTGTACCAAGGCGAAATCAGGGTTCTGCCTTCGGCTTGGCGATAAATATCCCCCGCGGAGCGTCCTGCCCTCTCCGCCCGCGCGGGCGGCCTAGACTGGAGTGATCCGATGACCCCTAGCGAACAATCCGCATCCGCCCGCAAGATCTGCGAACTGGCCCCGATCGTGCCGGTGATCGTGGTGAAGGATGTGGCCCATGCCGCCCCTCTGGCCAAAGCGCTCGTCGCGGGCGGCCTGCCTGCGCTGGAAGTGACGCTGCGCACGCCCTGCGCGCTCGACGCGATCCGTGCGATGGCCGATGTCGAAGGCGGCGTGGTCGGCGCGGGCACGCTGCTGACCCCAGCCGATGTGAAAGCCGCGAAAGCCGCGGGCGCGAAATTCGGCGTCTCGCCCGGCGCGACCGAAACGCTGGTGAAAGCCTGCGAAGACGAAGGCCTGCCGCTTCTGCCCGGTGCCGCCACCGCATCGGAAGTGATGAAGCTTCTCGAGATGGGTTACGACGTGCTGAAGTTCTTCCCGGCGGAAGCCTCGGGCGGCGCGCCTGCGCTGAAGGCCATCGGCGCCCCGATCCCGCAGGTCAGCTTCTGCCCGACGGGCGGCGTCAGCATGAAAAACGCCAATGATTACCTGAGCCTGCCGAACGTTCTTTGCGCGGGCGGCTCCTGGGTCGCACCCGATGCGATGGTGCAATCGGGCGACTGGGCCGGGATCGAAGCGCTTGCGCGCGAGGCGGCGGCGCTGCCGCGCTAACCCCGGTCAGGGCCAATCACCTTCAAGGACGGCGCGCCCGCCAGCCGCCGCGCCGCATCGGCGGGCCGCTTTCGCGGGTCAGACCTTCTTCGAGCACCCGGGTCATCGGGTGCTCGGGCGGCGCTTGATAGGCCGCGAGCACGGTGCGCATCGCTTCGTTCGCGTCCATCCCGGGGCCAAGGCTCAGCGCCCAATCCATGAAGATCGAGCGGCACTCTTCCGTGGTGATTCCGTCGATCTTGAAGCTCTCGCGGATCAGTCCTTTCGGGTCCGCCTCGCTCAATTCCATAAGTTTGCGCGCCATTCAGCCCTCCAGAACCCTGTCCACGATGGCGGCCGTCTCGGTCGTGACCTCATTCAGACGCGCCGCCAGAGCATCGAGATCATCCAGCCCCGTCTCGCGCAACAGGAAAGCGCGGCCGCCCTCTCCGATCGCCGCCATATCCAGGCGCTTTTCGCTCAGCAAGCGCCCGCCTGCCTGCAGTCGCCACAAGAAGCGATAGGCGGTGGCGAGCTGCTCGCCCTCCTCGCGCGTCACGAACCCGCCGCGCGGGCCAGCGCGCAGTTGCGCCTCGACCTTGCGCGCCGGGACGCCCGCACGGAGCGCAAAGCTTTGCGCTAGAAGCTCGATATCCTGCAGCCGTCCGGGGCCGACCTTCGCCTCCCAATCCCCATCTGGGGCCTTGGCCGCGAAGATCCGGGCGCGCATCTGTGCCAGCTCGTGGAGCACCGCGTCTCCGCCGCCTTTCGCCTCCAGAACCTTCAGGCGGATCGCCTCGACCCGGTCGGCCAGATCGGCGCATCCCGCGACAGGCCGCGCCCGGGTGAGCGCCAGATGCTCCCAGGTCCAGGCCTCCTCCATCTGGTAGCTCTCGAAGCTTTGCACCGAGGTCGCCACGGGCCCTTGCCGCCCCGAAGGCCGCAGCCGCATATCGACCTCGTAGAGCATCCCCTCCGGCATCGGCGCACTGAGCGCGGTGATCAGGGCCTGCGTGAGCTTCGCGTAATAAGCCCTTGAGGCGATGGGCTTCTTGCCTTCGGAAAACTCCTGCCCGTCCGCGTCGTAGATCACGATCAGATCGAGATCGGATTGCGCGTTCAGGCGCTCTGCGCCAAGGCTACCCATCCCCAGAACCACCGCGCCCTTGCCGGGGCACGGCCCGTAGCGGCGCGCGAATTCGCCCTGCACGATCGGCCAGAGCGCGCCCAGCACCGCGCCAGCCACATCGGCATATTGGCCCGCGGCCTCGGACGCATCGACGAGGCCGCGCAGGTGGTGAACGCCGACACGGAACTTCCACTCCTTCGCCCAGCGCCGCGCCGCGATCAACGCGGCCTCGTAATCGCCCGCCCGCTCCAGCAGCCGTGCAAGATCGGCCTCCAGCGCCGGTTTGCCCGGCCAAGGAGCGAAGAACGAGCCGCCCAAAACCGCGTCCAGCACCCCGGCGTTGCGCGACAGGTAGCTCGCCAGTCCCGGCGCCGTGGCGCAGATGTCGACGATCAGATCGACGAGTTGGGGATTGGCCTCGAAGAGAGAGAACAACTGCACCCCGGCGGGCAACCCCTTGAGGAAGCCGTCGAACTGGGTCAGCGCCTCCTCCATATTCGCCGCGCGCCGCATCCGGTCGAGCAGTTCCGGCTCCAGCCGCTTGAAGATCGCGCGCCCGCGTTCGGATCGCAGCGCCGGATAGCCCGTCCAGCCCTCGACGATCTCGCGCGCGGCTTCGCTCAGCTCGGGGCGCTCGGAAGCGGCATCGGGGGCGAAGAAATCATTCGTCAGCCCTTCGACCCGCTCCAGCCGGTCGCGCAGCCGGTCGCGCCAGGGCGCCACATCACCCTCGCCCATCATCGCCGCGATCCGCGCGAGCCCTTCTTCAGTGCCGGGCAGGATCTGGGTCTGGGCGTCGCCCACCATCTGCAGACGGTGCTCGATTTCGCGATGCTCGCGGTAATGATCGATCAACTCCTCTGCCACGTCCTCGGGCACCCAGGTCTTCGCCGCAAGCGCGCGCAGCCCGCCCACGGTGGTCCGGTCGCGCAGGCTCTCATCCCGCCCGCCTGCGATCAGTTGCCGGGTCTGGGTGAAGAACTCGATCTCGCGGATGCCGCCCTGACCGAGCTTGATATTGTGGCCCGCCACCTCGATCGGGCCGTGCAGCCCCTTATGCTCGCGGATGCGCAGGCGCATATCGTGGGCGTCCTGAATGGCCGCGAAATCGAGATGCTTGCGCCAGACGAAGGGCCGCAGCCGTTCGAGGAATTGCTCGCCCGCCGCGATATCTCCTGCACAGGGACGCGCCTTGATATAGGCCGCGCGCTCCCATGTCCGGCCCTCGGCCTCGTAATACAATTCCGCCGCGCCCATCGAGATACAGACCGGCGTGACGGCGGCATCGGGGCGCAGACGCAGATCGGTGCGAAAGACATAACCCTCGGCGGTGCGGTCGTTGAGCATCGCCGCCATCTTGCGCGTGGCCCGGATCAGCGCGCTGCGCGCCTCCATCGCATCGTCAGGCTCGTAGCGGCTTTCATCGAAGAGGCAGATCAGGTCGATATCGGAGGAGTAGTTCAGCTCCCCCGCCCCCATCTTGCCCATCGCGAGCGCGACCATCCCGGCGGCATTCTCTATATCATCGTTGGTCGCACCGGGGATCTTGCCGCGGCGGATTTCCTCGGCCACCAGCCGCTGCATCGCGAGATCGACCGCAATATCGGCAAGCCGCGTCAAGGCGCCGGTCACTTCTTCGAGACACCAGACGCCGCCCAGATCGGCAAGCCCGGCCAGCAACGCGACGCGACGCTTCGCCCGACGCAGCTCTGACGGCAGATCGGCGAGGCTGACGGGCGTGATCCGCGCGAATTCCTCGGCCAGCGCGGCTTCGGGATTGCCCGAAATCGCGGGGCGCAGCCACTCGGCCTCTTTCTCCATCAGGCCTTTGAGATAAGGGCTGCACCCTGCCGTCCCCCCGAGCAATTCGCGCAACTCCGGCGCGAGATCGGAGAACAGCTCTTCGGCTTCGGCGGCGCGGTCGCGCTCGAAAGACAGGGGCGAACGGGTGAGACGCGAGGCAAACGGCATGGCGCCATGCTTACGCCGCCACGCGAGCCGGTCAATGGGGATTGCTGTCGCGCGACATCTGGCCATAACTACACCCCGCCCCGGCGCCTCCGCGCCCGACCTCAGATCCTCCGGAGCCTCGCCATGAGCAAATCCCTCAAACGCGTCCGTGCCGCCCTCGAAGCCGCAGGCGTGCCCTTCGAGATCACCGAGCCGGGCGAGGCCCGCACCGCCGAGATGGCCGCACAGGCGGTAGGCTGCGAGGTCGACCAGATCGCCAAATCCATCATCTTTCGCGGCGAAGACAGCGGCCATGTCGTGCTGTTCATCACCGCAGGCGGCAACCGGGTGAGCGCCGAGAAGGCAAACGCCGTCGCGGGCCAGCCCTTGGGCATGGCAGATGCGGCGCTGATCCGGGCGGAGACGGGCTTTGCGATCGGTGGCGTCGCGCCCCTTGGCCATGTCGGCCCGGTGACGGCATTCCTCGACCCCCGACTGTTCGAATTCGACACCGTTTGGGCTGCAGCAGGCACGCCACGGCATGTTTTCGCCATCGCCCCGGCCGATCTGGAGCGGATCAGCGGTGCGAAACAAGCCGATTTCATCGAATAAAACCAAGCGAATCCGGTGATTTGCGAGAAAAATGTAAAAATCATTTACATACCCCCTTGCAAGAACCGCCCCGACTTCCGATCTTGGGTATGTGAAAGGAATTCACATGCTCAACCCGGAGGTTCAAATGTCCGCCTATTCCACCAACTCCATGCCCGTCGCGGTTGGTAACTGGTTTACCCGCGCCGTTAACTGGATGGATGGGAACGGCCCCGGCGCCTGGATCGCGCTGATGGTGGCCGGTTTCATTTTCGCAGGCCCCCTCGGCCTCGTCATTCTCGCTTTCATCCTGTTCACCGGCCGCTTCGGGCGTCGCTGGCGCACGGGACAGGCGGTTCAAAAACGCAGCTTCGGTTGCTCCGGCGTCGGAGGCGTCCATGTCTCGCGTTCGACCGGCAACGCAGCGTTCGACGCCTACAAGGCCGACACGCTCGACCGACTGCAGCGCGAACAGCAGGAATTCGAAGAGTTCCTCGGTCGTCTGCGCGAAGCCCGCGACAAGGCAGAGTTCGACCAGTACATGGAAGAGCGCGCCAAGGAAGCGGCTCAGTCGGAGGACACCTCCGAGGACGCGAAAGCCTAACCATATAGACAGTTCGCAATGCGATTTCGGCGCCCCGGTTGACGTAACCGGGGCGCTTTCTATGTCATCAACATGAAACACTTGGCGGGTGCGCGCTCCTTTGCTAGCCTGCCGCGACCCCTCCCCGACGAGGCTACTGATGCGCCATTCGCTTCCGCTTGCACCGCAGTTCTACGTAACCGCGCCGCAGCCCTGCCCCTATCTGGACGGCAGGTCGGAGCGGAAATTGTTCACCGCACTGCAGGGGGAGTCGGCCGAGAAGCTCAACAATGCGCTGTCGCGGCAAGGTTTCCGGCGCTCGCAGAATGTCCTCTATCGGCCCTCTTGCGCAGATTGCACCGCCTGCCTTTCGGCCCGCATCCGGGTCGCCGATTTCAAGCTGTCGAAATCGCAGCGCCGGGTGCTGAAGAAAAACGGCGACCTAAAGCGTACCGCGACGTCGCCCTGGGCGACGGAAGAGCAATTCGCACTGTTCCGCCGCTATCTCGATGCGCGCCACGCCGATGGCGGCATGGCCGACATGGATATCTTCGAATTCGCCGCGATGATCGAGGAGACGCCCGTGAAGTCGCGCGTGATCGAATATCGCGAGACCGCCGCCACGCCAGACAGCATGCGCGCCCTGATCGCGACCTGCCTGACCGATGTGCTCGATGACGGGCTGTCGATGGTCTATTCCTTCTACGAGCCCGAGCGGATCCGCGACTCTCTCGGCACCTACCTGATCCTCGACCATGTCGAGATCGCGCAACGCGTGGGCCTGCCCTACGTCTATCTGGGCTATTGGGTGCCCGGCTCGCCGAAGATGAACTACAAGGCGAACTTCTCCGCGCTCGAGATCTACAAGGGCGGGCAGTGGACCGATCTTGGCGATCCGGCCACGCACGAGACCGAGACTCATCCGCTTTCCGTGCCTCCCATCGCGGAACAGGTCGCCCGGATTCAACTCCCCGATACACGCAATAGTTGAGCAACACCCAGCTACGGACGTCACTCTCGCAGGCAATTGCTCAACCGTTCGGCAGACACCATCTGTCAACTCATTTTTTCAAAACTATTCCGTGACTTCCGACGATTACGGGCCCGTGATCTCTGGACACTCCCGGCCCGTGGTGAAACGGTCCCGACAGACCCGCCGCGGAGGATACGAGGCGGGCGGCGAGGCCACGCCTCGCGAACCGGAGTAAACATGGGAGGATCCTTAATGGACCGTCGTTCCTTTCTGACGAAAGCCGCGCTGGGCAGCGCGGCCGCGAGCACGCTGGCAGCCCCCGCGATCGCGCAGAGCAACCCGCAAATCACCTGGCGTCTCGCCTCGTCTTTCCCGAAGTCGCTCGACACGATCTATGGCGGCGCGGAAGTGATGTCGAAGATGGTCGAGGAGGCCTCGGACGGTAACTTCAAGATTCAGGTCTTCGCCGCTGGCGAGATCGTTCCCGGCCTTCAGGTCGCCGATGCGGTGATGAACGGCACGGTCGAAGCCTGCCACACCGTCGGCTACTACTTCTGGGGCAAGGATCCGACCTGGGCGCTTGGCGCGGCCGTCCCCTTCTCGCTCAACGCGCGCGGCATGAACGCGTGGCACTACCACGGCGGCGGCATCGAGCTCTATAACGAGTTCCTCGGCAAGCAGGGCCTCTACGGTCTGCCGGGCGGCAACACCGGCGCGCAGATGGGCGGCTGGTTCCGCAAGGAGATCTCGACGGTCGAAGACCTCAAGGGCCTCAAGATGCGTGTCGGCGGCTTCGCGGGCAAGGTGATGGAAAAGCTCGGCCTCGTGCCGCAGCAGATCGCCGGCGGCGACATCTACCCGGCGCTCGAAAAAGGCACGATCGACGCGACCGAATGGGTCGGCCCCTATGACGACGAGAAGCTCGGCTTCTACAAAGTCGCGCCCTACTACTACTACCCCGGCTGGTGGGAAGGTGGCCCGACGGTCCACTTCATGTTCTCGAAAGAGAAGATGGAAAGCCTGCCGAAACAGTACCAGCAGCTCCTGCACACCGCCTCGCAGGCGGCCGATGCGGACATGCTGCAGAAATACGACATGAAGAACCCGAAGGCGCTCAAGACGCTGGTCGCCAACGGCACCCAGCTGCGCGCTTTCTCCCCCGAGATCATGCAGGCCTGCTTCAAGGCAGCCAACGAGGTCTATTCGGAGATGGAGGCGAACAACGCCGAATTCGCGAAGATCTGGGGTTCGATCAAGGACTTCCGCAAGGACTGGTTCACCTGGGAACAGCTGGCCGAGTTCAACTACGACTACTTCATGATGAGCGAAGCCAACAAAGGCGAGCTGTAAGCCGCCCAAACTGGTCAAGCCAGCGAACCGAAGCCCCGGCGCCCTGCGCGTCGGGGCTTTTTCTATGCCCTGACGACCGAAGATACCCAACGGATATTCTGCGGCTGCATTGCCACACTGCAGCAAGCTTTCGAAACTGTGACCATTTGCGACATAAAATTACTTGCAGGTCGGTTTACACGCGGAACCGGTCAAGTATTGTGACCGCAATGCCCACACCGGAGGGAACGCTAATAATGGAGCGGTGTGGTCAGAAAAATTGACAGACATCCACGACTTGGGAGGAAACCATATGGATCGTCGTTCTTTCCTGCGCAAAGGTGCGCTTGGCGGGGCAGCCGCAGCTGCAGGTAGCGCGCTCGCCGCACCGGCTATTGCGCAAGAAACCCCTACTGTGACGTGGCGCATGACCTCGTCTTTCCCGAAATCGCTCGACACGATCTACGGCGCCGCCGAGACGATGGCGAATTACGTCAAGGGCATGACCGACGGGAAATTCAACATTCAGGTCTTTGCGGCGGGCGAAATCGTCCCCGGCCTGCAGGCAATGGATTCGGTGTCGAACGGCACCGTCGAGGCCTGCCACACCGCCTCCTACTACTACTGGGGTAAAGATCCGACCTTCGCCTTCGCGACCGCAGTGCCCTTCGGCCTGAACATGCGCATGCAGAACGCCTGGTTCTACTATGGCGGCGGCAACGACCTGATGAACGAGTTCTATTCGAACTACAACATCACGGCCTTCCCCTGCGGCAATACCGGCGCCCAGATGGGCGGCTGGTTCCGTAAGGAAATCAACACCGTCGAAGACATGAAGGGCGTGAAAATGCGCATCGGTGGCTTCGGCGGTAAGGTCGTCGAGAAGCTCGGTGTGGTGCCGCAGCAGATCGCGGGTGGCGACATCTACCCGTCGCTCGAGAAAGGCACGATCGACGCCACCGAATGGGTCGGCCCGTACGACGATGAGAAGCTCGGCTTCTACAAGGTCGCGCCCTATTACTACTATCCCGGCTGGTGGGAAGGCGGCGCCTGTCTGCACGCCATGTTCAACAAGAACGCCTATGACCAACTGCCCGAGGCCTACAAGATCGCGCTGACGGCGGCGACGCAGGCGGCGAACTCGGACATGATGGCGTCCTATGACTACAAGAACCCGAGCGCGCTGAAGAAGCTGCTGGGCCAAGGCGCGCAGCTGCGTCCGTTCAGCCAGGAAATCCTGGAAGCCTGCTTCAACGCGGCGAACGAAGTCTATGCCGAGATCAACAGCTCGAACGCTGCGTTCAAGAAGATCTACGACAGCCAGTTCGCATTCCGCAACGACGCCTATGGCTGGTGGCAGCTGTCGGAGTTCAACTTCGACTACTTCATGATGCGCCAGCAGGCTGCGGGCAACCTCAAGCTCTGAGCCGCGTCTCGTGTGAATTGAGAAGGCCCCGGGGTTCGCGCCCCGGGGCCTTTTCTATTGGTCTGGTCACAAAAATCACTTCGTCGTGGCCGCGCCAACCGTGGCACCGGCCACCGCACCAACCGGACCTGCAACCACGAGGCCGCCGACGCCGCCGGTGGCTGCACGTTCGGTCGCGTTGTCACCACATGCCGCGAGCGAAACCAGCAGGCCGCCCGCCATCAAGATCGTCGCAATTCGCATCTTCTCGTCCTTTCGATAGCAGCCGCAACGCGCGGCTTCCCCAAGGACAAGACGCCGAAACGCCCGCCGCGGTTCCCAAGTACCGCGAATAGCTGGCCGTCAATTCTTGCGCGTCACGACGCCGAGCCCGGCTCCGACGACCGCTCCCACAGGTCCCGCCACCACGAGACCGGCCACGCCGCCCGTCGCCGCGCGCTGTTCCTTGGTCTCGCCGCAGCCCGCCAGCGCAAGCAACGAAACCCCGACAATAACGAAAAGAGGATACCGCATCCCTCGCCCTCCACTCTCTCTCTATAAAAAAGGGGCGGCCCCTGAAGGCCGCCCCGATCTTTCATTTTCCGGTCGATCAGTTGCTGCCCGGTGTGGGAAGCGGGGGCAGCCCGCCCGGAGCCGCGCTTCCCGAGCCCGACCCGCCAGAGGTCGAGCCCCCCAGAGGCGCCAGCGACGGCAGGCCACCGAGGCCGCCCCCATCGCCCATGCCCGGCATCTGCGGCAGCTTGATCTCGACATCCTTCAGATCCACCTGCGGCCCCTTGTAGTGCATCACCATGGCCGGGAAGGCGATCACGATGGCAATCATCGCAACCTGAATGAACACGAAGGGAATGGCGCCCCAGTAGATCTGCGAGGTCTTCACCGGCTCCATCTTCTTGCCGGTGACCTTGTCGATATAGGGCACCTTGGCCGCGACCGAGCGCAGGTAGAACAGCGCGAAGCCGAATGGCGGGTGCATGAACGAGGTCTGCATGTTCACGCCCAGGATCACCCCGAACCAGATCAGGTCGATCCCCAGAGCCTGCGCGGCAGGCGCCAGAAGCGGCACGATGATGAAGGCCAGTTCGAAGAAATCGAGGAAGAAGGCGAGGAAGAACACCAAGAACGACACCACGATCAGGAAGCCCAATTGGCCACCCGGAAGCGAGGTCAGCAGATGCTCGACCCAGACCTGCCCGTTCACCCCGTAGAAGGTGAGCGAGAAGACCCGCGCGCCCAGCAGGATGAACAGCACGAAGGCCGACAGGCGCGTCGTCGCCGCCAGCGCGTCACGCACGACGGGGAAGGTCAGACGCTTCTTCACCGCCGACAGCACCAGCGCGCCGACTGCGCCCATTGCGCCGCCTTCGGTGGGCGTCGCCACGCCGAGGAAGATCGTGCCCAGCACGAGGAAGATCAGCGCCAGCGGCGGGATCAGCACGATCACCACCTGCTGCGCCAGACGGCTCATCAGGTTGGTTTTCAGCGCCTTGTCCAGCAACGCCACGATATAGATCGCGATCACGGCCACACCGGCTGCGAGGATCTCGGAGTTGTTGACGCTCGACCCGCTCGCCTCGAAATACTTCTCGGCGAAGATGAAGATCGCGACCGCACCGGCCAGCGCCACCAGGAGCGACATCACGCCAGAGCCCAGCGTGCGCGCCTCTTTCGGCAGAGCCGGCATCGACTTCGGCTTGATGATCGACATCACGAGCACATAGCCGAGGTAGATGCCGGTCAGCACCATACCGGGGATCAGCGCGCCCTTGTACATGTCGCCCACCGAAACGCCCAGCTGGTCAGCCAGAACGATCAGCACGAGCGAGGGCGGGATGATCTGCGCCAGTGTCCCTGACGCCGCAATGACACCTGTGGCCACCTTCCGATCATAGCCGTAGCGCAACATGATCGGCAGCGAGATCAGGCCCATCGCGATCACCGAGGCCGCAACGACGCCCGTGGTCGCCGCCAGAAGCGCGCCCACGATGATCACCGCATAGGCGAGACCGCCGCGCACCGGGCCGAACAGCTGACCGATCGTGTCGAGAAGATCCTCGGCCATGCCCGATTTCTCGAGCACGATGCCCATGAATGTGAAGAATGGAATGGCAAGTAAGGTCTCGTTCGACAAGACCCCGTAGAACCGTTGCGGCATCGCATTCAACAACGGCCAGTCAAGATTGATCGTCCCGCCGGAGTAACCCGACAGTTCAACGCCGATGACGAAGAACAAAAGACCGTTGGCCGCAAGCGCGAAGGCCGCAGGATAGCCGATCAGCAGGAAGACGATCAGCGAGATGAACATGATCGGGGCCATGTTCTGAGCGATAAGCTCGAGCATTACAGACCCTCCTCTTCGGCGATGGGATCATGGCCGTGATGGCCCGCGCTGTCGGCATGGGGATCGTCGATCAACCCACGCATCACGCCGATCTTCTTGATGATCTCGGAAACGCCCTGGAAGAACAGCTGCCAGAAGCCGATCAGCAGCAGGATTTTGGCCGGCCACAGGATCAGACCGCCCGAGTTCGTCGACATCTCGCCCGAGTGGATGGAGATCATCACGAAGGGCGTCAGTTTGAACAGCATCAGCAAGACGAACGGCATCAGGAAGAAGATATGCCCAAGCAGATCGATCCAGTGCTGCACCTTCCGCGAGAACGCGCCATAGACGATGTCGATGCGGATATGCTCGTTTTGCTTGAGCGTGTAAGCGGCAGCGCCCAGAAACGCCGCGCCGAAAAGATACCATTGCAATTCCAGCCAAGCGTTCGACGACATGTCGAAGGCTTTGCGCACAATGGCGTTGGTCGCACTCACGAGGACCGACACCAGAATAAGCCACGACACCGCCTTGCCGATGGTCTCGTTTATCCGGTCGATCGCGCGTGAAAGGGCCAGCAAAGCGCCCATCTCACTTCCTCCCTAAATTTGTCCCGAAAGCCTGCGCGAGGCTTTGCCCGTGATTGGCCGAGTGGGCAACAAAGGTCAAGCAATTAAGGCTTCATCTGGTCTGTTCACTTGACCAGATTGGGCAGAAAACGCGGTCTGCTGGGCCGTTCTAGAGGCTGACCAAGCGTCAATATGATCAACTTCCCGCGACTTCCCTTGCGGCACCCGGCTCGAGAGCCCCTTCCGGTTTCTCAAAGTTGCGACTCGCAGGTCGCGACGCGCAATAATCGGGAAGGAAAATCCGCCGCCCGCGACATTTTATTCAGCGTTTGGGCATTGACGCCCCCAACGCCCGATCCTAATGTCCGCGCAAAGCAGTCCGAAAGGGATCCGCAATGGATGCGATTCTTCTTGTCGTCGTAGGAGCCAAGCGCATGGGCCGGTAACGGTACAACCATGAAGGTTCCCATGCGCCCCCGCCTCAAAGCCGGGGGCTTTTTCTTGGACAGGTGGATGCTTGAGAGTTAGCGGTGGGCGGCGTGGCCCTCGCGCAAGGATGGAGTGAGCATATGGCACGGCAGATGACCGGCGCGAAGATGGTGGTTCAGGCGCTGAAGGATCACGGGGTCGAAGTAATTTTCGGCTATCCGGGCGGCGCGGTCCTTCCGATCTATGACGAGATTTTCCAGCAGAACGACATCCGTCACATCCTCGTCCGCCACGAGCAGGCCGCGATCCACATGGCCGAAGGCTATGCGCGCTCGACCGGCAAGCCGGGCGTGGCGCTGGTGACCTCGGGTCCGGGCGCGACCAATGCGGTGACCGGGCTGACCGACGCGTTGATGGACTCGATCCCGCTGATCGTGCTGTCGGGTCAGGTGCCGACCTTCCTCGTGGGCACCGACGGCTTCCAAGAGGCCGACACGGTGGGCATCACGCGGCCCTGCACCAAGCATAACTGGCTGGTGAAGGATCCCGCGAAACTCTCCGAGACGATCCATCAGGCTTTCCACGTGGCGACCTCGGGCCGCCCCGGCCCGGTGCTGATCGACATGCCCAAGGATGTGCAATTCGCGGTGGCCACCTATACCGAGCCGAAAGCCGCGAAGGTCGACCATTACCAGCCGCAGGTGAAGGGCGATCTCGACGCGATCACCAAGCTGGTCGAGCTGATCGAAACCGCCGAGAAACCGGTCTTCTATACCGGCGGCGGCGTGATCAACTCGGGCCCCGCCGCGAGCCAGCTGATGCGCGAACTGGTGGACGCGACCGGCTTCCCGATCACCTCGACCCTGATGGGTCTGGGCGCCTACCCCGCCTCGGGCAAGAATTGGCTCGGCATGCTCGGGATGCACGGTCTCTATGAAGCCAACCTCGCGATGCATGGCTGCGACCTGATGATCAACCTCGGCGCGCGCTTCGACGACCGGATCACCGGACGCGTGGCGGACTTCTCGCCGAAATCGACCAAGGTGCATGTCGATATCGACGCCTCCTCGATCAACAAGATCATCGCCGTCGACCTGCCGATCCTCGGCGATATCGGCCATGTGCTCGAAGACGTGCTCAAGGTCTGGAAGTCGCGCGGGCGCAAGGTAAACAAGCCCGCTATCGAGAAATGGTGGAAGAAGATCGACGAGTGGAAGAAGGTGAACTGCCTCGCCTACACCAACTCGGAAAAGACGATCAAACCGCAATATGCGCTGCAGCGGCTCGAAGAGCTGACCAAGGGCATGGATCGCTATATCACCACCGAGGTGGGCCAGCACCAGATGTGGGCCGCGCAGTTCCTCGGGTTTGAGGATCCGAACCGCTGGATGACCTCCGGGGGGCTGGGCACGATGGGTTACGGCTTCCCGGCTTCGATCGGCGTGCAGATCGCCCATCCCGAGAGCCTCGTGATCAACGTGGCGGGCGAGGCGAGCTGGCTGATGAACATGCAGGAGATGGGTACCGCGACCCAGTTCCGCGTGCCGGTGAAGCAGTTCATCCTCAATAACGAGCGTCTGGGCATGGTCCGCCAGTGGCAGGAACTGCTGCATGGCGAGCGCTACTCGCATAGCTGGTCGGAAAGCCTGCCCGATTTCGTGAAGCTCGCCGAGAGCTTCGGCTGGAAGGGGATGCAGGTCTCCGACCCCGCCGATCTCGACGATGCGATCATGGAGATGATCAAGCATGACGGCCCGGTGCTGTTCGACTGCCTCGTGGAGAAGCACGAGAACTGCTTCCCGATGATCCCGTCCGGCAAGCCGCATAACGAGATGCTGCTGGCGGCCGATGCCGATGTCTTCAAGGAAGGCGCCGCGCTGGTGTGAGCGACGCCGGGGGCTCTGCCCCCGGACCCCCGGGATATTTGGACCAAGCCGAAGATCGGGTCCGAACTAGGAAAAGGAGAGAGGCAATGGCCGCTCTGAAGATCAAGAAAGGCTCCTCGAGCCATTCCGCTTACGACCTGCGCGACAGCCACGACCAGATTGAGCGTAGCCATACGCTCGCCGTGATCGTGGATAACGAGGCGGGGGTTCTGGCCCGCGTCATCGGGCTGTTCTCGGGCCGCGGCTACAACATCGACAGCCTGACCGTGGCCGAGGTGGACCATAAGGGCCATCGCAGCCGGATCACCGTCGTCACCCGCGGCACCGAGAACGTGATCGACCAGATCAAGGCGCAGCTGGGCCGCATCGTGCCGGTTCACGAAGTGAAGGACCTCACCGTCGAGGGCTACCCGGTCGAGCGCGAACTGGCGCTGATCAAGGTCGCGGGCACCGGCGACAAGCGCATCGAGGCGCTGCGTCTGGCCGAGATCTTCCGCGCCAATGTTGTCGACTCGACGCTGGAGAGCTTTGTCTTCGAGATCACCGGCACGCCGGAGAAGATCGACGCTTTCGCCGATCTGATGCGCCCGCTGGGTCTGGCCGAGGTGGCCCGCACCGGGGTCGCGGCCCTCTCGCGCGGGGCCTGAGCCCGAGCGACATGGCCGAGCCGCATCCCGCCACCGATCCCGCTCTGGGTGTCGTCATCGTCACCTATCGGTCCTCGGACGTGATCGCGGCCTGCATCGCCTCGCTGCGTGCGGCGACCGGCGTGGCGCTGCATGTGGTGGTAGTCGACAATGCCTCGCCCGATGACACGGTCGAGGTGATCCGCGCAGCCGTCCCCGATCTGATGGGGGCTGCGGAGGCGGGTCAGGAAGGCATCGCTCTGATCGAAGCGGGGGCCAATGGCGGGTTTGCTGCGGGCGTCAATCTGGGCCTCGCACGGCTCGCGGCCAATCCCGCGCTCGACCGGTTCTGGCTGCTCAACCCCGATTGCGTCGTGCCGCCCGAGACGCCTGCGCTTCTCGTTTCGCATGATCCCGGACCGCGAGGTGCCGCGATGATCGCGCATCGGGTGGTCTATGGCGACGCGCCCGACACGATCCAGATCGACGGCGGGGTGATCGACCGGCGCACCGGGATCACCCATAACCTCAACCAGTTCGCCGCTGCCGACAGCCCTGCCCCGGACCCGTCCCGGATCGACTTCGTCACCGGCGCGAGCCTCGTCGCCACCCGCGCCCATCTCGAGCGTGCGGGGCCGATGACGGAAGATTATTTCCTTTACTACGAAGAGGTCGACTGGGCGCTGCGCCGGGGCGATCTGCCGATCTCCTATTGCGAAGGCGCGGTCGTCCATCACGTCGCGGGCACGGCGATCGGCTCGCAGCGGATGGGCTCGGTCGCCTCGCCGTTCTCGCAATATTTCAAGCATCGCGCACGAGCGATGTTCCTGCGTCGCCATTTCCCCGCCGGGCTGATCGGCGGCGCGGCGTGGTCGCTGGCGAAAGCCGCACAACTGCGCGCGCAAGGGCATGGGGCGGAAGCCGCAGCGCTCTTGTGGGGCTTCTTCGGGATGGCCCCGCCTGCGCCAGTTCTGGCCTCGCTCAGCCCCGATGCGCGAGCGAAGATAGGGCGTTAGCGACCCAGCGCGCGGGCATAGATCCCCGCCATAGCCTCGGCCTTAACCGGCCAGAGCCCTTCTCGCAGAACCTTCTCCTTGCCCGCAGCCCCAAGCCGGGCGCGCAGGTCGGGATCATCGGCGAGCCGTTCGATCGCCTCCGCGACATCGCGGGCCAGTGCCTCGGGCGTGGAGACCGGACATTTCAGCCCCGTCACGCCCTGCTCGACGATGCCGTCGGGCCCGCCGCGGGCCGCGGCGATCACCGGCAGGCCCCAGCGCATCGCCTCGTAAAGAACATTGCCCGCCGGTTCGCGCCAGCTCGGGAAGGCGAAGATGTCCGATTGGGCGTAGAGGCGTTCGACCTCCTCGCGCGGGATCGCCCCGCGGAAATCGCAACGACCTGCGATGCCGAGGCGCGCAGCCTCGGCCCGGCAGATCTCGATCTCCTCGCCTGCCCCGGCGCTGGTCAGATGCAACGCGCGGCGATCCTTCAACAGCCCCATCGCGCGGACCACGTCGCGCAAGCCCTTCGTGCGCACGCCGCGCCCGACGTGCAGCAGCCGGATTTGCCCGTCAGCCCGCGGGGCGCGCTCTGGCGCAGGCTCCTCGATCCCGAGTTCCAGGACATTCGCGTAGTCACGGATCGGCACCGGGGCGAGGTGGTCGCGGATATAAGGCGCGACGCCAAGCACCAGTGCGGCCTCGGCGTAGGAGCGCCGCAGGAACGGATCGAAGCGCAGCCGCAGATGATCGAGTGCGCGCAGCCGGGTATACCACTTCGCCGCCCCGCTTTCGGCGGCGAAGGCAGGCGGGGTCGAGAGCGCACCGCCAAGAGGACCGATCACGTAAGCCACACCCGCCCCGCGCAGAGGCGTTGCATAGCGCATCGCCTGCGGCATGATCTGATGCGCGATGTCGAACTCGCGCGCATTATCGCGCAGCCAGCGTCGCACATGGCGCGCGAAGATCGGCCAGTCGGGCTTGAGCATCGCGCGCAGACGCGGATTGCTGTCGAGTACCGTGGGGCGCGGCCATGTCACGACCCGCGCCTGCGGGAGCTGTTCGGAGATCGGCGAATGGCGCGGGCTCTGAAAGGTCGCGACCGTCAGATCGACCAGAGGGCTCAACGCCTCGGCCCATTTGAAGGCGACGAAAGCCTCACCGATGGCTTCTTTCGAGAGGGTCGGCGCGATCAGCAACACCCGTAGCCTGTCACTCATGCAAGACGCTCCTTGGGCGCGGCGAACCGGGTATAGCGGCTGCGCGCCGCGGACATGTCGGCAGGCCCGGCCTTGGTTTCAGGCGCCCGCTCCTGCGCATCGATCATCCACATCCCCGCGCCAAACATGAAAAAGACGAAGGCATACATTGCCCCCCAGACATGTACGGTGCACAGCGTGAAGGACATGCCGACGAAGGTGAACACCCAGGCACGGCGACAGACGAGCAGGCGGAAATCGCGGGTGAAATCACGCAGCATGACCTGGCTCAGCCCCAACGCATATCCGCCCGCGACCAGCAGGAAACCGGGGATGCCGTAGCGTACCGCCATCACCAACCAGAAATTGTCCATCGAACCCGAATACATCCACGAGGGCCGCACCCAGTCCTTAAGCCCCAGCCCGAAGATCGGGTTCGCCCAAACATTCCGCATCCCCCAATCGAAGATGATCGCGCGCCAATAAGCTGTGTGCGAAGAGAAGGTCGCATAGGACATGAACACCTTGATCGGCGAGCGGTTCGACAGCAGGTCGATCGTGACATAGGCCAGCGCAAAGAGCCCCACCAGAAGCCACCAGCGCCACTCGATCTTGCGGAAGGTCAGCGACCAGCCGATCAGTCCGATCTGCAGCAGCAGCGCCAGCAGCGCCCCCGAAGACAGCGCGAGCCCGCCGGAAAAGACGATGAAACCGCTCATCACCACGCGCCAGAACCGCGAGCGCAGGTTCTGGAATGCGACGAAGGCGAGCGGGAAGGCGCAAGAGGCGTAAAGGCCGAAATGGATCGGGTGATCGAATACCGCCTGCACCCGCTCCAGCCCGAAGCGCGGGTCGGGGTAGACCGGCCGGACCGAGGTGATACCGGGCAGTTTCGCGATCAGAGTCGGGATCAGCGGTGTCCCGGTCTTCGTCTCGTAGAGCGTGAAGGGCAACAGCAACACGAAAGACCAGATCAGCGCCTTGGCGAGCGCGATGAAATCCTCGCGCGAGCGGATGAAGGCCCGGCCCATCAGATAACCGCCCAGAAACTCGATCCCGACGGAGCCCGCCTGCTGGATCACGCGGTCGGGGTTGTTGACCGCCAGCGCGAGGGTCAGCGCGAGAAAATGGCCCAGAAACAGCCAGTCCACCCACAGGATGCGCCCGTATTTGCGCGTGAATAGCCCGATCAGAAGCGGTACGACCATCACCAGCATCACCAGCCGCAGCCCGGTCAGCGCGAGCGAGCCGAGATTGAAACTGACCGGGATCAGGATCGACAGCAGCATGATCAGGACCGGCAGCGGCAGTTTCGCTGTGGACAGCCCGTCCTCATTGCCGGGCGCATCCACGGGCCGGGAGGAGTGACCCGAGAGGACCTCGCGCGATCCGGCCGCAGCCGTTCGACCGATGGCACTGGCCCCCGCCCCGATCATCGCATCGCCCCGCTCACCGCCGGGCTGCTCGCTGTCAGATCAAGCGCCTCGATCTCGCCGTGGAAGCTGCCCTTGCCGAAGGGATTGCCCAGCGCGAGGCCCCAATATTCCATCGGCTTGAGCCGCCCCGACACGGTGCCCTTGCCGATCACCTCCTCGCCCGAAAGCACCTCGAACAGGCTATCCTCGGAGGAATAGCGGAAGGTGATGTCGTGCCACTTGCCGTCATAGATCGGGACGCGCTTGGTGCGCAGGAACAGCCGCTGCCCGCTCTCGGGCCAGAACTCGACCTCGAACGTGCCGCGCCCGGTCACCCGCACGATCAGCGACTGATGCAGGCGCAACAGCTCTCCGGCGGATTTGTAATCGCCCACCGCGCGCAGCTTCATATGCAGCGCGAAGCGGTCCGCCCCGTAGAGCGGCGCGACCATCTCGCGCGGGATCACCACGGCGCCGCCGCCCAACCCGAATTCCAGCGCACCGGGGCTGAGCGGGATCGCGTCGAGCGCCTCGGGCTGCGCCCCGGCATGCGAGATCACACGTCCCAGATCGGGGTCATAGCTAAGGATGCGGTCATCGCGGACCACGACATAGCCGCTGCTCTGCGCGCTCCGCCCGTCGGGCAGCGTCAGAGACAGCGTCACCTTGTGCCGTCCCGGCATGCGGAAGCCCACCGGCACCTGTGCGCCGTCGAGGTTGGTCTGCCCGTCGATCTGCCAGCGATAGGCGACCTCGGCAGGGTCCACCCCCTCGGGCAGCACACTCTCGCGCGCGTCGAATTGCAGCGTGGTGCCGCCGCCTTCGCTGCGCGCGAACCGCATGACCGGCTGGAGCGCGTCCGGACCGCCGAGAATATCGAGCATCGGCGCGCCGATCCCGTTCCCGGCCAAGGCCCCACCCGGAAGATAGGCGTAATTCATGATCTCACGCGGCGCACCGGTGCGCGCGGCGACGAAGAGCTGGTCGTAATAGCTCGCCCGCTGCGGCGTGATGTCCTGGATCAGCAGGTTGTCGCGGAGCTTCCAATCGGGCTGCCCCGCCGGGCCTGCGATCTCGCTCACCGCATTGCGGGCGATCTCGACGGCGCGAGCGTCGCGCGCCACGCGGATCTGCGGGATCCAGAGAACCGGATCGCGTTTCTCGCCCTCGGAATAGACGTCATGGATGAGCGTGTTGTTAGCGATCTTCACGCCCTCCGCCTCGCCCACCGTGATCCCGTGCAGATGGGCGTTGATGATGACGTTCCCGCTGATCTCGACATTGCGGTAGAACATCTCCGCGCCCGCCTTGCCGCGATCGACCAGCTCGTTGCGCATCAGGATCGACTGGGTAAAGCCGCCCTCGCCGGAATTGAGCAGGTTGTTCGTGATCGCGATGTCGCGGCTGGGCCGTTCGGTGCCTGCGGTCCAGAACTGGATCATGTCGGCATGATCGCCCGAGGCGACGGCACGGCGAAAATCGTGAATGTGGTTGTTTGCGATCTCTGCGCGTTCGATCTGGGCGAAGTTCAGCCCGTCCATCCGCATGTCATGGATGTCGTTGGCGGCCACCACCAGATCGGTGCAGTCGGTGAAGATCGCGCCACGGTAAAAGCGACGAAACTCGGAGCGTTCGACCGTGATCCCGGTCGAGGCGCGTACTGCGAGGCCAAAGGCGGTGGGCAGCGGCCCCTGCTCGATCAGATCGGGATCGGCGGGGGCGAGGTCTCCGTCGAACAGCGCATTGCGGATCGTCAGATCGCGGGTGGTGAAGACCTGAAAGGGGCGGATATTGGACCGGTCGCCCTCGGTGTAACGGTAATCGAAGGTCACGGCCTCGATGACGACATGGCTGACTTCCCGCAGGTTCATCTGCGCGATCACCGCCCGGTTGTCCGGATCGGCAGAGCGGAAGGTGATCGGCGCACCCTCGCGCCCCGTCAGCCCCCGCAGATCGAGCGCGTCATAGTCGCCTGGCGCGATCAGAACCGTGTCGCCCGGCTCCAGCTTCGCCCCGACCCGCGCCAGCCCGGCCGTATCCGAGACCTGCCAGTCGCGCGCCAGTGCGGGCAGCGCCCCGAGTACGAGAAGACCGACGGCCAAAAGCCCACGCCGTCCGACGCGGGCTGCATGCCTCGTGGTGAATGCGATCTGCTCCATCGCTGCCTGCCTGTTCCGGGCCGCTTTTTGCGGCTCTGATATCTTGACGTCACGCTAGCGTGAGGAAGATCGACGCGGCAAGCGCTTTAACCCAGATTAAACTTTGCACATTGCCATTGTGGCCTTCGCGCCGCTAAAGCCGCCCGAAAACCGCCTGCCGCAGCATCCAGCCCATCCGCGCGAGCCGCAGTCTCGCGAGCGTCGCCACGGCGCGCCACCGCTCGGTCGCGTCGCGCAGCTCTGGATGGCGCAGCACCTTCGGCAGATGAGCGAGGATCGAGACGGGCATCAAGAGCGCCTTCGCCCCCCAGCGCAGCCGCGCGGGCAGGTTTGATCCATTCACGCCGAAGCCTTCCTCGGTGAGCCGGCGCCATTTGCGCGACAGCGCCGCCCAGTCCTGCCGCGATGGATGGCCCACGCGCAGCCCGTCGGCATAGATCAGCGAATAGCCCTTCGCGGTCGCCCGACGGCACCAGTCGAGATCCTCCGACAGCCCCGCGATGAAGGGGCCGGTGGCCTCGTAGACATCGCGCCGGGTCAGCAGGTTCCCGGTGCCGGAGAACCCTTTTTCCTCGATATAGCGGCGAAAATCGAAGGCGAAGACAGTCTCGAACGCCTCCGCGCCGGATCGGGGCGGCGGAGTCTCATCGAAGACGAAGACATGGCCGCCGACCAGATCGCCCTGCCCGGCCACGGCGAAGGCGGTCGCGATCCAATCGGGATCGGCCACGCAGTCGCTG
The DNA here is from genome assembly GCF_002085925.2 of Thioclava electrotropha. Lineage (NCBI taxonomy): Bacteria > Pseudomonadati > Pseudomonadota > Alphaproteobacteria > Rhodobacterales > Paracoccaceae > Thioclava > Thioclava sediminum. The sequence goes on from NZ_CP053562.1 coordinate 2,852,840, forward strand.
TCGATGAAGAACAGCCGCGCCGCCGTCGTCTCCGCCACCCCACGATTGCGCGCCTCTGCCGCACCTTTCTTGGTCTCGATCACGATCCGAAGGTCGGGATAGGCCGCGCGGAGGGGGGCCAGATCGTCGGTCGAGCCATTGTCGACCACCAGCAGCTCGCAACGCGCATCCAGTTGCGGCGCAAGCGTCTCGAGGCAGCGCATGAGCCGCGTGACGTCGTTGTAATGCGGGATGATGATCGCGGCCTCGGCCATCACAGCGCCTTCATCAAGTTTAACAACGCCGCGTCATAGGCGGCGAGCCGGTCGATTCCGCGCGCAAGTGCCGCCTTCGCCTCTGCCGCGAGGCTGTCGCGATCAGCGAACCCTTGCTCCAGCGCCGCCATCCCCGCATCCGCATCCGCCTTGGTCGCATCGACCGTGTGGTCGTAGCCAAGCGCGCCGAACAGCCCCGCAAACTTGCGGCTATAGGCGAGCGGCACCACAGCGACACCGGACGAGAACGCCGCGATACAGGCATGCATCCGCGCCCCGGTGAAGAAATCGAGCCCCGCGATATAGCTCTTCGCCTCGGACGGGCTTGCGAAGGCAGGCGCGCAGATCACGTCATGCTCGGCGGCCAGCGCCTCACAGGCGTGCAGGTCATCCTCGATCACCATCGGGCCTTCGGGCACGATCACATGCGGCACCAGATGGACCTCGGCCCCCTGCCCCTTGAACCAGTCGATCGTGCGCGCGATCAGCGCGGGATAATTCAGCGCCATCCCGAAATCATTGCCCCCGTGATAGCCCCCCGCCATCAACAGCCCCGAGACGTTGATCCCGACGCGCACCGGCCCAGCGTCGCGCGGCGCGGGCGGCTCATAGGGCAGCCGCAGCGCCAGATCGGAGGCCAGAACCGGTGCGCCGCGATAGCCCAGATCGTCCAGCGCTGCGCGCGAGCGTTCGTCGCGCACCGCCACCAAAGCCGAGCGGTTGAGGCTCATCCGCGCCAGCCGCATCGACCAGCCCTTGGTGAAGGGCCCCACGGTCTGCGGCGCGACCACCAAAGGCGTGCCCGCGAGATGTGTGGCGAACTTCATCCAGAACATCTTCACCAGTCGCGAGGCCCCGTAGATATCGGCGAAACTGTCACCGCCGCCAATGTCGATCACCAGATCAGCGGCCTTAACTTCGGCCCACAACCCTTTGGGAGATTTCAGAAATGCGCCATCCACCTCGATCAGTCGCAAGTCGTCGCCTGCCACATAAGGCGCGCGCCGGTCCTTCCAGTCGAGCACGGTGATCGCGATCTCGCGTCCCGCTTTGGCGGCAAGATCGCGCAGAAGGGCGATCTCCGACACGGTCAGCGCGCCGACGCCAAGATTGTCCGAGCGCGTCGAGTGGAAGATCAGGCAGACGCGCAGCATGCGGCTCATTTTCGGCCCCGCAACACACGTCGAACTGTGCCTGCGAAATTGCGCAGGTTCCGCGTGACCGGGTTCTGCAATGCGCAGGCGCGCAGGTTCATCCCCTCGTAGCGCGGGATCGGGCGGGCCATCAGTTTGAGCGCCGCGAGACGCGCGAAAAGGGCGCGGCGACGTTCGCGCTGGCCGGGCTGAATCGCGGCCAGTTCCGCCACATCGAACGGCGCGGTCTCGACCGCCTCCGCCGCCTCGGCCTCCCTCAGAATTTCCGCGCCGAGCCGCGTGCGCGCCACGATCAGGCTGTGCCCCGGCGCCTCCTCGAACAGCGGATAGCCCGCATCGTCGGCCTCCCACGCATCGGCGCAGACCAGATCGGCGGCGACGCCGGTGCCATCGGCGCAAATCTTGCAGCGGTGCTGGATGTGGCGCGACAGCACCCCGCCCCAGGCCGCGTGATAGCTCGTCACGCGGGTGGAGCCATCGTGCAGCGCGGCCACCGTCTTGCCCGGCCAGCCATTGCCGCGATAGCGGAAGGCCGTCAATTGATCCTCCGGCGCGCCCATTTCCGCCAGCAATTCCCGCGCGCCCTCCGCGCTGGGAACGCCCGCGCAGAAGAAGGACAGGATCACCGGGAAACTCCGCGCGAGTTTCGGGTCGCGCGCGACCAGCGCCCGCAAAGCCACCGCATCGCAAGGCTTGCCGATCACCGCGAAGCGCCGCCCATCCGCGATCAGCGACGACAGATCGGCCAGCGGGGCCGAAGGCGCATAGCGCGAGCCCGCCGCCCCCAGAACCTCGTCGCGCGTGGTGCTCAGCCGCATCCGGTTGCCGATCGGGTTGTCGGGGTCGGGCTCGATCTGCGCTATGGCATCGACGCGACCCGATTGCAGCAGATGCAGCGCCAGCGCCGAGAGCGCCCCGCCCGAGGCCCCCGCATGGCGCAGGTCCGCGTCGGTGGCGTGACCGCTCTTCATCTCCATGAACCGCCCCCAGAGCGGCTCCTCTCCGGGCGCGACGCGCTGCGCGCTCTGGCCCAAGCCCGGGCAGCAGGCGGCAATCGCGGTCTCCGCTCGCGCGCTGATCTCGGCGCTTTGCACCGGGCGCAGGAAGCCGCGCGCATCGGGCGCCATCGCGATCTCCTGCGGCGCGACCCCGGCACACAGCCCGCAGCCCGCGCAGAGATCGCCCGCCGCGACGTGGGCGAGCGCCTCGCTCGAAGGCGTCGAAATGGGGCTGTGATGGGTCATGCTCGGCCGATCTGGTTTTTCAAGGAGTTGAACAGCAAAGCCGTGAATCTGGCAAGGCTTGGCTGGGTCGGTCGCCGCGCGTGACGTGGCCGTCAAGCCACAGCCGTCACAGCGCGCTTGACCCGACGGCCCCTCGGGCGGGATTATGGGCGCAAAACATGCGCGGGCGGCCAAACCCCGCGCCATATCGGACAGTACATGCTTCGCACCGCGATCCTCATCCTCAGCGGGAACGCCGCCACCTCGGCGCTGATGCTCGCGCGCAATCTACTGATCGCGCGGCTGATCCCGGTCGCCGATTACGGCGTGGCCGCAACCTTCGCGATGGTGATGGCGGTGATCGAGATGGGCTCGACGCTGGGGCTGCAGCAGCAGATCGTGCAGTCAAAGCGCGGCGACGACCCCGCGTTTCAGGCAGCACTGCAAGGCTTTCAAATGCTGCGCGGCGTGATCGCGGCGGCTGCGCTGTTCGTGCTGGCCGGGCCGATCGCCGACTTCCTCGATATCCCAGAGGCCGCACCGGCCTATCGTTGGCTCGCGCTGGTGCCGCTCCTGACGGCGGCGCAGCATTTCGACATCCACCGCGCCCAGCGCAGGGGTCACTATCGCCCGATGCTGCTGACGGGGGCGCTGCCCGCACTGGCCGCGCTTATCGCGATCTGGCCGCTCTCGCGCCTCTTCGACGACTGGCAGGTGGCGCTTTGGGCGATCCTGCTGCACGCGGCCCTCGGCGTTCTGGTCTCGCACCTGATGGCCGAACGCCGCTACCGCCTGCGCCTCGACCGCACCGAGATGCGCGCGAACCTGCGTTTCGGCGCGCCGCTTCTGGCCAATGCGGCCCTGATGTATCTGGTCTTTCAGGGCGACAAGATCATCGTCGGGCGACTGGCGGGGATGGAGGCGCTGGCGATCTTCGCGATGGGCATGACGCTGACGCTGACACCCACGCTGATCGGCGCGAAATCGGTGCAGAACCTCTTTCTGCCGAAACTCTCGGCCGCGCATGGCCGTGCGGACGCCGTCGCGCATCGCCAGCTTGCCGGGGCGACCTTCGAAGGGATGTTCCTCTCCGGATCGATCCTGCTGCTGGGCACGGTCCTGATCGGACCGCTCGTCGTCACGGCCCTTCTGGGGGCGAAATATGCAAGCCTCCTGCCGCTCCTGATCCCCTTCGCGCTGATGAATGCGCTCCGCGCGATCAAGAACGGGCCGAGCACGGTCGCGCTCTCGGCGGGGCAGACCGATAACGGCTTTTGGGGGAACCTGCCCCGGATCGCGGTGCTCCCTCTGAGCTATTGGGCGCTGATTGAGACCGGCTCGGTCGTGCCGGTGATCTGGCTCGGGGTCGCGGGCGAGGCGATCGGTCTTGGCGTGGCGCTCTGGCGGCTGTCGCAGGTCATGGCGCTGCCTCAGGTTGGCCGCGCCGCGCTGACGACCGCACTCGTGCTGGTCGCGATCCCGCTTATCACACTTGCAACGCCCGACACGCTGGTGATCTGGCCGATCGCGCTGATCCTGAGCGCGGTGCAACTTGCCGCCCTGCCCCATCTGCGGGCCTATTTCGGACGCCCGCAGATCGGCACTGCCTGACCCCGCGCCTCTGTACGATTTTCGTGCTACACTCCCCGATGACGCGCGCCATAAACCAAAGAGGGAGGATCGGTATGAACCGGTTTCTGGGTTATGTCTTCGTCGCGGCTTTGTCGTTCACCACACCTGTCCTTGCCGAGGAGATGCGCGAGGTTCCGGTCTATTTCTCAGCCGGAGCGGATAACGCGGTTCTGAGCGACCGCATCAAGGGCTATGACAGCGTGATCTACACGATCGGCGCCGAGGCCGGACAGACGATCGATATCAAGCTGTCCACAAAGCACACCGCCACGTATTTCAACCTCTACGGTCCCGGGAGCGGCCCGGGCGATCAGGCGATCATGACCAGCCAGTTAACGCCCGAGCTGAACCACTACACAGGCACGCTGCCCAGTTCGGGGACCTACAAGATCTCGGTCTACATGATGCGCTCGGCGGCGCGGCGCGACGAGGTTGCGAATTTCGACATCCGGATCGGGATCACCGGGAAGACCGGCGCGATCGTGCAGGGCGATTATGCCGACGGGCTGCAGGGCGGGCCCGATTTCTGGCAGGTCCAGACCGGCGACATCAACGATCCGCTTAACCTGCGCGCGGGGCCCTCGACCGGGGCGGCGATCCTCGGGCGGTTCCCCGAGGGGGCGATCCTGCGCAACATGGGCTGCCGGATGGCTGAGGGTCAGCGCTGGTGCAAAGTCGCGGCGACCGAAGGGTCTCTGACCGGCTGGGTTGCCGGGCGCTACCTTCGTGAAGGCTCTGCCCCGCCGCCACGCGTGGCCGAACCCGAGACCCGCGATCAGCAGGTCCAGTTCGCCCCCGGCACGAGCGGCGCGGTGCTGAGATCGACCCTCGCCCCCGGAGCCGCGGTGAACTACCGGCTCGGTGCTCGGGAAAAGCAGTTCCTGACGGCGCAGCTCCAGACCGACTCGCCTGCGGTGCATTTCAACATCTTCACCCCGGACGGCGAGCTTCTCTACGAGAGCCGCGGCGGTAGGCGGGACTATCGCGGCCAGCTCTGGCTGAACGGCGAGAACCGGATCACGGTCTACAATATCGGCGACGCCCCGGCCCCCTTCACGATGATCGTCGGGATCGAGTGAACGCAGGCGGCGCCAAACGGGGAGGACAGTCCAATGACCAAGATGACGACACTCACACGCAGGGCCGCCACCGCGATCCTCGCGGGCGTGACCCTGATCGCGCTCGCAGCCTGCGTTCCCGAGCCACCCGACGGACGGCCAAGCCCGCTCGATGGGGACTGGGTCGGAAGGTACACCCCTCAGTCCATGCGTGTGATGGATCGCCCCTGCACACCGGGCTATGGCGGGATACGCATACAAGACGGCCGGGTTTCGGGCGAGGCTACCAACACCTACGGAGCCTCCTACAGGATTTCCGGGCATGTCGTCGGGGCCGACCGGATCGTCGGGAATTTCTACTTCCGGACGCGCTCTGTCGGCTCACTCAAGGGGCACCTCGTCAAGGGGCGCCTCGTGGGGAATTATGAAAACGTCGACGGATGCAGGGGCAGCTGGGTCGCCACCCGACAGTGAGCAGGCTTACTCGGAAACCTTTTTCACGAATTGCGACTTCAGCCCCATCTGACCGATGCCGGGCACCTTGCAGTCGATGTCGTGATCGCCATCCACGAGACGAATGCCGCGCACCTTGGTGCCGACCTTCACGACCGAGGAAGAGCCCTTCACCTTGAGGTCCTTGATCACCGTCACCGTGTCGCCATCGTTTAGCACGTTGCCGACCGCATCGCGCACCTCGGCGGGCGCATCCGCGTCACCCGAGGCCGACCATTCATGGCCGCATTCGGGACAGATCAGGAGGGCGTCCATCTCGTAGGTGAAGGACGAATTGCATTCGGGGCACGGGGGCAAGGTATCGCTCATGGGTCATGCCCTTAGTCTCACGCGCCTGTTATCGCCAGAAAAATCGTTCACCTGCGACAAAAAGCGAGATGCAACGGTGCGACCTGTGCGGCTCCAGCCCGCTCAGGCGGGATCGGGCAGGCCGTGAACCTCGCCCGCGCGCAGCACTTCAGGCGCATAGGCCTTGCGGGCAAACACCTCGCGGACATCCTCGACGAAGCTCTCCAGCGGGTCCATCGGATAGGCCGGATCGAAGCTCGACTGATCCCAGCGCTCGCAGAATTGCTCGCAGCTGTTGTAGCAGGGATGGTCCTTGAACTTCTGCCGCTCTTCCGGATCCCAGCCGTAGTGATGGCCGTAATAGGCGATCTGGAAGATGCCGTGATGCTCCACCACCCACGAGACCTCTTCGCGGACATAGGGGCGCAGGATTTCGGCGGCCATCCGGTCGTGGTTCTGGGGGGCGAGCCGGTCGCCGATATCGTGCAGCAGCGCCGCCACGATCCAGTCGAGATCCGCCCCATCGCGCCGCGCCCGCGTCGCCGCCTGAAGCCCATGTTCGAGCCGCGTGATCTGGTAGCCCGACAGCGTCTCCTCCGCCTGCGCGGCCAATTCGCGCAACAGCCGGTCCGCCGTGCCTGCAAGGAAGGGCTTTTCCAGCTCTTCGAGTAGTTCGTAATCCTCGCGGGTGCCGTCTTTCATCTGGGTGAAGGAGACTGTCGGTCCGGATGCGGGCATCTGCGGTCCTTCCGGTTGCGGGTTTCGATCCTCGGCCCCCTCGGGCCCCTGCGCATATCGTGACGCGAGGCCGCGCAAATGACCAGAGCCCGTCCCTGCCCTCTTCCCCAAGAAATAATGCGGCCCTCTCCGGGGGGTTGGAGAGGGCCAGTTTCGCCGATCAGGCTCATTCGTTGACCGCCCGAGCTTATCGTCGTTTTGCCTGGGCCTTCTCAGCGTCTGGGGCGAGCGCACCCGCCCCGGATCTCGTTATCGCGCGCGGCGCTCAGTGCAGCGCCATCTCGCGCGCGGTCATCAGCGTGACGGTCGTCGCGCTACCGGCCATGCGGATATCGGTCACGTCGAGCGCGTGGTGATCGAGGTCGCCGCCGAGGCAGGCGATCTCGATGCCGGTGAAGGTCGCGTCGATCAGCGAAGTCAGTTCCTCGCCCACCAGCTCGGCCTCGATGCCACCGGGAATCCGGCGCGTGGCTTTCGGGGTCACCTTCTTATTGCCGACGATCAGATCCAATTTCCGCTCCTTTTGCCGCCTTTGGCGGTCTTTCTGTCCCTCGGCCCGCCATGCGAATGGGCCCCAGTCGTCATGTCCCAGTCCCCGACACGCGGATCGCGTGTGGTCGTCGTCGGGGCCCCAGCCGCCAGACCGGAGCCCCTGTCCCTCAAGAGCAACCGCTGGTCGCCCCGCAGGTGTTGCACTTCATGCAGGTGCCGTTGCGCACCAGCGTATAGTTGCCGCAATCGCCGCAGGCCTCGCCCTCGTAGCCCTGCATCTTGGCCTTGGCGCGCGCATCCATCTGGACACCGCCAGAGGAGACCGCCGTGGAGCTGGAGGCACGGGCCTGCGCGCTTTGCGCGGGCATCTGCGAGGTCACGACGTCCACACCGCCCTGCAGCACCATCAGCTCTTGCGGCAGGCGCTTGCGCAGGTAACCGGTCGAGGAAATCTGACGCAGCACTTCGAGCGATTTCGACGCGTTCTCGGACATCGGCTCGACATTGCCATCGGCGCGCTTGCCCTCGTTTTCGCCGCCGCCCAGATCGTCGAAGCTGGTGCCCTGCGGCTTGATATGCGCAAGGTCGGTGCGGTCGAGATAGGACACGGCCAGTTCGCGGAACACGTAATCGAGGATCGAGGTCGCGTTCTTGATCGAGTCGTTGCCCTGAACCATGCCGGCGGGTTCGAACTTGGTGAAGGTGAAGGCGTCCACGAACTCCTCCAGCGGCACGCCGTATTGCAGGCCGACCGACACGGCGATCGCGAAGTTGTTCATCATCGCCCGGAAGCCAGCGCCTTCCTTGTGCATGTCGATGAAGATCTCGCCCAGCGTCCCGTCGTGGTATTCGCCGGTGCGCAGATAGACCTTGTGGCCGCCCACGACCGCCTTCTGGGTGTAGCCCTTGCGGCGCTCGGGAAGCTTCTCGCGGTGGCTGCGCACGATCTCCTTGACCAGCACCTTCTCGACGATCTTCTCGGCGAGCACGGCAGCTTTCTCCTGGGTCGAGCCGGTGGCGAGGATTTCCTCGGCCTCCTCGTCATCCTCGACCAGCGCGGCGGCCAACGGCTGCGACAGCTTGGAGCCGTCACGATAGAGAGCGTTCGCCTTGATGCCGAGCGACCAGCTGAGTTCATAGGCCGCTTTCACGTCTTCGATCGAGGCGTGGTTCGCCATGTTGATCGTCTTCGAGATCGCCCCCGAGATGAAGCTCTGCGCGGCGGCCATCATGTAGATGTGGCTGTCGACGCTGAGGTAGCGCTTGCCCTTCTTGCCGCAGGGATTGGCGCAGTCGAACACGCTCAGGTGCTCGTCCTTCAGATGCGGCGCCCCTTCCAGCGTCATCGTCCCGCAGACATGGTCGTTGGCGGCGTCGATCTGCTTCTTGGTAAAGCCGAGGTGACGCAGCATGTCGAAGGTCGGATCGTTCAGCTTCTCGGCCGGGATGCCCAGCGTCTGGGTGCAGAACTCCTCGCCCAGCGTCCACTGGTTGAAGACGAAGCGGATATCGAAGGCGGTCGGCAGCGCTGCCTCGACCTTCTCGATCTCGCGCGGGCCGAAGCCGTGGCCGATCAGCGCCGTGGTGTTGATGTCGGGGCAATTGCCAAGGCTGGCGTGACCCACCGCATAGGCGATGATCTCTTCGATCTGCGCCGAACCATAGCCCAGCGTCTCGAGCGCGCCCGGCACCGAGCGGTTGATGATCTTGAAGTAGCCGCCGCCTGCGAGCTTCTTGAACTTCACCAGCGCGAAGTCCGGCTCGATCCCGGTAGTGTCGCAATCCATCACGAGACCGATCGTCCCGGTCGGCGCGATCACCGACACCTGCGCGTTGCGGTAGCCGTGCTTCTCGCCCAGCGCCAGCGCCTCGTCCCAGGCTTGGGTGGCGAGCGCGATCAGGTCCTGATCGGGGCAGCCCTTCTGATCGAGCGCGACCGGCTTGGTCTCGAGGTTCTCGTAGCCGTCGGTCTTGCCGTAGGCCGCGTTGCGGTGGTTGCGGATGACGCGCAGCATGTGCTTGGCGTTCTTCTCGTAACCCGGGAAAGCGCCCAGCTCGCCCGCCATCTCGGCCGAAGTGGCGTAGGAGACACCGGTCATCACGGCGGTCAGCGCGCCACAGAGCGCCCGGCCTTCCTTGGAGTCGTAGCCCAGACCCATGTTCATCAGCAGGCCGCCGATATTGGCGTAGCCGAGGCCCAGCGTGCGGAAGTCGTAGCTGCGCTGCGCGATTTCCTTCGAGGGGAACTGCGCCATCAGCACCGAGATTTCCAGCGTCACGGTCCACAGGCGGGTGGCGTGCATGTAGCTTTCCGCGTCGAACTTGCCGTCCTTGTAGAAGGTCAGCAGGTTCATCGAAGCGAGGTTACACGCCGTGTCGTCGAGGAACATGTATTCCGAGCACGGGTTCGAGCCGCGGATCGCACCATCTTCGGGGCAGGTGTGCCATTCGTTGACCGTGTCGTGGAACTGGATGCCCGGATCGGCGCAGGCCCAGGCGGCGTGGCCGACCTGCTCCCACAGATCGCGCGCCTTCACGGTCTTGGCGACCTTACCGTCGGTGCGGCGGATCAGCTCCCAATCGGCATCGTCCTTCACCGCTTTCAGGAAAGCGTTGGTGACGCGCACCGAGTTGTTCGAGTTCTGGCCCGAGACCGAGACATAGGCTTCCGAGTCCCAGTCGGTGTCGTAGGTCGGGAATTCGATGCTGGCATAACCCTGCCGCGCATATTGCAGCACGCGGTTGATATAGGTCTCCGGGATCATCACGCGCTTGGCGGATTTGATCGCGTCTTTCAGCGCCTCGTTCTGGGTCGGATCGACCGAGGTCTCCGCCGAGCCGTCGAATTCGCGGATTGCGGTGAAGATGCCGTTCAGTTCACGCTCATGCAGCTTGGAGCCCGCGACCAGCGAGGCCACTTTCTGCTCTTCGATGACCTTCCAGTTGACGAATTCCTCGATATCGGGGTGATCCATGTCGCAGATCACCATCTTCGCCGCGCGGCGCGTGGTGCCGCCCGACTTGATCGCGCCCGCTGCGCGGTCGCCGATCTTCAGAAAGCCCATCAGGCCCGAGGATTTGCCGCCGCCCGAGAGGCTCTCGCCCTCGGCGCGCAGGCTCGAGAAATTGGTGCCGGTGCCCGAGCCGTATTTGAACAGGCGCGCCTCACGGACCCAGAGGTCCATGATCCCGCCCTCTTTCACCAGATCGTCGGAGACCGACTGAATGAAGCAGGCATGGGGCTGCGGATGCTCGTAGGCCGAGGTCGAGGAAGTCAGCTTGCCCGACTTGTGATCGACATAGAAGTGACCCTGACCGGGGCCGTCGATGCCGTAAGCCCAATGCAGGCCGGTGTTGAACCATTGCGGCGAATTCGGCGCTGCCATCTGTTCGGCCAGCATGAAGCGCATCTCGTCATAGTAAGCCTGCGCATCAGCTTCCGTGGAGAAGTAGCCGCCCTTCCAGCCCCAATAGCACCAGGCACCGGCGAGACGGTCGAACACTTGCTTGGCCGAGTTTTCACCGGTGTAGCGCGCCTCTTCGGGGAGCTGAGCAAGCGCCTCTTCATCGGGGACCGAGCGCCACAGGAATTCCGGCACGCCCTTCTCTTTGACCTTCTTCAGCGCCGCCGGAACGCCGGCCTTGCGAAAGTATTTCTGCGCGAGCACGTCGGACGCCACCTGGCTCCAGCGGCCGGGCACTTCGACCGACTCGTTTCGGAACACCACTTTCCCGTCAGGATTGCGAATCTCAGACGTGGTCGTCGTGAATTCCAGCGCGCCGTAAGCGCCGGTTTCGTCGGTGGTGAACTTCCGTTCGATCTTCATTGCCCTGTCCCCGTTTGCAGTCAGTCCAATCTGGTGCCGGCGGGAGCCGCAGAAGACAAAGAAGCCCGGGCCTCGCAGTCGACACCGCGAGGGCTGCGCGCCCCGGATTCGGGGGTGCAATGTCCGAAATCTGTCCCTTGGCCCTAGGCTCCACTACATCTGGTGGGTTAGCCTCCGACACCACACAACCTGCCGTAGGCGTACCGAGCCGTCAACGAAACTTTCACCTAGAGTCAGTCCATTTTTCAGTTGACCGGCCCCTAGGGAAGCGCGCTGCACGATTCCTCCACATTTGGTTAACTCATGGGCGCTGCATTGCAGCACCGATAAAGGCCAAATTTCATTGGAGATTCACGCGCGCTTACGGCTCATCTGGGAATTTCAATCCACAGAACGCAATATCTTGTGGATAGCCTCGCCGGGTTTGCGCAAAAAATGTGCAAAGGCGCGGAGCGTGTCGCTAGTGTCACAATCAAGCCCTGCCACTAGATATAGAGGGCCCGATTCCGGCGATTTCGAGGGGATGGTCGGGGCGGCGAGATTCGAACTCACGACCTTCTGTACCCAAAACAGACGCGCTACCAGGCTGCGCTACGCCCCGACGCCCTCTCCTTACAAAGAGGTTCGGCCCAAGGAAAGGGTCATTCGCAGGGAAATGCGGCCTGCGCTGGGTCAACGCTGGGATGCGCCAGCTGCGCCCCCGGTTCGATGCCGTAGCGCGCCGCCATCCCGGCATTGATCTCGAGCACGTAGCGCACCGGTGCGCCGGAGGGAATCGGGGTGTCGTCATTGGGCGTGGTATTGGCCGCAACCTTCACCACCTCGCCCGTCGGATCGATGAACACCATATCGAGCGGAAGCGGCGTGTCATGCATCCAGAAGGCAACCTCCCGCGCACGATCATAGATGAAGAGCATCCCTGCCCCTTCGTCCATCTCGCGCCGCCCCATCAGGCCCTGCGCGCGCTCGGCGCTGCTATCGGCAATCTCGACGGTGAAGCTGACCGGCTGGTTCCCGGTGCGCAGGATAGCGAGGTCATCGCGGCACTGCGCCCCTTCCGCCGCGGCGAGGCCCGGCGTTACGGCAAGGAAAAGCGCGGCGCTCAGCGCCCGGATTTCAAACCGGCATCCCATGCGAGGACCTGTGCCGCCATCCGGCCGCGCTTGCCTTCGATGACCCGCAGGCACACCGCTTCGCCGGGGGTCAGATCGGCAAAACCCGACCGGCGCAGAACTTCCATATGGATGAAGATGTCCTCGTCATTCTCGAAGACATTGGCAAAGCCGAAGCCCTTGGACTTTTCGAACCACTTCACCCGTGCAGGCTCAAGCGGCAGCGCCGCGATATCGTCGAACGTGTTGTCGCCCAGATCCTCGATCGGCGCGACGGGCTCGCCTTCCGGAGGAAGAATCTCCAAAACCTCGACCGCCTGCGCGCCGCGCGGGGTCAGCTGCATCTGGACGCGAATCCGCGCGTGATCGGCAATCGAGCCCTGACCGAAATTGCGCAGAACATTCGCATGAAGAAGGATGTCCGGCCCCCCTTCGCCATCGACGATGAAGCCGAACCCTTTGACAGGGTCGAACCATTTGACGGTGCCGGTCACCTCACGAAGCTCTGCCTCGGACTCCCCCAGCATATTCCATCCCGTTTGCATTCGCGGGCTTTCCTGTTCGCATTTCCTCCGCACGCCCTTCTGGAAATGCGGTGTTTAGGGGACACTTCAAGAGATTGCCCAAAGTTTCAAGACCCTATGCAATTCACGAAGCGCGAGTTTCAGGGGTTCAGGCGGGTTACAACCCACTGATCGGCAAGGGTTTGCCGGCTCCAGCGGAAGCGATCATGAAGGCGAAAAGAACCGTCCGCCCAGAATTCCAACTCCAACGGCTTGATTCTGAACCCTCCCCAAAACGGCGGTCGATCGGGATTCGCGCCGTGGCTCGCGGTGACCTTCGCGACCTCCGCCATCAAGGCGCTGCGTGAACTCAGTGGCTCACTTTGCCGTGAGGCCCAGGCGCCGAGACGCGATTTCAGCGAGCGCGACTTGTAGTAGGCATCAGCCTGCGGCCCCTCCTCGCGCTCAACCATACCGCGAACCCGAATCTGGCGGCGCAGCGATTTCCAATGCATCACGAAGGCGGCTTTTCCGGCGCTTTCGATCTCCTGCGCCTTCACCGATCCGTAGTTGGTGTAAAAGACGAAAGCCCCGCCGGAGGGCATGTCGCCCCCTTCGATTTCCTTGAGAAGAACCATACGCGCATTGGGCAACCCGTCCGGATCGACCGTCGCCAGGGCAATCGCATTGGGATCGTTGATCTCGGTGTCCGCGGCCTCGTCCAGCCATGTCTGCGCGATGGCAAAGGGATCGTCGCCTGCGAAAATTCCGGTTCTGTCACTCATACTCGCCTCCAGTCTCGCCGCCGCTTCGCACATCAGGCGCAACGCCCCGATCTGCAACACGATCCACACGATCATGCTTGACCGGAGGTCAGTAGCCTTGATGCGTCTCCACCTTTCGCCTAAAGCATTCGGACTTACCAGAGCGAAGCGGGGGAAAACCTGACATGTCAAACAACCTGATGGCAGGCAAACGCGGGCTGATTATGGGCCTTGCGAATGACAAATCCATCGCCTGGGGCATCGCCAAAGCCCTCGCGGACGCTGGCGCGGAGCTGGCTTTCTCGTTCCAGGGCGAGGCGCTGAAGAAGCGCGTGGGCCCGCTGGCCGAACAACTCGGCTCCGATATCCTCGTGGAATGCGACGTCGCCAGCGGCGACTCGATCCAGACGCTCTTCGAGACGCTGCGCACCCATTGGGACAGCATCGATTTCGTCGTCCATGCGATCGGCTTCTCCGACAAGTCGGAGCTGCGCGGACGCTACGTCGACACGTCGCGCGACAATTTCAAAACCACGATGGACATCTCGGTCTATTCCTTCACCGCCGTGTGCAAGGAAGCCGCCGCGATGATGAACGAGGGCGGTTCGCTGCTCACGCTCACCTATTACGGTGCCGAGCAGGTCATGCCGCATTACAACGTGATGGGCGTGGCGAAAGCGGCGCTGGAAGCCAGCGTGATGTATATCGCCGAGGATCTGGGCAAGGACGGCATCCGCTGCAACGCGATCTCCGCCGGCCCGATCAAGACGCTCGCCGCGAGCGGGATCGGTGATTTCCGCTACATCATGAAGTGGAACGAGCTGAACTCGCCGCTGCGCCGCAACGTGACGCAGGAAGAGGTCGGCAAGGCCGCGCTTTACCTGCTCTCCGATCTCGGTTCCGGCACCACCGGCGAGACGCTGCATGTCGACGCTGGCTATCACGTGGTGGGCATGAAAGCGGTCGACGCGCCCGATATCGACGTGGTCACCAAGCGGAAGGAATGAGATGACCCTCGCGGCCCTCACCGCGATCTATTTCGTGCATCTGGCCGCGGCGATGTCGCCGGGGCCAGCGGTGCTGCTGGCTGCGCGCACGGGTCTGCGCGAGGGCTTCGGTCGCGGCATCTGGCTCGCGCTCGGCATCGGCCTGGGCGCGGTGATCTGGGCGGCGGCGGCGCTGTTCGGCCTCGCCCTCGTTTTCAAGGTCGCCCCTGCCCTGCTGACCACGCTCAAGATCGCGGGCGCGGCCTATCTGCTCTGGCTCGCCTATAAGATGTGGCGCCATGCGGGCGACCCGATGGATGAAGAGATCCCCGACCTGCCGCGCACCCGCTCCATTCCCCGGCTGATCTGGCTCGGCATCTCGACCCAGCTCGCCAACCCCAAACCCGCCGTGTTCTTCGGCACTGTCTTTCTGACCTTCATCCCGCCGTCGGCGCCCGCCTGGGCCTATGTCGCGATCCTCGGCATCGTGATGTTCAACGATGCGGGATGGAACGTCATCGTCGCGCGGATCTTCTCGCTCGAGAAAACGCGCGCGGCCTATCTGAACCTGAAAACCGTGATCGAGCGCTGCTTTGGCGGCCTGCTGGCGCTGCTCGGTCTGAAACTCGCTCTGAGCTGAGGAGACCCCCGATGTCCGATCGTCTGCCGCATGAAAAAGGCTTCCATGTCAGCTGGGACCAAATCCACCGCGATGCCCGTGCGCTGGCATGGCGCCTCGACGGCAAGGGCCCGGGCGACGGCAGCTGGCGCGCCGTGGTGGGCATCACCCGTGGCGGCCTCGTTCCGGCGGCTATCGTCGCGCGCGAGCTCGACATCCGCACGGTCGATACGATCTCGGTCAAAAGCTACAACCATCAGGAACAGCGCGAAGCGCAGGTCATCAAGCCGACGCAAGAGAGCCTGATGGAAAACGGCGGCGAAGGCGTGCTGATCGTCGACGACCTCGTCGATACCGGCAACACGCTGAAGCTGGTGCGCGACCTCTTCCCGAAGGCGCAATTCGCCACCGTCTACGCCAAGCCGATGGGCGCGCCACTGGTCGATACCTTCATCACCGAGGTCAGCCAGGACACCTGGATCTTCTTCCCCTGGGACATGGCGCTGCAATATGTGCAGCCGTATCGCGGCACGGACTGATCGGTGAAATTCGGCGCCCCCGGAACCCCTCTGGGTCGGTTCCTGCACTGGCTCTTCGAGGTCAGCCTGATCATCAAGGCAATCTTCGAGATCGCCGAAACGCTGTCTGGCCTCGCGCTGCTCGGCCTGCCGAAGAATGCGCTGTTCGATGCGGCGCATTGGCTGACCGCGCGCGAGCTGCGCGAGGATCCCAATGACCGGATCGCCAACGCATTCCTGAACGCGGCCCATCACTTCTCGATCCAGACGCAGGATTTCTACGGCTTCTATTTCACCAGCCACGGCTTGCTGAAACTTGTCGTCGTGCTGCTGCTGATCCGCGGGCTGATCTGGGCCTATCCGATGGCGATCGTGATGATGACGGGCTTCGTGGCCTACCAGATGTATCTCTATAGCCTTAACCATGGCGCGGGCATGCTGGCGCTGACGGTGCTGGATCTCGTGGTGATCGCGCTGACCCTGCGCGAATGGTCGGTGCGCCACAGCTTTGCCTGGCGCAAGCCCCGTGAGGGACGCAGCTAGGGAAGCGCAACCCCCTTCTTCTCGATCCAAATATCCCCGCCGGAGGCTCCCGCCTCTTGCCAAGCGCGCGGCGCTCTGCTGATCTCGCGCCGATCATCCAGAAGGACCCCCATGCCGCATCCGCTCAATCCCGCCCTCGCCGCAACCTTCCCGCCCCCGGTCATGGAGGCGCGGCGCTGGCTCGACGGGGTCGAGTTCACCGCCGATCGTCCGCTGATCAACGTCTCTCAGGCAGCCCCTGTCGATCCGCCGCCAGAGGCGCTGCGCCAAGCGATCGCCGAGGCCGCGCTGAACGATCCGCAGGCGCATCTCTACGGCCCCGTTCTGGGCCTGCCCGATCTGCGTGCCGAACTCGCGCATCAATGGGGCCTCGCCTATGGCGGCGAGATCGCCGCGCGTCAGGTCGCAATCACCCAAGGCTGCAATCAGGCGTTCTGCGCGACGCTGGCCACGCTCGCAGGCCCGGGCGACGAGGTGATCCTGCCGACGCCTTGGTATTTCAATCACAAGATGTGGCTCGACATGGCGGGCGTGCACACGGTGCCGCTCGCCCCCGGCGCGGGGCTACTGCCCGATCCCGAGGAGGCCGCCGCGAAGATCACCGGCAAGACCCGGGCGATCGTGCTCGTCTCGCCCAACAATCCGGGCGGGGCGGAATATCCGGCCGAATTGCTGCGCGCCTTCGCCGATCTGGCCAAGCGGCACAAGCTCGCGCTGATCGTGGACGAGACCTATCGCGACTTCGACTCGCGTAGCGGCGCGCCGCATGACCTGTTCTCGGATCCCGACTGGCCGGACTATTTCATCCATCTCTATTCCTTCTCGAAAGCCTATCGCCTGACGGGCCACCGCGTCGGCGCCATCGTCGCGGGCGAGACACGCCTCGCCGAGGTCGAGAAATTCCTCGACACGGTGGCGATCTGCCCCTCGCAGCTGGGCCAGATGGCCGCGCTTTGGGGCATGCTGCACCTGTCGCAATGGGTCGCAGGCGAGCGCGCGGAAATCCTGCGCCGGCGCGCGGCGATGGAGGCCGCCTTCGCCGATCTGGAAGGCTGGAAGATGCTCGGCTGCGGGGCCTATTTCGCCTATGTGACGCATCCCGATCCCCGCCCCTCTCCTGATTTCGCACAGGCTCTGGTGCGCGAGGCGGGCGTGCTGATGCTGCCCGGTACGATGTTCATGCCGCAAGGCGCAAACGGGGCCGCGCAGCAGATGCGGATCGCATTCGCCAATGTCGATACGGACGGGATCGCGGCCCTTCGCGACCGGCTGGCGGGCCTCGCGCGCAGCTAGCCTTGCAGGCCAGTAATCAAAGCCCTAAACAGCGCCCAACAAACAATGCCCGAGGAGGACCCCCGATGAAGATGCGCAGCCACGGCAAGAGTGTCGTCGTCTGGATCTTGCTGGCCATGTTGATCCTTGGTCTCGGCGGTTTCGGGCTACGCAATTTCTCCGGTTCGGCCAAAGCGGTCGGCGCGGTCGGCGACACCAAGATCACCGTCGACGATTACGCCCGCGCCCTGCGTCAGGAGATGCAGCAACGCAGCCAGCAGCTTGGCCAGCCGGTCACGATGGCGCAGATGCGCTCCTCCGGCGTCGACCAGCAGGTGCTGGGCAAGCTGATCGGTCAGGCCGCGATCGGCGAAGGCGCGCGGCGTCTTGGCGTGTCGGTTGGCGACCAGCAGTTGCAAAAGCAGCTCTACGACGTTCAGGCGTTCCAGAACGCTTCGGGCAAGTTCGACCGCGAAACCTATAAATTCGCGCTGCGCCAGCAGGGCTATACCGAGCCGCAATTCGAGGCGCAGCTGCGCGACGATCTCTCGCGCTCGATCATTCAGGGCGCCGTTGCAGGGGGCGTGGATGCGCCCAAGCCGGTGGTCGACGCCTATACCAAATATGTCAGCGAGAAGCGCGGCTTCACCTGGGCCGAGGTAAGCGAGAGCGATCTGACCAAGGCGATCCCGGACCCGACGGACGATCAGCTTCAGACCTATTACAACGACCATATCGATCAGTTCACCGCGCCCCAGACGCGCGACATCACCTATGCGTGGCTGACCCCGGACATGCTTGCCGACAAGGTCAAGATCGACGACGCCACGCTGAAGGCCGAATACGAGCGCCGCGCCGATGAGTTCAAGCAGCCCGAGAAGCGCCTTGTGGAGCGTCTCGTCTATTCCGACATGGACGCAGCCAAGGCCGCGAAAGCCAAGCTGGATGGCGGCGCAACCTTCGCCGATCTCGCCAAGGATCGCGGTCTGTCGCTCGACGATGCCGATCTGGGGGATGTGACCCGCGACGATCTGGGCAAGGCCGCCGATCCGGTCTTCTCGGCTGAGAACAACAGCGTGGTCGGCCCCGTCGAGACCGATCTGGGTCCCGCCCTGTTCAAGGTGAACGGCATCATCGATGCGCAGGAAACCTCCTTTGCCGAAGCGCGCGACGAACTCGCGGGCGATGCCGAAGCCGAGAAGGCGCGCAACGAGATCGGCAAGATGAGCGAAGACCTGCAGGACCGTCTGGCAGGCGGCGCGACGCTCGAGGAGATGGCCAAGGAAACCGATATGGAGCTTGGCCAGATCGCCTACACCGCCGACAGCACCGACGGCATCGCGGGCTATGACGAGTTCCGCAAAGCGGCCGACGAGGCCACGACCGACGCCTATCCCGATCTGCAGACGCTTTCGGATGGCGGCGTCTTCGCGCTGCGCCTCAACAAGATCGTGCCGCCCCAGCCCAAGCCCTTCGCCGATGTGAAGGAGGAGGTCGCGGCGGCATGGCGCGCCGATCAGGTGGTGAAAGCCGAAGAGGACCGCGCCAAGGAGATCGTCTCGACGGTCGAGGGCGGCAAGTCGCTGGGCGAGACCGGCGTACTGACCACCAAGGTCGCAAGCATCGGTCGTGGCGGCTATTCCGACGAACTGCCGCCGCCGGTGATCTCCAAGGTCTTCAAGACCGAGCCGGGCAAGCCCGCGCAGATCACCGCCAACGGCAAGGTCTATGTCTTCGTCACCGACAAGGTCATCCCGGCGGATATGGAAGACTCGGACACCAAGCTGATCTCGGGTCAGATCGGCACCCAGCTGTCGAACTCGCTGGCCAACGACCTGCTCAATTTCTACGCGACCGCCGTGGAGTCGGAGGCCGGGCTCGATCTCGACAACCAGACCGTGACCGCCGTGCAGTCGCAGATGCAGTAAGGAGGCCCACCGTGGTCGCTCTCTCCCCCTCTTTCGAGGCGTTCGAGGAACGCTGGGCCAAGGGTGAAAACCAGTTGGTCTACGCGCGGCTCGCGGCCGATCTGGACACGCCGGTCTCGCTGATGCTCAAGCTCGCCGAGGCGCAGCCCAATTCCTTCATGCTGGAATCGGTGACCGGCGGCGAGGTGCGCGGGCGCTACTCGATCGTCGGCATGAAGCCTGACGTGATCTGGGAATGCCGGGGCGAGCAGGCGCGGATCAACCGCTCGGCGCGCTTCGACGAGGCGTGGGAAGACCTTCCGGGCCACCCGTTCGACAGCCTGCGCGCCCTCATCGCGGAGAGCCGCATCGAGATGCCCGACGATCTGCCCGCGGCGGCGGCGGGTCTGTTCGGCTATCTCGGCTATGACACGATCCGTCTGGTCGAGAAGCTGCCGAACGTGAACCCCGATCCGCTGGGCGTGCCCGACGCGATGCTGCTGCGCCCGTCGGTCGTGGCCGTACTCGACGGGGTAAAGGGCGACGTGATCATCTGCGCGCCCGCATTCCAGGCCGAGGGTAAGTCCGCGCGCGCGGCCTATGCGCAGGCCGCCGAGCGAGTCTCGGATGCGCTGCGCGATCTCGACCGCACCCCGGTGGAGAGCCGCGATCTGGGCGAGAGTCTGCAGGTCGGCGAGATGCATTCGAACTTCACGAAAGAGGGCTACATGTCCGCCGTGGAGAAGGCGAAGGATTACATCCGCGCGGGCGACATCTTCCAGGTGGTCCCGGCACAGCGCTGGTCGGCACATTTCCCGCTGCCGCCCTTCGCGCTTTACCGTTCGCTGCGGCGCACCAACCCCTCGCCTTTCATGTTCTTCCTGAACTTCGGGGGCTTCCAGATCGTGGGCGCTTCGCCCGAGATTCTCGTGCGCGTGCGCGAAGGCGAGGTGACGATCCGCCCGATCGCGGGCACCCGTCCGCGCGGGGCGACCCCTGCCGAGGACAAGGCGCTGGAAGAGGACCTGCTGGCCGACAAGAAAGAGCTGGCCGAGCACCTGATGCTGCTAGATCTGGGCCGCAATGATGTGGGGCGTGTCGCCAAGATCGGCTCGGTCCACCCGACCGAGAAATTCATCATCGAGCGCTACAGCCACGTCATGCATATCGTCTCGAACGTCGTGGGCGAGCTGGCCGACGATCAGGACGCGCTCTCGGCGCTGCTGGCGGGTCTGCCCGCGGGCACGGTATCCGGCGCGCCCAAGGTTCGCGCGATGGAGATCATCGACGAGCTGGAGCCGGAAAAACGCGGCATCTATGGCGGCGCTGTGGGCTATTTCGCGGCCAATGGCGAGATGGACATGTGCATCGCGCTGCGCACCGCCGTGGTGAAGGACAAGACGCTCTACATTCAGGCAGGCGGCGGCGTCGTCTATGACAGCGACCCCGAGGCCGAATGGATGGAGACGGTCAACAAGTCCAAGGCGCTGCGCAAGGCAGCCGAGGATGCGGGGTTGTTCGTGGCGACACGCGGCAACGGCTGAGCCAGCCGCCTTTTCCCAAGCTTTGAGAACGCGGGCTTACTGGCCCGCGTTTTCCATTTTCGGCTCGGTGTCCGGAGTGCCAGCCGCCACGCTGTCGAGCGCCAGCGCAGAAACCGGGGTCAGCGTCACCTTGTTCTGCGCATCGACATACCAGTCCTCGATCCCCTGAACCGATTCCGGCCAGGCCGAGAGCATCACCACCACCGAACCGTTGCGCTCCGCCTCGAAATCAGCGCGCGCCAGCATCCGCGAGATCACGGCAGCCTTCTCGCGCCCGTCATCGATCACCCGCCAGACCTGTGCGCGCGGCAGATCGGCGGAGGTCGCGATCTGGTTGGCGCTGTCGAAGCCTTTCTTCTGGGTGACCACTCCCAGCCCGCCGCGGCTGAGCGCCGAGATCATCTGGCGCGCAAGCGGGCGGTTGTTCTGGAATTGCGGCTGCGGCGGCTCCACGACGGCGACCGCCTCGGGGATCACGTGACGCCAGGCCTCGAGCGCCACCTCGACATCCTCGGGCGCGGCGTTCGCGGGCAGTCCGGCTGCGAGGATCGCGACCTCGAACCCCGCCGCGCGGAAGGCTTTCGCATCGTCGGCCGCGCCGTCGCGGGTCGGATCGATCGCGATGGTCATCGGCAGATCGCTCGCCGTGATCGTCGCCGGGTCGAGCCCGCCCGCCGCCACGCCCGGATCGATCAGCACGAGCGAGATTTGCGGCTTGTCGCTGATCGGTGCGGGGGCTGCGAATTTCTGGATCGGGTTCAGATCGGCTGCATCGACCGCCGCGACCTCGGGCATGTCCTGCGCGGACTGCGCGTCGGAGCCCTCCTCCGTCGAAGGCGCGGTCGAAGGCGTCACTTGCGGCAGGCGATCCACCACCACACCGGGCGCGGATTTGAACCCACCCATCGGCTTGCCCGGCATCGACGGGGCTTCCTGCAACGAAAAGACGCGCGGCTTGATCGGGGCCGCATCCCCAGCTTGCGGAAGGGCGCGCCCGGCGGGCAGGTCCGGGCTTGCGGCCGGATCGCTTGAGATCTCGGGCTTGTCGGCCTGCGCGGTGTCGATGCCCTCGCCCTCGGGCGGCAACTGATCCGGCGCGGGCATATCACCGAGCGACGGGGCCGCTTGGGGCGCCGCCTCGGGGGGCGTGATCTCGGCCTCGGGCAGTGCGGGCATCTCATTCGCCGCGACGGTCGTTTCGCCCTCATCCGCAGGCGGTGTCGCTTGCTCGGGCGCTTTCGGCGGCTGCAAGGTCACGTCGGGCAGCGCGGGCATTTCGGCTGCGGGCGCAGTTTCAGCGGTCTGCTCCGGCTGCGCTTCGGGCGCGGGCGCAGCGGCAACCTCGGGCGTGGCATCGGGCGCGGGCGCGCCTTGCAAAGAGGCAGGCGGGGCGCTGTCGGGTTGGGCCCCTGCCTCCGGCGCGACCGGCTCTGCGAGCGCCACGGCCTCCCCGTCCGCCTCGGGACGCGGTTCGGCCATGTCGGTCGCCATCTCCGGGCGTGCGGCGCTTTGGATTTCGTCGGCACTGGGCGGCGCGAGGCTCGGCTGCGGCTCGGACACGCGCGGCGTCTTGGTCGGCGCTGAAATCGGCGCCCCGTCCGGCGTCGGCATCGCGGGCGTGCGATCGGTCGCAGGGCGCGAGAAATCGGAGCCCGCAGGCAGGTCCACATTCGCGGGTTCTTCGGGCGTCAGGCTTCCGGCGAGCTTGATCTCTGCGCCGGGCTCTTTCGGCGCCGGGAAGATCAACGACATCACGCCCGCACCAAGTACCGCGACCAGCAGACCGGCCAGTCCGCCCTTCATCACAGATCGCATCATTGCCTGCCTCCATCTTCACCGCTCTTGATGCGCGGCTTTTCCCGGGGACTGCCCTTGACCCCGACCCTTCGCTGATAGCATCTATAGCCCGACCCGTTCCCCGGTTCACCCCCCTTGATAAGCGCATCGGCGCTTGTGTGCGTGGGGGACGCCGGGGGCCAACAAACGAAAGGGCCCGGCCATGCTGCTGCTCATCGATAATTATGACAGCTTCACCTATAATTTGGTGCACTATTTTGGCGAGCTGGGCGCCGATGTGAAGGTCTGGCGTAACGACGCGCTGAACGTGCAAGACGCGATGGGCATGGGCGCCGAGGCGATCGTGCTGTCCCCCGGCCCCTGCGACCCCGATCAGGCGGGCATCTGCTTGCCGCTGGTGATGGCCGCGGCCGAGGCGAAACTGCCTCTGTTCGGCGTCTGCCTGGGGCATCAGACCATCGGTCAGGCCTTCGGCGGGAAAGTCGTGCGCGCCTCCGAGATCGTGCATGGCAAGATGGGCGAGATCCGCCACGAGGGCAAAGGCTGCTTCAAGGGCCTGCCCTCTCCGCTGAAAGCGACGCGCTACCACTCGCTGATCGTGGAGCGCGAGAGCCTGCCCGACTGCCTCGAGATCACCGCCGAGCTGGACGACAGCACGATCATGGGTCTGCGTCATCGCGAGCTGCCGATCGAGGGCGTGCAATTCCACCCGGAATCCATCGCCTCCGAGCATGGCCACGCAATGCTGAAGAATTTCCTGACAGAGGCAGGCGTCAGCCTGAAGGTGCCCGCATGAGCCAGCCGATGAGCGAAGCGATGAAGCCGCTGATCTTTGCGGCGTCCGAAGGTCCGCTGAGCCGCGCGCAGGCCGAAATGGCATTCCAGTTGCTGTTCGAAGGCGAAGCCTCGCCCGCACAGGTCGGCGGTTTGCTGATGGCGCTGCGGGCGCGCGGGGAATCCGTGTCGGAATATGCCGCCGCCGCCGCCGCGATGCGTGCGAAATGCGTGCCGGTCAATGCCCCCGAGGGCGCCATGGATATCGTGGGCACCGGCGGCGACGGGATGCACACGCTCAATATCTCGACGGCTGCGGCCTTCGTCGTGGCGGGCGCGGGCGTGCCGGTCGCGAAACACGGCAACCGCGCGGCCTCGTCGAAATCGGGCACGGCGGATGTGCAATCCGAGCTGGGCATCGACGTGATGGCCGGTCCCGAGGCGACCGAGCGCGGTCTGGCCGAGGCCAATATCGGCTTCATGATGGCGCAGATCCACCACCCCGCGATGCGCCACGTCATGCCGGTGCGTCAGGAACTGGGCTGCAAGACCATCTTCAACATCCTCGGCCCCCTGACCAACCCCGCGGGCGTGAAGCGGCAGCTGACCGGGGCTTTCGCGCCCGACCTGATCTTCCCGATGGCCGAGACGCTGCAGATGCTCGGCTCCGAGAAGGCATGGCTGGTGCATGGCTCGGACGGGACCGACGAGATCACCATTTGCGGCACGACCGAAGTCGCCGCGCTGGAGAACGGCCGCATCGAGTCGATCCAGATCCATCCCGAGGATGCGGGCCTGCCCGTGCACAAGTTCAAGGATCTGGTCGGCGGCACGGCGGCCGAGAACGCCACCGCCCTGCGCGCGCTGATGGATGGCGAGGCTTCGGCCTATCGCGACGCGGTGATCTTCAACGCCGCCGCCGCGCTTGTCGTGGCCGACAAGGTCGCGGATCTCAAATCCGGGGCTGAAATGGCCGCCGAGAGCATCGACAGCGGGAAGGCGAAGACGGCGCTGGAAACGCTGGCCCGCATCACCCAGGAGGTCGCCGGATGAGCACGATCCTCGACAAGATCAAAGCCTATAAGCTGGAAGAGATCAAAGCGGCCAAAGCCGCGCGCCCGCTGAGCGAAGTTGAAGCTCAGGCCAAGGCGCAGGCGCCCACGCGCGGTTTTGCCAACGCCCTGACTGCTAAGGCGGAAACGGGCTACGGGCTGATCGCCGAGATCAAGAAGGCCTCGCCCTCGAAAGGCCTGATCCGCCCCGATTTCGACCCGCCTTCGCTCGCGAAAGCCTATGAAGAGGGCGGCGCGGCTTGCCTGTCGGTGCTGACCGACACGCCCTCGTTCCAGGGCGCGCCGGAATTCCTGTCGGCGGCGCGCGCGGCCTGTTCGCTGCCCGCTTTGCGCAAGGATTTCCTCTATGACACCTATCAGGTCGCGGAAGCCCGTGCCTGGGGTGCCGATTGCATCCTGATCATCATGGCTTCGGTCGAGGATGATCTGGCCGCCGAGCTGGAAGACGCAGCCTTCGGCTGGGGCATGGATGTGCTCGTCGAAGTGCATGACATGGAAGAGACCGAACGCGCGCTCAAACATCTCAAATCGCCGCTTCTGGGCGTGAACAACCGCAACCTGAAGACCTTCGAGGTCACGCTCGACGTGACCCGCGAACTTGCGCCGAGCATCCTCGCCGAGGGCCGCGATCTGGTCTGCGAGAGCGGCATCTTCACCCGCGACGACATGGCCGCGATGGCCGAAGTCGGCGCGCGCCGCTTCCTGATCGGCGAGAGCCTGATGCGGCAGGACGATGTCGCGGGCGCCACCCGGACGCTTCTGGAGGTCGCATGAGCCTGTCGCATTTCGACAAGGACGGTCAGGCCCATATGGTCGACGTCTCCGATAAGGAGGTGACCGACCGCATCGCCGTGGCCGAGGGCCGCGTGGTGATGCTACCCGAGACGCTGGACTATGTCCTGAAGGGCACCGCGAAGAAGGGCGACGTTCTGGGCATCGCACGGATCGCGGGCATCATGGCCGCGAAGAAGACATCCGACCTGATCCCGCTCTGTCATCCCCTACCGATCACCAAGGTCACGCTCGATCTGGAGCCCGACGAGGCGCTGCCCGGCGTGCGCGTCCGTGCCACCGTGAAGACCTCGGGCCAGACCGGCGTCGAGATGGAGGCGCTGACAGCGGTCTCGGCGGCGGCGCTGACGGTCTATGACATGCTCAAGGCGGTCGAGAAATCCATGCAGATCGAGGGTATCCGCGTCGTGCTGAAAGACGGCGGGAAATCCGGCAAATACGAGGCCGAAGGGAGCGCATCATGAGCCTGTTGCCCGTCGAAGAGGCGCTGGAAAAGGTTCTGGCACTGGTCGAACCGCTGGGCACCGAACGCGTGAGCCTGCGCCACGCGCTTGGCCGTGTGATGGCGGAGCCCGCCACGGCGCAACTGACCCAGCCGCCCTTCTCGGGCTCGGCGATGGATGGCTACTGGATCGACGTGGCCGACCACCTGCCCGGCGCGACGCTCACCGTCGAGGGCGAGGCCGCCGCCGGTCGCGCCTATGACGGCACGCCGACTCCGGGCCAAGCCGTGCGCATCTTCACCGGCGCACCGGTGCCGGGCCCGAATGGCGTGGTCGTTCTGCAGGAGAACGTGACGCGTGAAGGCGATACGATCACCCTGCCGCAAGAGCTTGAAACCCATAACAATATCCGCCCCAAGGGTCAGGACTTCGCGCAGGGCGAGAGCTTCTGCCCCGACCGCCCGCTGACCGCGCGCGACCTCGGGCTGCTGGCCGCGATGAACGTGGCCGCGGTGGCCGTGCGCCGCCGCCCCATCGTCGCGATCATCGCCACGGGCGACGAGCTGGTGATGCCGGGCGAAGAGCCGGGGCCGGACCAGATCATCTGCTCCAACAGCTTCATCGTCGCGGCACTGGCCGAACGCATGGGCGCTGAGGTCCGCATGCTGCCGATCGCGCGCGACGACCGCGACAGCTTGCGCACCGTGTTCGACCTCGCGAAAGGCGCCGATCTGGTGGTGACCTCGGGCGGCGCCTCTGTCGGTGCGCATGATCTGGTGGGCGAAGTGGCCGGGGAGCTGGGGCTCGACCGCAGCTTCTGGAAGATCGCGATGCGTCCCGGCAAGCCCTTGATGGCGGGCCGGATGGGCGATGCGGCCATGCTGGGCCTGCCGGGCAACCCGGTCTCGGCCACGGTCTGCGCAGAGCTGTTCCTGCGCCCGATGCTGCGCAAGCTTTCGGGTCTGCCGCCGGAAAGCCGCGTGCAACAGGCGATCCTTGCGACCGATACCGGCCCGACCGGCCCGCGCACCCATTACATGCGCGCCACCCTCGCACCCGGCGATCCCCTGCCCCGCGTCACGCCCTTCGACAATCAGGACTCCGCGATGCTGAGCATCCTGTCGCAGGCCGATTGCCTGCTGATCCGACCCTTGGGCGACGGACCGCGCAAGGCAGGCGAGACGGTCGAGATCCTGCCGCTGGACTGAGCCGCCCCCGCCGCGGGCGTTGACAGGCCCCGTGAACAAGGGTAGAACAATCCTTGAACATGTGCCTTGACCGGGGAACGGAGGGTCGCGGATGCTGACGCGCAAGCAGCTGGAATTGCTGGAATTCATTCAAAAACGGATGATGAAGGACGGTGTTCCACCCTCTTTCGACGAGATGAAGGACGCGCTGGACCTGCGCTCGAAATCCGGCATCCACCGTTTGATTACCGCTCTGGAAGAACGTGGCTTCATCCGCCGCCTCGCCCATCGGGCCCGCGCGATCGAGATCGTGAAACTACCCGAGGCTCTGGAGAAGAAATTCGGCGCGCCCGCGGGCGACAGCGCTGGCAGCTTCGCGCCGCAGGTGATCGAGGGCGACAAGACCGACCCGCCGCGCGGCGCGATGCCGGTCGACGTGATCCACGCGCTGGAACTGCCGGTGATGGGCCGGATCGCCGCCGGTGTCCCGATCGAGGCGATCTCGGAAGTCTCGCATCACGTCGCCGTCCCCGGCTCCATGCTGAGCGGACGCGGAGAGCATTACGCGCTCGAAGTCAAAGGCGACTCGATGATCGAGGCGGGCATCAACGACGGCGATGTCGTGGTGATCCGCGAACAGGGCACCGCCGACAACGGCGATATCGTCGTCGCGCTTGTTGAGGGCCATGAGGCGACGCTGAAGCGCTTCTACCGTCGCAGCGGGATGATCGCGCTGGAAGCCGCGAACCCGGCCTATGAGACGCGGCTGCTGCGCGACGATCAGGTGAAGGTGCAGGGGCGGCTCGTCGGGCTGATCCGCAGCTACTGAGATTTGGTGAATTCCTGGGAAAGAGCGTCTTGCCGGGCGCTCTTTTTCGTATGTCGCGCCGGTTGCGTGGGCGGGAGCCTCCGGCGGGGATATTTGGAAAGAGCAAAGATCAGGGGCGCGTCCAGAGGCGGCGGCCTTTGATTTGCGCGGTCGTCGTGACTTCGCCCGTGGCGCTGATGGCGACAGCGCCAGTGCCGCGCAGGCGCGCCGCGTCCCACAGATCGCAAGGGCCCGTGGGGTGGTCGACCCTGGTGGAAATCACGACAATGCCGCCCTTCGCGCAAATCGCAGGCAGGGCCTCTTTTGCCGATTTTCCCGTGAGATGGGCGAGCGGGGCGCGTCGAAACTGCGCAATCCGCGCACCGCGTGGACCAGAGAAAGCAGGTCGCGCCGCGGCCTCGTCCAGCGTGGCCTCGTCGCCATCCGCTGCCAGCCAGCGTTCGGAGATGAACCCCGCACCCGGTTTCAACAGTGCCCGGCCCAGCGGCGTCATCAGACCGACCTGCTGCGCCTCGGGCGCGATCAGCAGCGCCGGACGCTCCGCCCCGGCGCGCAGCCAAATGGCGCCGCCCAGAAGGATCAGACCGATGCTCGCACTGCGCCCGGCCCCGCGCGTCAGGATCGCCCCCAACGCGCCAAGCGCAATCAAAGGGATCACCCACGGCCCCGGCTGGACGATCGCGAGAACCGAGCCGTCGAGGCCACTCACCCACTCCGCCACGCGCAAGATCCACGCTGTGCCTTGCCCCATCGCCCAAAGCGCGGGCCCGGCGAGACCGAGGGGCGCGAGCAGTGCTGCGAGCACGCCCATCGGCATGATCACGAGCCCCATTGCAGGCACCGCAAAGAGATTGGCCAGCACCCCGTATTCCGAAAGCCTGTGAAACTGCGCCGCCACGATCGGTGCGGTGGCCCCACCTGCGATGAGCGAGGTCGCAACCAGCATCAGCACCGGGCGCAGCAGGCGCGGCAGATGGCGCGCCGCGCGGGTCCACGGCCCCAGCGCCACGATCAGCGCGGTGGTCGCAGCGAAGGACATCTGGAAGCCGGGCTCGGTCAGGCTCTCGGGCTGCCAGATCATGAGGAGCGTCGCGGCGAGCGCGACGGTGCGCAGGCTCAGCGCACGCCGATCGAAGAGCACGGCAAGGAGCATGATCGACACCATGATCCAGGCACGTTGCGTCGAAATCGCAGGCCCCGCGAGCCAGAGGTAGCCGCTGGCCGCTATCAGCGCCGCAATGGCGGCCAGTTTCTTCGTAGGCCAGATCAGGGCGGGGCGCCCCGCCAGCGCCAGCCCGTAACGCACCAGACCGAAAACGAAGCCCGCTAGCATCCCCATATGCAGCCCGGAAATCGCGATCAGATGGGCGAGGCTGGAGCGGCGCATCACCTCGCGCGTGGCCTCGCTCAACCCGGAGCGGTCGCCCGTCATCAGCGCCGCCGCGACCGCGCCGGGCTGGCCCGCGATCCGCGCCTGGATCGCCGCCGAGAGCCGCATCCGCGCACGATGCGCCGCCATCGCCCAGTCGCCGGGATCGGGCGGCGCAATGCGCAGCACCGGCGCGCGGGTATAACCGATCGCGCCGAGGCGATCGAACCAAGCGGTGCGGCGAAAATCGTAATCCCTTGGGGCCGCTGGCGGCGGCGGGGGCGAGAGATTCGCCGTGAGCATGACCTGCGTGCCGGGCTCGGGGCTGAACTGACTTTGATCGCCATGCAGCGTCACGCGCACCCGCGCCGGGGTCTTGGCGGGGGGAATCCAGTCGATCCGCACTCGGTCCAGCGTCAGCCGGATCAGGTCGGAGCGCGCGCGATCGATCTTCACGATCCGCCCACTGACGGGGCCGTAATAGCGATATTGCAGCACCGGCGCCGCGACGAGATGGGCGCGCAGCCCCGCAAGCAACAGCCCCAGCGCCGCCAAGGCGATCAGCGCCGCAGGCACCCGGAGCCACGCCGCACCGCGCAGCCAAAGCGTCAGCGAGACCGCGCAGATTACGAGCGTGCTCAGGTAGATAGGCCATCCCGGCTCGATCCCGAGGGTGAAATACGCCCCGACCCCGACGCCGAGCGCCACCGGCATCCACAGGAAAAGCTGCGCGCGCGCCCGCGCCAGAGCGCCCAGCGGATCGGAGAGCCCCCCGAAGAGCGCCACGATCAAACGCGGAGCGCGGCCCGCGCCCGTCGCACCCTCCGCCTGCGCCCAGTCCCCGGGTTCGGCATTGATCGCCATGCTTGTCCTCGGCCCCGTCCCTGCTTATGCATCGAGCCGAGAAAGCCTATGCGCTTGATGGTTTCCGATAGGTTAACGCGGGCCGGTAAGAGCCCGCGAAGAAAGGTCCCGACATGTCCGACCAGATTGTCACCCGTTTCGCCCCCTCGCCCACCGGCTATCTGCATATCGGCGGTGCGCGCACGGCCCTGTTCAACTGGCTCTATGCCCGTGGGCGCGGCGGCAAATTCCTGCTGCGTATCGAGGATACCGATCGCGAACGCTCCACCCCCGAGGCCACGGCGGCGATCCTGCAGGGGCTCGAATGGCTTGGGCTCGATTATGACGGCGACGTGGTGAGCCAGGCTGCGGGCGCGGCCCGCCATGCCGAGGTCGCCCATCAGATGCTGGAGAAGGGCCACGCCTATAAGTGCTTCTCCACGCAGGAAGAGATCGCGGCCTTCCGCGAGGACCCGGAGAACAAGGGGCAGATGTTCCCCTCGCCGTGGCGCGATGCCGATCCCGCGACGCATCCGGATGCGCCCTATGTGATCCGTCTGAAAGCGCCCCGCGAGGGCACGACCGTAATCACCGACGCCGTGCAGGGCGAGGTGACGATCCGCAACGATCAGCTCGATGACATGATTTGTTTACGTTCTGATGGCACACCCACCTACATGCTGGCCGTTGTCGTCGATGACCATGATATGGGCGTGACCCATGTGATCCGCGGGGACGACCATCTCGTCAATGCCGCGCGGCAGATGCTGGTCTATCGCGCGATGGGCTGGGACGTGCCCACCTTCGCGCATATCCCGCTGATCCACGGCCCCGACGGCAAGAAGCTGTCGAAGCGCCACGGCGCGGTCGGCCTCGAGCAGTATCAGGCGATGGGCTATCCCGCGACGGGGATGCGCAACTACCTCGCGCGGCTCGGCTGGAGCCATGGCGACGACGAATTCTTCACCGACGATCAGGCGAAGGGATGGTTCGACATCACCGGCATCAACAAGGCGCCGGCGCGGCTCGATTTCAAGAAGCTCGAAAATATCTGCGGCCAGCATATCGCCATCACCGATGAGGCCGAATTGCTGCGCGAAATCGAAGGTTATCTCGCAGCTGCAGAAAAACCCCCGCTGGGTGACGCACAGAAAACTGCGCTTATGCGCACGCTTCCCATCGTGAAGGGCTCGGCAAAAATGCTCCCGCAACTCCTTGAAAAGGCGCATTTCTCGCTGACGCAGCGCCCGATCGAGATCGAAGAGAAAGCGGCCAAGGCGCTCGATGATGTATCCCGTGGTATACTGAGTGAATTGACCTTTGCGCTGCAACGCGCTAATTGGTCGCGGGAAGACCTGGAAGCCGCCGTCGGACAGGTTGCCGAAGCGCACGGACTGGGCCTTGGGAAGGTCGCTGCTCCGATGCGGGCGGCCTTGGCGGGGCGAGCGGCTACCCCCAGCGTATTCGATATGATGCTCGTTTTGGGCCAAGAGGAAACTCTGGCACGACTCGACGATCAGGCGGCCTGAGGCCTGGCCGCCCTCTCCGGACGCCTGTCCGGACGCGATAGACCGGCGCGGCCCAGCCGGAGGATGAAAGGGAATTTACATGGCAGACAACTCGAAGACCGCCACGCTCTCGCTTGACGGACAAACCTATGAGCTTCCCGTGCTCTCGCCCTCGGCTGGTCCCGACGTGCTCGATATCCGCAAGCTCTACGGTCAAGCCGACGTCTTCACCTACGATCCGGGCTTCACCTCGACCGCAGCCTGCGAGTCCAAGATCACCTTCATCGATGGTGGCAAGGGCGAGCTGCTGTATCGCGGCTACCCGATCGACCAGCTCGCCTCGGAATCGCACTATCTCGAAGTGTGCTACCTGCTTCTCTACGGGGAACTGCCGAGCAAGCAGCAGATGGAAGATTTCGAATATCGCGTGACCCGTCACACGATGATCCACGAGCAGAT
Organism: Thioclava electrotropha; assembly: GCF_002085925.2. Lineage (NCBI taxonomy): Bacteria > Pseudomonadati > Pseudomonadota > Alphaproteobacteria > Rhodobacterales > Paracoccaceae > Thioclava > Thioclava sediminum. The sequence continues at coordinate 2,884,861 of NZ_CP053562.1, forward strand.
GAAGCAATTCTTCCAGGGCTTCCGCCGTGACAGCCACCCGATGGCGACCATGGTCGGCGTCGTGGGCGCGCTCTCGGCCTTCTATCACGACAGCCTCGACATTTCGGACCCGTGGCAGCGCGAAGTCGCTTCGATCCGTCTGATCGCGAAGCTGCCGACGATCGCCGCGATGGCCTACAAGTATTCGATCGGTCAGCCCTTCGTCTATCCGAAGAACGAGCTGAGCTACGCCGAGAACTTCCTGCATATGTGCTTCTCGGTCCCGGCCGAAGACTACAAGATCGAGCCGGCGCTCGCGAAGGCGATGGACCGTATCTTCACGCTCCATGCCGATCACGAGCAGAACGCCTCGACCTCGACCGTGCGTCTGGCAGGCTCCTCGGGCGCGAACCCGTTCGCCTGTATCGCAGCCGGCATCGCCTGCCTCTGGGGCCCCGCCCACGGCGGCGCAAACCAGGCCTGCCTCGAGATGCTGCGCGAAATCGGCACCGTCGATCAGATCCCGGAATACATCAAGCGCGCCAAGGACAAGGATGATCCCTTCCGCCTGATGGGCTTCGGCCACCGCGTCTACAAGAACTTCGACCCGCGCGCGAAGGTCATGAAGGAATCGGCGGACGAGGTTCTCGACCTGCTCGGCATCCACGACAACGAGACCCTTCAGGTCGCTAAGGAACTCGAGAAGATCGCTCTGGAGGACGACTATTTCGTCTCGAAGAAGCTCTATCCGAATGTCGACTTCTACTCGGGCATCATCCTCGAGGCGATGGGCTTCCCGACCTCGATGTTCACCCCGATCTTCGCGCTCTCGCGCACCGTCGGCTGGATCTCGCAGTGGAAAGAGATGATCGAAGATCCGACCGGCAAGATCGGTCGCCCGCGTCAGCTTTACACCGGCGCGACCTATCGCGATTACGTCGATATCGCCAAGCGCTGAGCGTAAGCCAAATCATTGCGGGCCGGAGGGGAGACCTTCCGGCCCATTTTCTATTCTGATACCGGGAAAAGGGGGCGCTGCCCCCTTCTGGCTGCGCCATTCATCCCCCGGGATATTTACCCAAGAGCGAAGACATGGCTGACCGTCTGACATATCGCCCGCATCATTTCCTCTGCTCGCTTGGCTTCGAGGGGAAGGGATATTCGGATCTCTTCACCGCGAATATGACCGAGATCGTCGAAGGACGCCTGCGGCGCGCGGACGGCGCGGCGGTGGAGATCGAGGTGGTGGGCGCGGCGGATGATATCTGCGGCCCCTGCCCGTCGCGGCGCGGATCGGGCTGCACTGCACAGGCGAAGATCGACCGGCTGGACGCGGCCCATGCCGAGGCGTTGGATATTACACCGGGCGATGTGCTGACATGGGGCGAGGCGCTGGAGCGGATGGCCGCCCTGCCCGCCGATGTGCACCAGACGATCTGCGCCGAATGCCAATGGCTGAGCGCGGGCATGTGCGCCGCCGCCCTCGCCCGACTTCAGGACACAGAATAGCGCTGCCCCGGGTCAGGAGGGCGGCACTGTAAAGCTGCCCAACGCGCTCGCCCGTCAGTTTGCAAAACAGCGGGAAAGGCGCGGGACGTGCATCTGCACGCTTGCGCGACGCCGGGTGTGGTGGCAAGAAACGCGCCATGAGCACGGATCAGACCCAAGACCCTTCGCAGGGCAAGAAACTGGCGCTTGTCACAGGCGCTTCGCGTGGCCTTGGCGGGGCGATCGCCGAAGCTTTGGCCGCAGATGGCTGGCACGTCATGGCCGTCGCACGGACCACCGGCGCGCTGGAAGAGCTTGACGACCGCATTCAGGCGAAGGGCGGCACGGCCTCGCTCGGTCCGCTCGACGTGACCGAGCCCGATCAGATGGCGCATCTCGCGCAGTCGATCGGCGCGCGCTGGGGCGGGCTCGATCTTTGGGTGCACACGGCGATCCATGCCGCGCCGCTCTCGCCGACCGGGCATATCGACGCGAAGGAGCTGGCCAATTCGGTCAAGGTGAACGTGACCGCGACCGCGCAGCTCATCGGGCTGATGGAGCCGCTGCTGCTTGCACGCGAGGGCACCGCGCTGGCCTTCGACGATCCGCGTGCGGGCCAGAAATTCTTCGGCATCTATGGAGCTACGAAAGCCGCGCAGATGGCAATGCTGCGCTCGTGGCAGGCTGAGACGGTGAAAATCGGGCCGCGCGTGATGATTGCGGAGCCTGCACCGATGGCGACCGCGCTGCGCGGACGGTTCTTCCCCGGCGAAGATCGCGATGCGCTGACGGACCGCCACGCCGAGGCGCGGCGCATCCTCGACACGCTCTGAGAACGACCAAAGCGCCGCCGAATTGGCCTTCGGCTGCGGCGCTTTGGCGACACATCCGCACTGTCGCCCGCCCCCGCTTTACCCTTCATCCGCCGCACGGTAAGCATCGGGTGACGCGACGGCGAACTGGGGGCAACATGCGTATTCTCATCACCAATGACGACGGGATCGACGCACCGGGACTGGCCGTTCTGGGCGAGATCGCCGAAGAACTTGCAGGCCCCGATGGCGAGGTCTGGACGGTCGCGCCGGCCTTCGAGCAATCGGGCGTCGGCCATTGCATCTCCTACACCCGACCGATGATGATCTCGAAACTGGCAGAGCGCCGTTTCGCAGCCGAGGGCAGCCCCGCCGATTGCGTGATGGCTGGGCTCTACGACGTGCTGGAGGAGCAGCGACCTGATCTGGTGCTCTCGGGCGTGAACCGGGGCAACAACTCCGCCGATAACGCGCTTTATTCCGGCACATTGGGCGGCGCGATGGAGGCGGCGCTGCAAGGCGTGCCCGCGATCGCCCTGTCGCAATTCATCGGCCCCGAGGTCTTCAACGCCCCCGACATGTTCGAGGCAGCCCGGGTCCATGGCGCGGCGCTCGTGCGCAAGCTTATCGATCAGGGCATCTGGGACGATGGCGATTACCGGGTCTTCTACAACGTCAATTTCCCGCCGGTGCTGGCCAAGGACGTCAAAGGCCACAAGGTCGCAGCCCAGGGCTTCCGCAAGGATTGCTTCTTCTCGACCGAGGCGCATCACGCGCCCTCGGGGCGGCGTTTCCTCTGGATCAAGGGCGGCCCGCAGCACACGCCGACGCAGCCGGGCACCGATGCGGCTGTCAATCTCGACGGCTATATCTCGGTCACGCCGATGCGCGCCGATCTGACGGCACATGACGTGATCGCCGATCTGGAGGCCCGTCTGGGATGAGCGAGGGTGCGGAAGAGGATCTGGCCGAGCGCAAGATGCGGTTCCTCTTCGCACTGCGTTCCAAGGGCGTGACCGACGCGCGCACCCTGCACGCGATGGAGGGGATCGACCGCGGCCAGTTCGTGCGCGGCATTTTCGCCGATCGCGCCTATGAGGATATGCCGCTGCCGATCGCCTGCGGGCAGACGATTTCGCAGCCCTCGGTCGTCGGGCTGATGACGCAAGCCGCGGATGTGGGTTCACGCGACACCGTGCTCGAGATTGGCACCGGCTCGGGTTATCAGGCCGCGATCCTGAGCCAGCTCGCCCGTCGCGTCTATACAGTGGACCGACACCGCAGGCTGGTGCGCGAGGCCGAAGGCGTCTTCACCGCGCTGCGGCTCACCAATATCGTCGCGATTTCCGGGGACGGCTCGCACGGGCTGCCCGATCAGGCGCCCTTTGATCGAATCATCGTGACTGCCGCTGCGGAAGACCCTCCCGGGCCGCTCTTGGCCCAGCTGAAGATCGGGGGTATCATGGTTCTACCCGTGGGCCAGTCGGACACGGTGCAAAGCCTGATCCGGGTGCGCCGGCTCGAGACGGGTTTCGATTACGAAGAATTACGTCCGGTGCGCTTTGTTCCCCTCGTAGAGGGCGTGGCAAACGACTAAGTGGCAGGTAAGAACGGACCCCGAAGAGGTCTGAGAGACAGTGAGGACGAGCGGATGGCAACGAAGATTTCCCGGCTGCGGCTGATCCTGGCAGGTGGAGTCGCGCTGACGGCGTTGGCCGCCTGTAACCCGAACGGGTTCGATCTGGACATGCGCGGCTATGGCAATGGCGGGCTCGACACGAGCGCCGCCGCCCGGCAGGCGGTGCAGGACCGCCCCCGCCCGAATGATCAGGGCATCATCACCTACCCGAATTATCAGGTCGTCGTGGCGCGCCGCGGCGATACGGTCAATTCCGTCGCGCAGCGGATCGGCACCGATCCCGGCGCGCTGGCTCGCTACAACGCGGTCTCGCCCGATGCGGTGCTGAACGCGGGCGAAGTGCTGGCCCTGCCCAACAAGGTCGCGACCACGGGCGGCTCCACGACGCCGGGCAACTCCAGTGCCCTGACCTCTGAGACGATCGACATCACCTCGCTCGCCTCGAACGCGATCGATAGATCGCAGGCGAACCAGCCCGCCAAACCGACGCCGGCCTCGGCCCCGGTCTCCACCAACAGCGCCGAGCCGATCCGCCACAAGGTCGCACGCGGCGAGACCGCCTATTCCATCGCGCGCTACTACTCGGTGCCGGTGAAGGCGCTGGCCGAGTGGAACGGGCTGCCGAACGACCTGCGCGTGCGTGAAGGTCAGGTGCTGATCATCCCGGTCGCGTCGAGCCGCCAGCCTGCGAAGGTCGAGACCGCGACGGCGACGACTGCGCCGGGCACCGGTTCGCCGACCCCGGTGCCGCCCTCGGCGGCAGAGCCCCTGCCCCAGAAGACACCGCCGAAAGCGTCCGAGCCGGTCAAGACGAAGACTCCGGACATGAGCACCGATCGCACCAAGGCGTCGGACACGTCGAAGATGGCGATGCCGGTGCCGGGTTCGATCATCCGCCCCTACAAGAAGGGCTCGAACGACGGCGTGGATATCTCGGCCACGGCCGGAACTTCGGTGAAAGCCGCCGAGAGCGGCACCGTGCTGCTGATCAGCCAGGACACCGACGATGTCGCCTTCCTCGCGATCAAGCATCCCGACAATCTGGTGACGGTCTATTACAACGTGACCGGCATCACGGTGAAAAAAGGCGCGAGCGTCAAGCGCGGCCAGACCATCGCGAAGGTCGCGTCCGGCGATCAGGGCTATCTCCATTTCGAGGTCCGCAAGGGGATCGATTCCGTCGATCCGATGCCCTACCTCAATTGATCTCGCGCGGCGGGCCGGAGATGTTCCGGCCCGCCCGCACGCCCTGCCCGCTCATCCCGCGACAGGCGCAAGCAGCAGACAGCTCTCACTGTTGAGCACCCCCGGAATTTCCCGAATATCGCGCAAGGCCCGGTCGAATTCGCCCAGGGTCTCGGCCCGGATTTCCGCCACCAGATCCCAGTTGCCATTGGTCGCGAAGACCGTCGCGACTTCGGGGATGCGATGCAGCGCCCGGATCACCGCGCGCGACATCTTGCCCTGTAATTCCACCATCGTAATCGCGCGCACCTGCCCTTCGACGTCGGTCTCCGTCTCGATCGTGAAGCGGCGGATCTGCCCCGAGGCGATCAACGCCTCCAGACGTGTCCGGGCAGTGGTGCGCGAGACGCCGACATGCAGCGCCAGATCGGTGATGGAGAGCCGCGCATCGTCGCGCAGAGCCGCGAGGATCGCACGGTCCGTATCGTCGAGCTGCATGCTCCCTCCGTTTTGCGTAGTACTTTGATCGTTTTGCACAAATTTAGTTCCGTTTTGCGCAAATTGACAAGCGAAACCTCTGCGCCATTTCGTCAGACTAAGACCAACAAGGGAGATCTCGATGACACGCACAGTTTCGATTCTGGGCGCGCCTATTCAAACTGGCGCTTCGCAACCCGGCTGCATCATGGGACCGGCCAGCCTGCGCATCGCGGGGCTGGGCGACATCCTGACCGAGCTGGGCTGGGAGGTGGATGATCTGGGCGACCTGTCGATTCCCCCGCAAGAGCCGGTGCCGCACAAGAACCCCGCGATCCACGATCTGGCCGAAACCCGTGCCTGGATCGAGGCGCTGTCGCAGGCGGCTTTCGACGCCGCGCAGACCCATGACCGCCCGATCTTCATCGGCGGCGATCACGCGCTGGCCGCAGGCACGCTAAGCGGCCTTGCGCGGCACGCGAAGACGCAAGATCGCCCCTTGTTCGTCCTGTGGCTCGACGCGCACCCGGACCTGCACACGCTGGAGACGACGACCAGCGGCAACCTGCACGGCACCCCGGTGGCCTATGTCACCGGCCAACCCGATTTCGAGGCCTTCCCGCCGCTGGAGGCCAGCATCGATCCGAAGAATTTCTGCATGATGGGCATCCGCTCGGTCGATCCGGCGGAACGCGAGCACATCAAGCAGATCGGCTTGGAAGTCCATGACATGCGCGCCATCGACGAGACCGGCGTGCTGGCGCCCCTGCGCGCCTTCCTTGACCGCGTGCGCGAAGCCAACGGCCTGCTGCATGTCAGCTTCGACGTCGATTTCCTCGACCCCGGCATCGCGCCCGCCGTCGGCACGACCGTGCCGGGCGGCGCCACGTTCCGCGAGGCGCATCTGATCATGGAAGAGGTCGGCGACAGCGACCTCGTGACCTCGCTCGACATTGTCGAGCTCAACCCTTTCCTCGACGAACGCGGCCGCACGGCGAAACTGCTGTGCGACCTCGCCGCCAGCCTCTTTGGCCGCCGCGTTCTCGACCGCATGACACGGAGCTTTTGATGGATATGTCCCCTCTCGCCCCCTCCAAACTGGCCTTCGTGCCCTTCGTTTCCGTCGCCAACATGATGAAGCTGGTGAACGAGATCGGCCCCGAACAGGTGATGCGCGACCTCGCCGCCTATATCGAAGAGGATTTCCGCCGCTGGCCGGATTTCGACAAGACGCCGCGCGTGGCAAGCCATTCTGCGGAGGGCGTGATCGAGCTGATGCCGACCGCGGACGCCGAGAATTACGGCTTCAAATACGTCAACGGCCACCCAAAGAACGGACGCACCGGGCACCAGACCGTGACGGCCTTCGGCGTGCTGTCCTCGGTCGCGACGGGCTACCCGCTGCTGATGACCGAGATGACGATGCTGACGGCGTTGCGTACCGCGGCGACCTCGGCGCTGGTGGGCAAATACCTCGCCCCGAAAGGCGCGAGCGTCATGGGCATGATCGGCAATGGCGCGCAATGCGAGTTTCAGGCGCTGGCCTTCCGCGCGATCTGCGGCATCGACACGTTGCGGCTCTATGACATCGACCCGACGGCGACCGAGAAGGCCGCGAAGAACCTGATCGCGCAGGGGTTCAGCGTCACCAAATGCCGCTCGGCCGAGGAAGCCGTCGAGGGCGCGCAGGTAATCACCACCTGCACCGCCGACAAGCAATATGCGACGATCCTGACCGACAACATGGTCGGCTCCGGCATCCACATCAACGCGATCGGCGGCGACTGCCCCGGCAAGACCGAACTGCATCGCGACATCCTTACCCGCTCGGAAATCTTCGTCGAATACCCGCCGCAGACCCGCATCGAGGGCGAGATCCAGGCGCTCGACGAGGACCACCCCGTGACCGAGCTGTGGAAAGTCATGCGCGGCGAGGCCGAGGGCCGTCGCGACGCGAAACAGATCACGCTGTTCGATTCCGTGGGCTTCGCGATCGAGGATTTCAGCGCGCTGCGCTACATCCATGACCGCGTGAAGGATGGCGACTACGCGCAGATGCTCGATCTTATGGCAGACCCCGACGATCCGCGCGATTTGTTCGGGATGCTGACGCGGGCGGGCTGAGCCCCGCTTGCGCTCGGGCGCGGCGCGTGGCACCGAATGCCAAACGCCCCTTTCAGACGAGTGCGCGACATGACCCATCAGACCCACCCCTATGCGGGCGACGGCAGCCACACCGGCAGCTACTACGCGGCTTCGGCCAATCCGGCCCCTTTGCGCGCGGAACTGGTGGGCGAACAGGAGGCCGATATCTGCGTCGTGGGCGCAGGCTTCTCGGGCCTCTCAACCGCGCTGCATCTGGCGGAGAAGGGCTACAGCGTCACCGTCGTCGAAGGCGCACGCATCGGCTGGGGCGCCTCGGGCCGCAATGGCGGTCAGGTCGTGAACGGGCTGAACGCCAGCCTCGACGTGATCGAGAGCCGCTACGGGCAGGACACCGCGAATTTCGTGGCAGGCCTCGTGATGGAAGGCGGCGACATCATCCGCGAGCGCGTCGCGACCTATGACATCCAATGCGACCTGAAGCCGGGCAATGTCTTCGCGGGGCTGACGGCGAAGCACATGCAAGAGCTGGAAGCGCGCTGGAAGCTCTGGCGCAGCTACGGCATCGAAAGCCAGGAGATGCTGAGCCGCGAGCAGATGCGCGAGCACGCGAATTCCGACCTCTATGCAGGCGGCATGATCGACCATAAGGGCGGCCATCTGCATCCCCTCAACCTCGCGCTTGGCGAGGCGGCGGCAGTCGAGAAACTCGGCGGCACGATCTACGAGATGTCGCCCGTCACGTCCGTCGATACCGACGCCGCGCGCCCGGTCATCAGGACCGCGAAGGGCCAGATCACCGCGAAGACGCTGGTGCTGTGTGGCAATGCCTATCTCGGCCATGTGGTGCCCACGCTGGAGCGCCGCGTGATGCCCGTCTCGACGCAGGTCATGGCGACCGAGCCGCTGGGCGAAGCGAAGGCCCACGAGTTGATGCCGTCTGACGCCTGTATCGAGGACGTGCGCTACATCCTCGACTATTACCGCATGTCTGCCGACAACCGCCTGCTGTTCGGTGGCGGCACGGTCTATGGCGGGGCGGACCCGAAGGACATCAAGGCGAAGCTCTGGAAGAACCTCGAGAAGGTCTTCCCGCAGCTGAAGGGCACGAAGATCGACTACGCCTGGTCGGGCAATTTCGCGCTGTCCTTTAGCCGTGTGCCGCAGATGGGCCGGATCGGGCAGAACACCTATTTCGCGCATGGCTACTCGGGCCACGGCGTCACCGGGTCGCACACTTTCGGACGCATCCTGTCGGAGGCGATCAACGGCGATCTGACCCGGTTCGACACGTTTGCGAAACTGCCGTGGATCCCGTTCCCCGGCGGGCGCACCTTCCGTGTGCCCTACTCGGTCGCGGGGTCGTGGTGGTACGCGCTGCGCGATCGGCTGGGGGTCTGAGCCCCCTGCCCGCGACGCCAGTTATGCGGCGAGGCGCGCTTACAGCGCGACGCCGCGCCGCCCGGCCAGATCGGTGAAATACTGCCATGCCACGCGGCCCGAACGCGCCCCGCGCGTGGCCTGCCATTCGATGGCCTCGGCGCGCAGGTCTTCGTCGGCAATCTCCACGCCATAGCTGTCGCAATAGCCGCGGATCATCGTGAGGTATTCGTCCTGCGAACACGGGTGGAAGCCCAGCCACAGCCCGAAACGATCCGACAGCGAGACTTTCTCCTCCACCGCCTCGGACGGGCTGATCGCGGTCGAACGCTCGTTCTCGATCATGTCGCGCGGCATCAGGTGACGCCGGTTCGACGTGGCATAGAGGATCACGTTCGCGGGCCGCCCCTCGATCCCGCCATCCAGCACTGCTTTCAGCGATTTGTAATGCTGATCGTCATGGCTGAACGAGAGATCGTCACAGAACAGGATGAAGCGCATCTCGGGCGCGTCGCGCAGATGCGCGAGCAGACGGCCGACAGAGGGCAGATCCTCGCGCGCAAGCTCCACCAGCTTGAGCGGCAGCCCCTCGGCCACCGCTGCCGCGTGGGCCGCTTTCACGAGCGAGGACTTCCCCATCCCGCGCGCGCCCCACAGCAGCGCATTGTTCGCCGCCGCACCGCGCGCGAATTGCAGCGTGTTGGCCAGCAGCGTTTCGCGCGAGCGGTCGATGCCGTGCAGCAGGCTGAGGTCGACGCGGTTCACCTGCGGCACGGGCTCCAGCCGATCCGGCGCCGTGTGCCAGATGAACGCGCTGGCCGAGGCGAAGTCGGGCGCGGGCTGCGGAGCGGGCGAGAGCCGCTCCAGCGCCGTGGCGATCCGGTTCAGCGCCGCGTCACTCATGCCTTGCCGTCCTTCTCGTCCTCTTCGTCCTCGTCCTCGTCCCACTCGTCGGGGTCGATCCAGGTGCCTTCAGCGCGCATCCGGGCTTCGCGGGTCTTCTCGATCCGTTTCACGAGCTGGATGGAAATCTCGTAGAGACCGTAAACCACAGTGAACAGAATGACTTGGCTGATCACATCCGGGGGCGTGGCAATTGCCGCCACCACGAGGATCGCGACCACCGCGTATTTGCGCATGTTGCCGAGACCTTCGGAGGACACCAGCCCCGCCTTGCCCATCAGCGACAGCAGCACGGGCAGCTGGAAACAGATCCCGAAGGCCATGACGAACTTGATCGTCAGGTTGAGATATTCCTGTACCGAGCCCTGGAACCCGATGGCGGCCATCTCGTTCGCGCCCGAAGTCGCGCCGATCTCGCCCTGCTGGAAGCCGAGGAAGAAGTTAAAGGCCAGCGGCAGGATGATGTAATAGGCAAACGCCGCGCCAAGGAAGAACATCACCGGCGAGGCGATCAGGAAGGGCAGGAACGCGTTCTTCTCGTTGCGATAGAGGCCCGGCGCCACGAACCGCCACATCTGATAGGCGATGATCGGGAAAGCCAGGGCAAAACCGCCGAGGAAAGAGATGTTGATCGCGACGAAGAAGCCTTCCTGCAGCTTGATCAGGTAGAGGCCGCATTGCTCGCCGCGCGATTCCAGTGCCGAGCAGACCGGGCGGGTCAGGAAGTTGAAGATCGGGTTCCAGACCGTGTAGCAGACCACCATCGCGACGATGAAGGCCCCCAGCGAATAGAGGATGCGCGTGCGCAGTTCGGCAAGGTGCTCGATCAGCGGGGCCGAGCTTTCCTCGATCTCGTTATTGTCGCTCATGCGTCACCCTTCTTCGCGGCGGGTTTCTTCGCCGCCGTCTTTTTGGCCGCCGGTTTGGCACCGGTTTTCGCGGCGGGTTTACTGCTCGACTTGGTTGCCGGCTTGGCGCTGGATTTCGCTGCGGTCGAAGTGCCCGTCTTGGTGCCAGTCGTCTTGGCGCCAGTCTTGGCTGCGGTCTTCGGCGCGGCTTTCTTCGCAGCGGGCTTGGCCGCCGGCTTGCTTGCCGTCTTGGATGTCTCGGGTTTGGCCGTCTCGGCCGGGCTCGCCTCGGGTTGAGCTGCCTCAGGCTTGGGCGGCTCCGCCTCGGGATCGGGCTTGAGCGAGGTCTTCCCACTCTCGGACCGGCCCGGCTCCCATTTCTCGAACGCATCGGTCGCTTTTTCCAGCGCGTCGAGCCCGAGCGATTTCTTGGACGCCAGCGATTTCAGATCGCGCACGGAGCCCGCGGCTTCATCAAGCCCGGTATCCTTCGCCGCATCTTCCATCGCCCGCGAAAACTCGCGCCCCATCGCCTTGGCCTTCGCAGTGATGCGGCCAAGCTGGTGGAACATCTTGGGCAGATCCTTCGGCCCCACGACGATCAGCGCCACGACGCCGATCAGCAGAAGCTCGCTCCAACCGATGTCTAACATGAGTGCTCAGGCCTCCGGCCGATTGAGGACGCAAAGGCAAACGGGCACCAGCCCGCAACCCCCGAATGCGATCAGGCTCAGGCCTTGTCTTTTTCTTTCTGGACTTCGTCAGCCGGGGTCACGTCACGTGCCTCGTCGACGGTGCCGTCCTCGATTTCTTTCGAGCCGTCGCTCACGCCTTTCTTGAAGGCGGTGATGCCCTTGCCGACTTCACCCATGAGCGAGGAAATCTTGCCGCGGCCAAAAAGAACCAGAACCACGACGGCGATCAGAAGAAGGCCGGGAAGGCCGATATTGTTGAGCATTGTTGTCTCTCCTCTGGTCACGGGCCCGCCGCCCGCGCCTTATGTCGGTCCCGAGTTTTAGGATCATGCGGGCCTCAATCCTAGAGCGATTCCGCCCAAACGGGGCTTTGAGGGGCAGATTACTGACAGTTCATTGTCAGTTGCCCTCCCTCGCGTTACCCTTCTCGCGACCCGATCGGAGAACCCCATGACCCGCGACGAGCGGCTGCAACAGATCATCGCTATCCTGCGCGACGGCAAGATGCATCGTGCCAGCGATCTGGCCGAGCGGCTGGGCGTTTCCGCCCGCACGATCTGGCGCGACATGGCGGAAATCTCGGCCTATGGGGTGCCTGTCGAGGGCGAGCGCGGCGTGGGCTACATCCTGCGCCGGGCGGTGGGGCTACCGCCTCTGGTGCTGACCCGCGAAGAGCTGGCCGCACTCGATCACCTGCTCGATCTGGCCGAGGCGGTGGACGATCCGCGCCTTGCCGGAGGGGCCGCGAGCCTGGCCGCGAAGATCCGCGCCGCCCTGCCCTCTGCGCCCGTCGAAGCCTCTCCCGAAGACGCCGGGGAAGGACTGGCGGGGGATCGGGGATGACGCTAGGCTCGCCCGCGAAACTTGGAAGGGATGCCCCCACGTGATCGGTGCCGAATACATCACTGCTTTCGTGACGCTTTTCGTCATCATCGATCCAATCGGTCTGGCCCCGGTCTTCATCGCGCTGACGCTGGGCGAAAGCCACCGCGCGCGTCTGCGCATCGCCTTCCGCGCGCTCATCATTGCCGCCGTGCTGCTGACGCTGTTCGGCATCTTCGGCGACAAGATCCTCGCCGGGATCGGCATCTCCATGCCCGCCTTCCGCATCGCGGGCGGGGTGCTTTTGTTCCTCACCGCGCTCGACATGCTGTTCGAACGCCGCACCAAGCGCCGCGAGGCGCAGGGCGAGGAGCACGAGGCCGACCCCGAGACCGATCCGTCCGTCTTCCCGCTGGCGACGCCGCTGCTGGCCGGCCCCGGCGCGATGGCCACGATGATCCTGCTGGCAGGGCGCGAGGGCGGCGACTGGCTGCATGTCGTGGCGATCATCGCCATGATGCTTCTGGTGCTGGGCTGCGTGCTCGTGATGTTCCTGCTGGCAACGCCGATCGAGCGCGCGCTGGGGCGCACCGGCACGATGGTCGTCACCCGGCTGCTGGGGATGCTGCTGGCCGCGCTGGCGATCCAGTTCATCCTCGACGGGCTGCACGGTGCGGGGCTGATGGGCGGCGTCCCGACCGGCTGAGGCAATCCGCCCTCTGGGAAAGTCACCTGCGCGGACCTATCTGAAAGAGATCGGTAGGGGTAACGAGGATCATGGTGGAGACGATCATCAGCGAAAACTGGGGACGGCTGGTCTATCTGAGCCTCCTGCTCGTCGCCGTGGGCGGGTATTTCGTGCTCGAAATCCGCCGCCGCCCCGGGCGCACCATGCAACAGGCCGCGATCTGGGGGCTGATCTTTCTCGGCACGCTCGCCGCGGTCGGGCTCTGGACCGATATCCAGCGGCAAGTGACGATTCCCGATCAGGCGGTGATGCGCGATGGCCGGATCGAGGTGCCGCAAGCGCCCGACGGGCATTATTACCTCACCGCGGAGGTCAACGGCACGCCGATCCGCTTCGTCGTCGATACCGGCGCGAGCCAGATCGTGCTGACCCAGCGCGCCGCCGAGCGCGCGGGCATCCACACTTCCGATCTCGCCTATATCGGGCAGGCGCGCACCGCCAACGGCATCGTCGCGACCGCGCCGGTGCGCCTGGAGCGCTTCGATCTGGGGCCGATCCACGACAGCAACCTGCGCGCCGTGGTCAATCGCGGCTCGATGGATACCTCGCTTCTGGGCATGACCTATCTCACCCGCTTCGCGAAGGTGGAATTCGCGCGGGGCACGCTGATCCTCGAACGCTGAGCGGGCGCGGCCCGCAATCGTCGTGATCCTGCCTTTTTCGTGCCTCAATCTTTGCCGAGGCTCCGAGGGCGCCCGCCGTTCAGGCCGCGCCACTCAGGCTTCGTTACGAGGAAAACACGCATGGTTGCTTTCGACACCCTCGCTCTCGCGATCATCACCGTCGCCGCAATTCGCGAAGTCTATCTCCGCCTGCGCCCGATGATGCGCTCTGCCGAAGCAGAGCGCGGCTAAGCTAGCCTTTCACCAGAACCGCGAGATCGGCCACATTCGTGCCGGTCGCCCCCGTCATCAGCAGCGCATCCGCCGCTTGCAGGACGTGATAGCTGTCGTTGCGCGCAAGCGCCGCATCGCAGTCGACGCCCGCCGCCCGCGCCGCCGCGCAGGTCTGCGGCCCCACGAGACCGCCCGCCGCATCCGTCGGACCGTCACGGCCATCGGTGCCGCCCGAGAGGAAGCGCCACGCGCCCTCGATCCCGGCCGCTTCCGCCGCACAAGCCACGCGCAGAGCGAGCTCCTGATTGCGCCCGCCGCGCCCGTCGCCCTTGATCGTCACGGTGGTCTCCCCGCCCATGACCAAAGCGCCTGCGGGCATATCGCGCAGCAGAGCCACGATCTGCGGCGCAAGATCGGCCACGTCCCCATCCAGCGCGAAGGGCGCCGCCTCGGCCCCTGCCGAGACCATCGCCGCGACCGACAGACCGTTCGCCCCGATCAGACGGTTGCGGGCAGCGGGGAGCGCGGGCTCGGCGCCGGAGGCTTCCAAATGCGCCTGCACAGGGGCGGGCAGCGCCTCCCAGATTCCGAGATCACGACAGAGCTGCGCCGCCTCGGCCCGCGTGCCGATCGGCTCGACCGTCGGCCCCGAGGCAATCACGCGCAGATCGTCGCCCGGCACATCGGACAGGATCAGGCCGGTCACGGGGGCCGCGCTGGCGAGCAGCCAGCCGCCGCCCTTGAGCTGGGACAGTTGCTGGCGGATCAGGTTCATCTGCGTGATATCCGCCCCGCAGCCGAGCAGCAGGCGGCTGACTTCGGCCTTGTCCGACAGGCTCAGCCCCTCGGCGGGGGCGACGGCCAGCGCGGAGCCGCCGCCGGAGATCAGCGCCAGAACCCGATCCTCCGGCCCACAGCCCTGCAAGCACTCCAGAATCGCGCGCCCTGCCCGCTCGCTGCCGTCTCCCGGCACCGGGTGGTCGCCCGCGATCAGCGTGACGCCCGCGCGCGGGGTAGCCGCTTCGGCATTTTCGGGATTGGTCACGACCAGCGCCTGCGCCTCCGCGGGCAGCGCGTCCAGCGCCGCGGCAGTCATCGCCAGCGCCGCCTTGCCGAGCGCGATCACCTGCCAGCGCCCGCCCGGCCCCGGCGGGTTGTCCATCGCCCATCCCATCGCGCGGGTCACCCCCGCTGCCGGGTCGGCCGTCTTCACCCCGATGTCGAACAATTCGCGCGCGCGTGCTTCCAGATCCATTCCTGCCCCCTTGGTTTGGTGCAAGTATCCCCGGGGAGCGGCGGGCTGCAACCCCGCCGGCGGAAGACAAGCCAGACGCGGCACGAAATGAAAAGACGCCCGCGGGGAGCGCGGGCGTCGAAACACGATCAGGCGGAAGGCCCCTGTCGGTTTAAGTGAGCGGGGACCGAAGCCCCCGCCCGGGGAGGGTATTAGCCACCTTGGCTCTCGATGTAGGCGAGCACCGCCTTGACGTCTTCGGGGTCTTTCAGACCGGCGAAGGACATCCGGTTCTTCGGAATGTAGCCCTTCGGATCGGCGAGATACTCCTCGACCGTTTGCTCGGTCCAGACCAGACCGTCCTCGCCGTGCTGCTTCATCGCGCTCGAGTATTTGAAGCCATCAGCCGTCCCGGCCTGACGCCCGATCAGCCCGTTGAGCACCGGACCGACGCGGTTCTTCGCGTCTTCGCCGACTTGGTGGCAGGCCTTACACTTCTTGAAGACCTTCTCGCCAGCCGCGACCAGCTCCGGGTCAGCCGAGAGGCTTTCCGCCGGTGCAGCCTCTGCCTTGGCTTCCTCCGCAGCCGCCGGAGCGTCCTGCGCCGGAGCTTCGGCAGTGTCGGTTTGGGCCGTATCGCTTTGGGCCGTGTCGGTTTCCGCAGAAGTATCGGCAGCCGCCGTGTCTTCGCCGTTGCCCTCATTGGGGGTCACGTCGAGAATGGTCGCCTTCTTGGTGATCTGCACGTCGGTCTTACAGTCGCTCATGCAAGCGGCTTCCGAGAACTTCGGCACTTCGACCTCATCGCGGTTATCCACGATGAACCCATCCGCGTTCGGCATCTCCACGTCGAGGAAGTTATCCTTCGTGAGGACGAAATCGTCCTCCACGAGATAGTTCGAGTAGAGGATGTAGGCGACGATGGCGTAGGTCTCGTCGACGGTCAGCGTCTGCGCGTTGCCGAACGGCATCGAGCGGTGCGCATAGTCCCAGACGGTCGACAGGTAGGGCCAGTAGGAACCGACGGTCTTCACCGGGTCCTTGTTGGCCAGCGTCCCGTCGCCCCCGGCCAGTTTCGGCCAGTTGTCGACGCCCTCGGCGAAATCGCCGTGACACGCCGCGCAATTGTCGCCGAAGATTTTCTCGCCATCGGCAACCGAACCCGACCCTTCGGGAAGGTTCTTGCCATCGGGGAAGACCTCGACGGTCCAGGCGTTGATTTCCTCGGGCAGCGCTTCGCGCCCCAGACCGTATTTCTCGGCCAGAGCGGGCGTCGCGACGAGCGGAGCGGCCAGAAGCGTGGCCAGCAGCAGATTACGACGACACTTCGACATTCTCGGACTCCCCGTTTTCCTTGACCCACCAGGTCTGGATACCGTTGTTGTGATAGACCGAATTCTCGCCACGGATCGCGCGGAGCGCGTCCTTGGTCGGCTGAACGTAGCCGGTGGAATCGGTAGCGCGGGACTGAAGGAGCATCTCCGAACCGTCCCAGTCGATCTCGAGGTAGAAGCGCGAGACCGCCTTGTCGGTACCCGGCTCGGCCAGACGGGCTTCCTGCCAGTTCGCACCGCCATCGATCGACACGTCGACCTTGGTGATGTGACCACGACCCGACCAGGCCATGCCGGTGATGACCAGCGGGCCCTTGCCGTGCTTGATCGGCATCTGCGGGCTGGGCGAGGTGACGACCGATTTGGCGTCCATGACCCAGGTCCACTTGCGCGACGTGCCATCGGCGAGCGTGTCGGTGTATTTCGAGGTTTCTTCGCGCGACTGCACGGCCTCGTCGGTGACTTCGAGGCGACGGAGCCACTTCACCCACATGTTGCCTTCCCAGCCCGGAACCACGAGGCGCACCGGATAGCCGTGCTCCTTGCGCAGTGCCTCGCCGTTGGCCTTGATGGCCACGAGACAGTCGTCGAGCGCTTTCTCCAGCGGGATCGAGCGGCCGTTCGAGGACGCGTCGGCGCCTTCGGCATAGACCCACTTGTCCTTGATCTGGTCGCCGAGATTGGTGATCCCCGCTTCTTCGAGCAGCGTCCGCAGCGGGATGCCCGAATATTGCATGTTGTGGATCATGCCCTGGGTGAACTGCGCACCGTTGAGCTGTGCACCAGCCCATTCCATGCCCGAGTTCGCGGCGCATTCGAGGAAGTAGGTGCGGTTCTCACGCGGGAAACGCTCCAGATCCTCGTAGGTGAAGACCAGCGGCTTATCGACGAGGCCGTTGATCATCAGGCGGTAGTCTTCCTTCTTCAGCTCGATCGCGCCCGAGTGGTGACGCTCGAAGGCGCAGCCGGTGGGGGTGATCGTGCCGTCGAGGGCGTGGATCGGCGTGAAGTTGATCGACGAAATCGTATCCGCCGTCAGCCAGCCGACATTGCGGCGGATGACGTCATCTTCGAATTCGATCGGCAGGCCATAGGGGGTTGCATCGACCCCGTCGCCCCAGCCCGAAGCCCAAGGCTGAACTTCGGTGATCAACGGATCGGGTTGCGTTTGCGCGCGCGCGGCACCAGCACCTGCGGCCATCGCACCGACCGCAGCCCCTGCGCGGAGGAACCCGCGGCGGCTGAGGGCGGCATTGGTGGCCGGGTTGCCCTGGCGTTCCTTGTCGTCCATGTGTTTTCCTCCAGTCTCTAACCCCCTGCGGGGCGCAATCATCGACGGGCGGGACCGGCTTAAACGCCGGTCACGACCACCGAGTCATTCGGTTTCAAGTCAACGGTTTTGATCTTGCGCAGGTGATCGGCGATCACGTCCCAGATCTGCGGCCCTTCGGTGCCTTCGTTGACCGAGGCCCAACCCGTCACGACGTAGTTGCGTGCCGGGTCGATATCGGAGCCGTCCTTGAGGAGCGTCATGTTGGAAATCCGCTCGCCGATCGGCTTCGAAACGTCGATGTGGTAGCCCATGCCACCCACACGAACCATGTCCCCGCCCTGCTGGTAGTAGGGGTCGGAGTTGAAGATGTTGTCGGCCACGTCTTCGAGAATGGTCTTGATCAGCTCGCCCGTCATCTCGGTGCGATAGTTCTCGCCATAGGTCATCGAAGTGGCGTTGAGCACGTCTTCCATGGTGATTTTCTGACCGGGGATCAGCGAGGGCCCCCAGCGCACGCCCGGGCTCATCGCGATCTCGGCGTCCTGCTCGGACAGCATCGCTTCGCAGATCAGGTCGTCCCAGGTGCCGTTGAAGTTGCCGCGGCGGTAGAGCAGCGAGTTCGTCTCACCCACGACTTCCTCGAGCTCGGCCTTGTAGGGCTCGCGATGGCCCATGATGACGTCGGTCATCTCTTTGTCGGGCTCGATCACGTCGGAGAAGATCGGGATCAGCTTGTGGCGGAAGCCCATCATCTTGCCGTCGCGCACGTCGAGATCGACGCGGGAAACGAATTTGCCGTTCGACCCCGAGGCGATCAGGATCGTCTCGCCCACCAGGACCGGCTCGGGAATGGCGTCATGGGTGTGACCGGTGAGGATCACGTCGATGCCCTTCACGCGGCTCGCCATCTTGTGGTCCACGTCGAAGCCGTTATGCGACAGGCAGACGACCAGATCGACGCCCTTCGCACGAACCTCGTCGACCATCGCCTGCATGCGCTCTTCGCGGATACCGAAGGAATAGTCGGGGAACATCCAGCCGGGGTTCGCGATCGGCATGTAGGGGAAGGCCTGACCGATGACCGCGATCTGCGTGCCGTTGCGCTCGAAGATCTTGTAGGGCTCGTAGGCGGGCTCGTCCCATTCGGCGTCGAAGATGTTCGCGCCGAGGAAGGGGAAGGGAAGGCCGTCGACGATCTCGTTCACGCGGTCCTGACCATAGGTCCATTCCCAGTGCGAGGTCATCGCCTCGACGCCGAGCGTGTTCATGACGTCGACCATGTTCTGGCCCTTGGTCTTCAGCGCGACCATCGAGCCATGCCAGGTGTCGCCGCCATCGAGCAGCAGCGCGTCGGGACGCTCGGCCTTGATCGCTTTCACGATCGTCGCCACGCGGTCCATGCCGCCCATTTTGCCGTAGGACTTCGCGAGATCGGTGAAGTTCTCGTAGGTCAGCGCGTAGGCATCGGGGGTGTTCGGCTCGATGTTGAACATCTTGAGGAAATCCGCGCCGGTGACATGCGGCGGACGGCCCTTGGCCTCACCCACGCCGAGGTTGATTTCCGGCTCGCGGAAATAGATCGGCATCGCTTGCGCGTGGATGTCGGTGATGTGGATCAGCGTGACGTTGCCCAGCGGCTCGAACTGCAGGAGCTGGTCCTGAGTCAGCGACTGCTGCGCCATGGCGCGCGACCAGCGCGACAGGCCCGAAGCACCGAGGATAGTCGAGGCGGCCAAGCTCGCCTGAAGAAATTCCCGCCGGGAAATCATGCGATGTGTCTCCTTCTTCTCACCGGGCCCGTGCGCCCGGCGGTCGTTTCATTCGGGTAAATTGACAAACAAATTCAGACAGATATTAAAAATTGAATATGTTGAAACGAAACGCGCGGGACAGGGAGGCCCCTGCCCCGCGCATCAAGTCAAAGGTCAGGGACGGACGCCGCCGCCCTCGATGTCGAGACCCAGGCCGCGCGAGGCGACGTAGAGCTCAAGATTGCGGAACTCGTCCGAACCGGGGCTGTAGGTTTCCGCGCGCGTGTCGCGGATACAGCCTTTGAAGCGGTTATGGATCGACACCACGCCCGCGTTCTTCAGACGGTAGACCGGGAAGCCCTGGATCTGGCCCTGGCTCAGGTGGTCCGCGCGGATGTAGTTGCCGTAGTTCTCTTCGTGGCACGACGCGCAGGACAGTTCGAGCTGGCCGTAGCGGGTGTAGTACATCTCTTTGCCCTTCTCCCAGAAAGGCTGGGCGTCGCCGTCGATCTTGACGCTGACGGGCATGCCACGCGACTCGACCGCGATTGCGGTGGTCATGTTGTGCATCGGAGTGCTGTCCCAGCCCCAGGCTTCGGCGCCCATGCGGTTGGTGCGGCAATCGTTGATGTAATCTTCCATCGACCACAGTTTGCCGGCTTCGTTCACCTTCGGCATCGAGGCGCGGACGCCTTTCATGCCTTCGCTGATGTCGCCGTGGCAATCCGCGCAGGACTTGCCCTCGGAGCCGTCAGCGGTCGACCAGGTTTCCTGGCCTTGCTCGGCGAAGATCATGATCGGGTTGTCGAAGTCGTCCTGTTCCATCGCACGGGTCTCGTCCGTGCGGAAGAGCCAGCCGGAATAGACCTCGTCGAGGTGCCCTTCGAGGTGATCGGCGGCGGGCGCCTTCACCGTGATCGGGGTGTCGCCGTTGATGACGAGTTCGTCGTCAGCCATTTCGGCGTGCAGCGCCGCGGTGCTGAGCGCGAAGGCTGCAGTGGCGGCTAGGATGGTGCGGCTGGTGCGCAACGTCATATTCTGTGTCCTCCCTGGGTGTGCCCCGCGCCCATCGATCTCCCCAAACAGGCGCGGTTCTCTGTTCTTGGTGAGGCGGCGCGCTCCCTCACGCGCCGCTAGCCATTCGGCCGATCAGCTCACTTCGATCTTCTGGCTGTCTTCGTAGGTCGAGCCGTCATCATCGTACCAGGTGAACTTGAACTCACCCGATTCCGGGACTTTCGCCTCGAATTCGATGTAGGGGTTCGTCGAGATCGCCGGCTCGAGGGTCACGTCGACGACGTTCTCACCGTTGAAGTCGCAGGTGAAGCGATTGATGATCTCGCGCGGGATGACGTTGCCGTCTTTATCCTTGCGCTGACCCGATTCCATCGGGTGCGAGATCAGGGTTTTGATGGTGATCGTGTCACCGGCCGAAGCTTTTTTCGGCACTTTTACGCGGGGTCTCACGCCTTTCATGGTCTTGTCTCCTCAGATACCGAATTTAGCCGCCGCAGCCGCCGATGGTGACCTTCACGGTCGATTTCGCCTGAACGAAGCTACCGTCAGCCATCTTGGCGACAGCGATCACGTCCTGGGTCTTCGAGAGGCGAATGCGGGTCGAAGCCATCTGCGAGCCAGCCAACGGACCGAACTTGAAGGTCACGACGTCGGGCGTCGGGTTGCCGGTCGCGAAGACCGCGATCTCGGTTGCGCCAGGCGCATCCACGGAGATCGGAACGGTGTTCCCGTTCTCGGCGATTTCCGGCGCGGTCAGGGTGACGCCGTCACCCATTGCGGCATCGGCGCCGCCGGTGAACTTGGCGATGGCGTCGGCACCGGCATCGGCCAGCGCGGGCAGCGGCAGCATGGAAGCGGCAACGCCGCCCATCGCCAGCGCCAGCGCGTCACGTCTGGTCATGGTCATGTTGTATCTTCTCCTCTCGGGTTTGTCGTTCAGAGGGTCACTCTTCCTTGAGGGTCATCAAGAAAGCGACCACATCCTCAACCTGTCGTGCATTCAAAATCGGCGGCAGATCGGCAGGCGCAGCCTTGCCGGTGTACCCGTCGCCGGGGCGAATGAAGGGGCCGGTCTTATACATCGCCGGCATTACCGTGCCTTCGAACGTGTGCTTGGCATCGACGACGATGCCGCGCAGCTGCGACTCGTCCCAGCGGTCGGCAGCGCCGTTCAGCTCCGGGCCGACATTGCCTTGGAACGACGCGTCGAGCGCCGAGACCTTATGGCAGGCCACGCAGTTGCCCAGCGACTTGGTCGCCGCGACTTCTGCGCCTTTAGCTGCATCGCCCGGCTGGCCGGTCAGCGACTCGGCCACCGCGCCCACATCGGTGAATTTGACATCCATCGGCGCGGTTTCTGCGATCGCGGCGCTGGCTGCGAAGGTGACGGCCATTGCGGCCCACGCAACGTGGCGTTTCATAGAAGTCCTCCCAAATTCTCTCCCTGACTCACTTTTAAGCGAGCGCGCTACAGTGGTGCAATGGATAAATTCAAAAAACCGCATATTTTCCAATATGTTCACTCGGATATATCGAAGCATACAGCCGTATACCCAAGATTTTTTTAGCAAAATCAGAAACATTCGCGGGTGCAGCACGAATGCTGCACTGGCAAGCAAGCGATCACGACTCTGTCAGAATCGCCAAGAGAGCGCTCACTTCGCCATAACTTTCTCGGCAACGTACTTCTGAAAGTTCTGCCCGCTCTCATAGCCGTGAGTCTTTACCCACTCGAGCAACGCCATCGTCGTGCCCTTGCCGAAAGCCCCCGGCATCTGCGCCACGGCCTGCTTGTTGGCGGGCTGGTCGGAAGCCTCTTCGGGGAAGAACATCATGGTCGGCGTGAACATCACGCCCCACTTCATCGCCATCTCTTTTTCGGGCAAAGCCTCGCCGTCGAAATCGGTCACTTCGACATCGCCGAAGAGGTTCATCTGCACGACGTAGTAGTTGTCGGTGATGTATTTCGCGATCTCGGGGTCGGAGAAGACCTCTTCGTGCATCTTCTTGCAGTAGATGCAGCCGCGCTGCTCCCAGATGACCATGAAGCGCTTGCCCTCGTCATTGGCAGTCGCAAGATCGTCCGACATGTCCTTGAACGTGTCGTGGAACCACGGTTCCTTGTGCAGCCCGTCATCGCCCAGCTCGGCCGCATGGACCGGCAGGGCCAGCATCGCGGCGGTGAAAGCGGCAGTCAGAAAATGACGCATGATCGTCCTCCCTAGAAACAGACCGTCAGCCGAGACTCCCACTCGGCATGACGTCGATCAGAAACTCACCAATGTAGCGCAGCCCCCCGGTCACGATGAGAACCGCGAACAGGATCAGCATAACCCCCATCGCCTTCTCCACATAGCCGAGCTTCGCGCGGTGCTTCGCCATGAAGGCGAGGAAAGGCCGCGTGAAGAAGGCCGCGATAATGAAGGGCAAGGTCATCCCGATCCCATAGGCAAAGAGCAGCAACCCACCCTTGGAGATATCGCCCATGCCCGACGCCACCATCAGGATCGCCGCAAGCGCGGGACCGACACAGGGCGTCCAGCCGAAGCCGAACGCGAGCCCCATCACATAGGCGCCGAGGAAAGTCGTGGGATCGGTCTTCGCCTCCATCCGCGCCTCGCGGTAGAGGAACGGAATGCGGATCACGCCGAGGAAATGCAGACCGAAGACCAGCAGGATCGCGGCGGCCACCCAGCTCAGCGGCCCCATCCATTCGCGGAACGCAGCCCCCAGCGCGGTCGCCCCCATTCCCATCAGCACGAAGATCGTCGTCACGCCCAGCGCGAAGGCCACCGAAGAGGCCACCATGCGCGCCTGCGCGCCCGGCGCGATCTTGCCGTCGCCACGCAGCTCGGACATCGACAGCCCGGCCATGTAGGACAGATAGAACGGCACCATCGGCAGAATGCACGGCGTCAGAAAAGACAGCAGGCCAGCAAAAAACGCCCCGCCATAGGTAATATCGATCGGCACTGTTTCCTCCCTCGTGACGCGCCCTAGCCTATATGGCCTCGGTCTCCCAACCGTCCTTGAAGGGGCCCGTCAAACACATTACGATCTTTATATGTAAAAAGGGGTCCGTCAATGTTCCGCATTGTGTGGCATACGATTTCCATGGCCGCGGCGCTGGCGGTCACGCTGGGCGCGACGGGGCTTGTCGCGCATGCCGATACCGCATCGCAAACCGCCGACACGACGGTCGCCGCCACCTCCGAGGCCGAGACCAGCGAGGCGATAGCCGACAGCGAGTTCCGGCTTTTGATGGTCGAGCAGGTCGGCTGCATCTATTGCCGGATGTGGAACAACGACCTTGCGCCGATCTATCCGAAGACGCCCGAGGGCAAGACTGCACCGCTGCAACGGGTCGATCTGCACAAACCCTTCCCCGAGGACATCACGATCACCGGGGGCAAACCGCTTTTCACACCGACCTTCATCCTGCTGCAGGACGGGGTCGAGGTCGCCCGCATCGAAGGCTATGCGAGCGAAGATTTCTTCTGGGGCCTGCTCGATCAGGCCCTGAAAAAGAACGGCGCGACGTATCAGACCCCATCGAACTGAGGTTTGACCTGCGCGCTTTTGTCTCGCTTTTGGCGGGTTTTTGCGCTCTCGGGCTTTGTTCCAGCGAATCGACATGCTAAAGCCTGAGTCATTCGATCAATACGGTCGCACTATGTGCGGCTTCCAAGGAAGGACGATGCGGTGCGGCATCTGGTGCCTGACGGTCATGCCGAAAAGCTTGCCTCTGCCACGGCCGAGTCGAGATGTTCCCGCATGGATGCAGAAGAGCTACTCGATCGCGCGCAAGACGCCTCCAACCTCATGAAGGCGCTCGCCCATGAGGGGCGGCTGATGATTCTGTGCCATCTGAGTTCGGGCGAGAAATCGGTGACCGAGCTGGAAAACCTGCTGGAATCGCGCCAGGCCGCGGTGAGCCAGCAATTGGCACGGCTGCGTCTCGAGGGGCTCGTCAGCGCACGCCGCGAAGGCAAGGCGATCTACTACACGCTCTCGGATCCGCGTGCGCGTCGCCTCGTCGAGACGATTTACGACATGTTCTGCGCCACCGACTGACGCCGGTGAGCCATGAGACCGGACACTGGGTGATCCGGGAGGGAGAAGGGCAATGGAACAGATTCCGATGGGTGCCTTGGCAGCCATGGTCGGGGCGATCGGCGGCATCATTCTAGGCCTCGCCGCACGCCTTGGCGATTTCTGCACCCTCGGCGCGCTGGAAAGCGCGGCCTATGGCGACGACCAGAGGCGCCTGCGCCTCTGGGGGATCGTGCTGGGGGTGGCGATCACCGGCGCCTTCGTGGCCGAGGCTCTGGGCTATGCCGACATCACCCGCAGTTTCTATCACACGATCAAATGGTCGCCGCTGGCCTCTATCGTCGGCGGGCTCCTCTTCGGCTACGGCATGGCGCTCGCCGGCAATTGCGGCTTCGGAGCGCTGGTGCGCTTCGGCGGCGGCGATCTGCGCGCGATGGTCGTGGTCGTGGTGATGGGCATCTTCGCCTTCGTGACGCTGTCCGGCCCCCTCGCCCATCTGCGCCTTCTGATCTTCGACCAGCAAGCCGCCGACACCCCGCAAGGCATCGCGCATTGGCTCTCGGCACGGACCGGGCTTCCGCCCTTGGTCTTCGCCCTGCCC
Organism: Thioclava electrotropha; assembly: GCF_002085925.2. Taxonomy (NCBI): domain Bacteria; kingdom Pseudomonadati; phylum Pseudomonadota; class Alphaproteobacteria; order Rhodobacterales; family Paracoccaceae; genus Thioclava; species Thioclava sediminum. The sequence continues at coordinate 2,910,039 of NZ_CP053562.1, forward strand.
GTCGCCGCCGGTTTCCTCGCCTGGGCGCTGAGCTATCAGCCGCTGCGCGCGGACAAACGCCGCCTCGCCTGGGGCGTGGCCGCGGGTCTCGCGGTGGTCTGGTGCTTCGTCGGCACCTCCTATCTCTTCAACCAGAGCATGGGTGCGACCGGCGTCGAGGCACCGTCCTTCACCGCCCCGCTCGGGCGCACGATCCTCTATTTCATGACCTCCACGGCGGGCGGGCTCACCTTCTCTGTGGGTCTCGTCGCGGGCGTGCTGGGCGGGGCCTTCCTCGGCTCGGCCATTCGCGGCCTCTTCAAGTGGGAAGCCTGCGAAGACCCGCGCGAACTGGGCCGTCAGGTCAGCGGCGCGGCCCTGATGGGGATCGGCGGCACGATCGCGGTCGGCTGCTCGATCGGCCAGGGGGTGAGCGCGATGGCCGTGCTCTCCTTCTCCGCACCGGTCACACTGGCCTCGATCGTAATCGGCGGGCTGATCGGCCTGCGCCAGCTGATCCACGGCTTCCAGCCCGAGTAAGTACCGACCGCACAAATCGGCCCATTTTCGGCTTGGCTGAAATATCCCGGGGGTGAGGCGCGGACGCGCCGAGGGGGCAGCGCCCCCTCTCCGCCGAACTCTTCCCGCACAACGCTTGCGAATCTGATCCGGGTTTCCTATATCGCCCCTCGAGAGGTTGGCGCGGGCGAGCGCCTCGCCAACCCGGTCAGGTCCGGAAGGAAGCAGCCGCAACGAGCCCCGCTTGGGTCGCTGTCCAGCCTCTCACCCTCCCCTACAAGCTCCCTTTGCTGTGCCGCCGCGTCACCATGCCCAATTGTGCGATGACGTCGCCAAGCTAAACTTCCCGCCAAAGGGGAGGTTTCACCATGTTTCGTTTTGCTCTGGCCGCTCTGGCCATTCTGCCTGCGCCGCTCTTTGCGGGCACGCTTACCACCGTCGAAGTCGCACCGAACACCTATGCAATCGAGGGCCCCTTCGGGCAGCGCGATGCCGAGAACCTCGGCAACAACGCGACCTTCGGGCTGATCGTCACGGATGAGGGCGCGGTGCTGATCGATGCGGGCGGCACCTACAAGGGGGCGGCGGCGCTCGACGAAGTGATCGGCACGCTGACCGATCAGCCGGTGAAATACGTGATCGATACCGGCGGGCAGGATCACCGCTGGCTCGGCAATGGCTACTGGAAAGAGCACGGCGCCGAGATCATCACCTCCGAGGGTGCGCTCGCCGACCAGAAGGCCCGCGCCTCGCTGGAGCTGACGATGCTCGACGCGCTGGTCGGAGAAGAGGCGCTCGCGGGCACCGAACCCGTCTATGCCGACACGACCTTCGACGAGAGCTACACGCTCACTCTTGGCGGGCGCGAGATCGAGATCACCCATCCCGGCCCGGCCCACACGCCCGGCGACAGCTTCGTCTGGCTGCCCGCGGAGAAGGTGATGTTCACCGGCGATATCGTCTTCGTGGGACGCATCCTCGGCGTGCTCGACATGTCCTCATCGATCGGCTGGGTCGAGGCCTTCGAGGCGATGGCCGCCTACGAGCCCGCTCATGTCGTTCCGGGCCACGGCCCCGCCACCGACCTCGCGACCGCGACGAAGGACACCTATGATTACCTGACCAATCTGCGCAGCCAGATGGCCGATTATATCGACGAGGGTGGCGACATCATCGGCTCGGTCAATGTCGACCAATCGCAGTTCGAATATCTCGAGGATTTCGACACGCTCGCCAAACGCAACGCGCAGGCGGTATTCAGCCAGATGGAATGGGAATGAGCCGGGTGGACGCCGACGCCCCGGGGGCCTAGTCTGACGGCTGCCTATGACACCGGAGCTTCGATGACCGACACCCAATATCAGGTTCTCGCCCGCAAGTACCGTCCCGAGACCTTTGCCGACCTGATCGGACAGGCGCCAATGGTGCGCACGCTGAAGAACGCCTTCGCGGCCGACCGGATCGCGCAGGCTTTCATCATGACGGGGATTCGCGGCACCGGGAAAACCACCACGGCGCGGATCATCGCCAAGGGGCTCAACTGCATCGGCCCCGACGGCAACGGCACCCCCACGACTGACCCGTGCGGCGAGTGCGAGCATTGCCGCGCGATCATGGAAGGCCGCCATGTCGACGTGATGGAGATGGACGCCGCCTCGCGCACCGGCGTGGGCGACATCCGCGAGATCATCGAGAGCGTGCATTACCGGGCGGCCTCGGCGCGCTACAAGGTCTACATCATCGATGAGGTTCACATGCTGTCCACGAGCGCGTTCAACGCGCTCCTGAAGACGCTCGAGGAACCGCCCGCCCATGTGAAGTTCATCTTCGCTACCACGGAGATCCGCAAGGTGCCCGTCACCGTGCTCTCGCGTTGCCAGCGCTTCGATCTGCGCCGGATCGAGCCCGAGGAAATGATCGCGCTGCTGCGCCGGATCGCCGATGCGGAAGGCGCCGAGATCGCCGACGACGCGCTCGCGCTGATCACCCGCGCCGCCGAAGGCTCCGCCCGGGATGCGACCTCGCTGCTCGATCAGGCGATCGCGCATGGCGCCGGCGAGACCACCGCGGAACAGGTCCGCGCGATGCTGGGTCTGGCCGACCGCGCCCGTGTCCTCGATCTTTTCGACATGATCCTGCACGGTCAGGCCGCCGAGGCTTTGACCGAACTTGCCGCGCAATATGCCGATGGTGCCGATCCGATGGCGATCATGCGCGATCTGGCCGAAATCACGCATTGGGTCTCCGTGATCAAGGTCACGCCCGAAGCCGCCGAAGACCCGACCGTGCCGCCCGAGGAGCGCAATCGCGGTCAGGAAATGGCGGCCGCGCTGCCGATGCGGGTGCTCTCGCGGCTCTGGCAGATGCTGCTCAAAGCGCTCGAAGAAGTCGCGAGCGCGCCCAATGCGATGATGGCGACCGAGATGGCCGTGATCCGCATGACCCATGTGGCCGACCTGCCCGACCCGGAAACGCTGATCAAGAAAATCCAGCAGGGCAACACCCAGACCCAGGCCGCAGGCCGGGGTCCCGCGCCCTCGACCGGACCCGTCCACGGCGCAACCCTGCGCGCCCGCCGCGCCGGTGGCGGCGCGGTCGCCGCCGCGGCTCATGCCCCGCAGCACGATCCAATGGCCGACGCACTCGCCCGTTTCGCAAGCTTCGACGACGTGGTCGACCTGATCGCCCGGATGCGCGACATGACCCTGCTGCTGGAGGTCGAGAGCAATCTGCGGCTCGTGAATTACCGCCCTGGCCGGATCGAGTTCGAACCGACCCCGCAGGCCTCGCGCGATCTCGCGGCGACGCTTTCGGCACGACTGCAAGGCTGGACCGGCGCACGCTGGGGCGTCTCGGTCGTCTCCGAAGGCGGCGCGCCCACGATTGCCGAGGTGAAGGCCGAGGAAATGGCGAAGGCCGAAGCCGAGGCGATGAAGAACCCGCTGGTGGCGGAGATTTTCGCCCGCTTCCCCGGCGCGAAGATCGAAATCCTGCCCGAGGAAGATACCGCCGCGATCGAGGCCGAGGCTCTGGCCGAGGTCGAAGACGAATGGGACCCCTTCGAGGAAGGCTGAGCCACACCAAGGGCGGCCCCGCGCAATCGCACGCGCCGCCCTGTCGCGCCGTTTTCCCGCCTTGTCCCTTGTCCCTTCGCGCAGCGATGCGTATCTCTCACTCAAGCCAAACGTGACGGAGAAAGCGATGTTCAAGGGATTGGGCGCCATGGGCGACATGGCCAAGATGATGAAGGCCGCCAAGGAAATGCAGGAGAAGATGGGCGAGCTCCAGGAAGAGCTCAAATCCATCGTCGTCACCGGCGAGGCCGGGGCCGGTCTCGTGCAGGCCCGCGCCACCGCGAAGGGCGAATTGACCGGGCTCTCCATCGATCCCTCGATCCTGCAGGCCTCCGAGAAGGAAGTCGTCGAGGACCTGATCCTCGCCGCAATCAAGGACACGCAGGAAAAGGCCAAGTTCCGCGAGCAGGAAGAGCAGAAGCGCCTCCTGCGCGAACTGGGCCTGCCCGAGAACATGGATCTGCCGGTCTGATCCGATGAGCGGCGCGCGCGACGAGATAGAGGCGCTGATCGCCCTGATGGCGCGGCTGCCGGGGCTTGGCCCCCGCTCCGCCCGGCGCGCGGTGCTGCATCTGATCTCGAAACGCGCGCAGCTGATGGGCCCCTTGGCCGAAGCGATGGCGCAAGTGGCCCGCACCGCGCGCGAATGTGAGCGCTGCGGCAATATCTCCACCGCGCCGATCTGCGACATCTGCGAAGACCCCAAACGCGCCACCGGCGAGATCTGCGTGATCGAGGATGTCGCCGACCTCTGGGCGATGGAGCGCGGCCACGCCTTCAAGGGCCGCTACCACGTCCTTGGTGGCACGCTGTCTGCGCTCGATGCGATCGGCCCCGAAGACCTCCGCATCCCCGACCTGCTCGAACGCGCCACCGAGGAAGGCATCACCGAGGTGATCCTCGCCCTCAACGCCACCGTCGAGGGCCAGACCACCGCGCATTACATCGCCGAGGCGCTCGAAGGGCGCGGCATCGCAGTGACCAGCCTTGCCCAAGGCGTGCCGATCGGGGGCGAGCTGGATTATCTCGACGACGGCACGATCCAGGCGGCGCTGCGCGCCCGCAAAAGCTTCTGATGGGCACCCGGCCCGAGACGGAGGCGCTACTGCGCGACTGTCTCGGAGACCGGATCGCGACCCGGCCGATGTTCGGCGAATACGCGGTCTATATGGGTGGCAAGACGGTGGCGCTTCTGTGCGACGACACGCTGTTCGTGCGCCAATTGCCCGAGGCCACGCGCTATCTCGAAGACGGCGGCCACTCACCCGTCGTAGGCAAACCCTATCCGCGCGCCAAGGATCACTGGCAGATCGACCCGGACCTCTGGGAAGACGCCGACTGGCTCTTGGGCCTTCTGAGCGTCATCGAGGCCGCCCTGCCCGCCCCCAAACCAAAGCGCAAACCCAAACCGAAAGCCTAGTCCCCGCGCCCCTTCGGCTTGGCAAAAATATCCCCGCCGGAGGCATTCGACCTGTGCCGTCCCGATCACCTTCCGGCAAGGGAGCGCCATCGGCAGGTTTGTCGCCATTGAACCCGCCCGCGCCCGCCGTTATCAGTTCTTCAAATCCCCCAACGAGAATTGCGAGCGTCGCCCCGATGATCCGCCTCTACCATGTCGCCCTCTCCCCGTTCTGCCGCAAGGTCCGCCTCACGCTGGCCGAGAAGAAACTCGATGTCGAGCTCGTCGAGGAACGCTACTGGGAACAGCAGCCTGATTTCCTGCGCCGCAACCCGGCGGGCAAAGTCCCGGTTCTCAAGATGGACGGCATGATGATGGCCGAGAGCCAGGCGATCTGCGAATATATCGACGAGACGCATACCGACGCGCCGCTGATGCCGCGCGATCCCGCCGCGCGCTACGAGGTGCGCCGCCTGTGTGCGTGGTTCGACGACAAGTTCAACGCCGAGGTCACCGCGCGGATCATGGGCGAGCGGGTCTGGAAGAAGGTCCGCAAGGAAGGTTATCCGGACAGCAAGACGGTGAAGGCGGGCCTTACGGCGATCAAGTATCACCTCGATTACATGGGCTGGCTGCTGGAGCAGCGCCGCTGGCTTGCGGGCGACGTGATGACGCTCGCGGATTTCTCGGCCGCCGCGCATCTGAGCTGCCTCGATTATATCTCCGACGTCGACTGGAACCGGCAGGAGGCCGTGAAGGACTGGTATGCGAAGATCAAGTCGCGCCCGGCCTTCCGCTCGCTTCTGGCCGATCAGCTGCCCGGCATGCCGCCCGCGTCGCAATATGCGGAGCTGGATTTCTGAACGCGCCCCGCGCCTCCATCCGACACCGCCAGTCTCACACCGCGCCGTCCGACCCGTTCGGGCGGCGCTGTTATTTGGTCCCTCGCGAACTTGGCTCACGCAAAGGTGCACGCCTCGCAAATTTCAAACAATTGATTTAATCACTCGCTTCGCTACCTCAGGGACAGGCCCGAGCCGATCCAGAGTTTGGCCCGGACTGCAAAGCGAGGACTGCCATGCCCCACCCCGTGCTGATCGTGGGGGCCGGCCCGACCGGTCTCACCGCCGCTTACGAACTGGCCCGCCAGGGCGTGCCCGTCCGCCTGATCGAGAAAACCGCAAGCCCCGCCACCACCTCGCGCGCGATCGCGGTTCAGGCCCGCACGCTGGAGATGCTGGCGCAGCGCGGTCTGGCGGACACCCTTGTGGCGCGCGGCGTGCAGACCCGGATCGCGCAGTTCTATGGCGAGGGCGCCCCGCTCTTCCGGCTCGACTTCGACCATCTCGAGAGCCGCTTCCCCTACATCCTCTTCGTCTCGCAGGTCGAAACCGAGACCGTGCTGCGCGAGGCCTGCGCAGCCCTCGGAGTGGAAACGGAATGGAACACCGAACTCGTCGCCATCGCCCGCGAGAGCCATGACGGACAGGCGCGACCCACAGCGGTGCTGCGCGGACCCGGCGGCACGCTCGAAGTGCTACGCCCCGATTGGGTGATCGCCAGCGGCGGGGCGCATAGCCTGATCCGCCGCACGCTCAACCTGCCCTTCGAGGGGAAATCCGTAGGTCAGGGCTTCGTGCTCGGCGACCAGAGGGTCAGCGGCGCGCTCGCCCCCGAGGAACTGCATATCTTCTCCTCCAGCGACGGCTTTCTGGGCATGTTCCCCTTGGGCGGCGGACGTTTCCGTCTGATCGCCTCCGATGTCGCGGACAGCGAACAACCCAACCTTGAAACGCTGCAGCAGGTCTTCGACGCCCGCGCCCATCTGCCTGCGACGCTGCACGACCTTTCGTGGTCCTCGCGCTTCGCGATCAACAGCCGGATGGTCGGGACGCTGCGCGTGGGGCGCTTCCTGCTGGGCGGCGATGCCGCGCATATCCACTCGCCCGCAGGCGGTCAGGGAATGAATACGGGCATGCAGGACATGATGAACCTTGGCTGGAAGCTCACGCGGGTGATTGAGGGCCGCGCGCCCGAAAGCCTGCTCGACAGCTACGAGGCCGAGCGGCTGCCGGTGATCCGCGACCTACTGCACGGGACCGAGGCGCTGACCGCGAATATGGCCTCGACCTCGCCGGTGCGCCGGATGCTGATCGACCATATCAGCCCCTATCTCGGCAGCCGCGATCTCGTGCAGGAGAAAGTCGCGGCCCGGATGGGCCAGATCGCGATCGGCTATGAGGGCGGGCCGCTTACCGACGGCTCGCATGCACGCGGCACCATCGCACCGGGTACGCGGCTTCCCGACCCGCTCTTGGAGGTGGCGCGCGATGGGGCATGGCATCCGGCCCACGCGCAGGATTTGGTCGATCCGTCGGGCTTCGTCCTGCTCCGCGCGGGGGATGGCCCCGCCCCGGAAAGCCCATTTGCCAAGAGCCTGAAACTGCGTCCTGCTCCCGAACACGCGGAGGCGTTCGCGCAGGTCTTCGGGCGCGACGGCGCGGCGGTGCTGGTGCGGCCCGATGGATACGTCGCACTCAGCGCGCCGCTTACCGACGCAGCCAGCGCGGTGGCGGCTTACGCGGAGGCGCATTTCGCCAGCTGACGCGTGCTGCCCAGCCCCTTGTCTTGCCCGCCCGGCTTCGAAAGGATACGGCGACGGTGCGATGCGAGCCGCATCCGTCACGCGCCGAGGGGGCTCTGCCCCCGCCGGCCTGCGGCGCGGCCCCCCCGGGATATTTGGACCAAGGCGAAGCCATGAGTGCGGAGTTGAAAGCGCGGTTGATCGAGACGGCCCTTGCCGAGGGTTTCTCGAAGGCGCGCATCACCACGCCTGACGCGATCCCGCAGGCCGCCGAGCGGCTGGCCGCTTTCGTGGGCGCAGGGATGCATGGCCAGATGGGCTGGATGGAAGAGCGCATGGGCTGGCGCGGCGATCCGGCGGCGCTGTGGTCCGAGGCGCGCTCGGTGGTGATGCTGGCCGAGACCTACACGCCCGATTACGACCCGTTGGACCTGCTGAAAGCGCGCGATCACGGGGTAATCTCGGCCTATGCGCAGGGTAAGGATTACCATGATCTGGTGAAGAAGCGGCTCAAGCGCGTCGGGCGCTGGTTGCTGGATCAGGCGCCCGAAGGCGCGGAGATCAAGGTCTTCGTCGATACCGCTCCGGTGATGGAAAAGCCCTTGGGCGAGGCCTCGGGGCTGGGCTGGCAGGGCAAGCACACGAACCTTCTGGCGCGCGATCTGGGCAGCTGGTTCTTCCTTGGCGCGATCTTCACCACGGTGGAGCTGCCGCCCGACGCGCCGGAGATGAGCCATTGCGGGTCTTGCACGGCCTGCCTCGACATCTGCCCGACCGAGGCCTTTCCGGCACCCTACCAACTCGATGCGCGGCGCTGCATTTCTTATCTGACGATCGAGCATAAGGGGCCGATCGACGAGGAGCTACGCGCCAAGATGGGCAACCGGATCTATGGCTGCGACGATTGTCTGGCCGTCTGCCCGTGGAACAAATTCGCCGCAGAAGCGCGGGAGGCGCGCTATCACGGCGGCGTCGGCGCGCCGCCCTTAGCAGAGCTGGCAGCACTCGACGATGCCGGGTTCCGGGCGCGGTTCTCGGGCTCGCCGATCAAGCGGATCGGCCGCGACCGCTTCCTGCGCAATGTGCTCTATGCGATTGGAAACTCTGGCGATCCGGGTTTGGCCGAGGCCGCGCGCCCGCATCTGGACGATCCCGATCCAGTGGTGGCCGAGGCCGCGCAATGGGCGCTCTCACGGCTGGAGCAAGCAGCGTGACGAAACCGATTGCCGCGCCCCGCTCACGGCCTATCTGATCGCGGTCATGACACCCGTTACCACCCAGACCCCTCGCCCGCTCCTTGGAATCGCGCTGAAGCTCGGCACCGTCACCGGTTTCGTCATCATGCAGGCGCTGATCAAATCGGTCTCCGACCGGGTACCGCCGGGCGAAGCGGTGTTCTTCCGGTCTTTCTTCGGCATCGTGCCGATCCTGCTCTGGTTGCTGTGGCGCGGTGAGTTGCAGGGCGGGTTGCGGGTGGAAAAACCGATCAACCACGTCATGCGTGGCGTCGTGGGAACCACCGCGATGGCGCTGAGTTTCGCAGCGCTTGCCTTCCTGCCGCTGCCCGAGGCGACCGCTCTGGGCTATGCGGCCCCGCTGCTGACGGTCGTCTTCGCGGCTCTCCTGCTGGGCGAGACGGTCCGGATCTTCCGCTTCTCGGCGGTCGGGCTGGGAATGGTGGGCGTTCTGATCGTGCTTTGGCCCCGGTTGGGCGGCAGCGGGCCCGAAGGTGGGACGGAAGCGCTTGGCGCCGGGCTTGCGCTGGCGGGCGCCACCTGCGCGGCGCTGGCGCAGATCCAGATCCGCCGCATGGTCGGATCGGAGCGCACCTCTGCCATCGTCTTCTGGTTCTCCTGCACCGCCTCGGTGCTCTCGCTGGCCTCCCTGCCCTTCGGTTGGGTCGTGCCGACCGCGTGGGAGGCGACGCTTCTGATCCTCGCAGGGCTGATCGGCGGCACCGGGCAGATCATGCTCACCTCGGCCTATCGCTTCGCCGATGCCTCGCTGGTGGCCCCTTTCGATTACGCCTCGATGCTGCTGGCGCTGGTGATCGGCTACACCATTTTCGCGGAAGTGCCGACCCACGCGACCCTCGCCGGGGCCGCGCTCATCATCGCGGCCGGTATCGCGATCATCCTGCGCGAGCACTGGCTGGGGCTGGAGCGCAAACGCGCGCGCAAGGCCGCGACGCCCCAGGGCTGAGCGCCGATCCGCCTGCGACAATAAACCTGCCTGCCCCTGCGTCACGACTCGGTCGAATCGTGCTATGGTGCGACTATCAGAGGCGATGACGAGAGGAGGAAGATATGTCCCGTCACATCATCGACCGCGCCGAACTCAAGGCAGAAGGGCCGCGCGTGAAGCGGTTTCTCGAATTGCAACGGCGCGAAGGCATCCACCCGGCGATCAAGGAGCTCAGCAAACGCGGGCGGCCCGACCACGGCGCGCGGATGACACAGTTCCTGCGGATCGAGCGGGCTGAAGCCACCTGACGACCTGATCGGCGCTCAATAGCTGTGAAAACGCGAAAGGGCGTGCCGGGGGGCACGCCCTTCTGTTTTCTCGACCGAAGCGCGGATCAGGCGCGCACGAGTTTCTCGTAGGTCTCGGCGATGTCGCGGGTCAGCGCGCCGACCTCGAAGTTGAAGTCGCGGATCTGGCTGACCGGGGTCACCTCGGCGGCGGTGCCGGTGAGCCAGCACTGTTCGAACTCGGCCAGTTCGGTCGGCTCGATCAGGCGCTCGTGGACGGTGATGCCCTTTTCCTTCAGCAGGCCGATCACGGTCTGACGGGTGATCCCGTTGAGGAACACGTCTGCCTTGGGCGTGTGAACCTCACCGTCTTTCACGAAGAAGATGTTCGCACCGGTCGCCTCGGCCACGTAGCCGCGCCAATCCATGAACAGCGCGTCCGAATAGCCGCGATCTTCGGCGGCGTGCTTGGACATGGTGCAGATCATGTAGAGACCGGCGGCCTTCGCCTCGGCGGGAATGGTGCGCGGATCGGGACGACGCCATTTCGCGATGTCGAGCTTGGCGCCCTGCATCTTCGCATCGCCGTAATAGTTGCCCCATTCCCAGCCAGCGACGGCCAGACGCACGGGGTTCTTGCGTGCCGAGACACCCATATCCTCGCCCGCGCCACGCCAGGCCACCGCACGCACATAGGCGTCGGTCCAGCCATTGGCCTTGAGCATGTCGTATTTGGCCTTTTCGATCTCTTCGACCGAATAGGGGATTTCCATGTCGAGCAGTTGCGCCGATTTGCGCAGGCGGGCGGAATGCTCTTCGCCTTTGAAAATCTTGCCGTTGTAACAACGCTCGCCTTCGAAGACGGAGGACGCGTAATGCAGCGCGTGAGTCAGGATGTGGACATTGGCGTCGCGCCACTCCACAAGCTGTCCATCCATCCAGATCTTGCCGTCACGATCGTCATACGAGCCCGACATCTTACTCTCCTTGCAGTCACGCCATTTTACGAATATTGCGCAACTTACGTCCGAAGTGGACACTTTGTTGCGCTAAAACTGTTCTGCGGTAGCAGTTGAGTCTTGGATAGTCAACAAGGCTGACATAAAGTCACGCAAAAGAGAGGGACGATATGGCAGATAGCGGAAGCCCCGGGGGCGAGACACTTCTTTTTCTGACGGACGAGCAATTGCGCAAAGGCATCGAGGCGATGTTCTTCGCCTATCGCGCCTTTACCGCCGACCCTGACCGTCTGCTCGAAGAATATGGCTACGGGCGCGCACATCACCGCGCGCTGCACTTCATCAACCGCCAGCCGGGGCTTACGGTGACCACCCTGCTCGCGGTTCTGGGCGTGACCAAGCAATCGCTCAACCGGGTGCTGCGCACGCTGATCGAGGACGGGCTGGTGGAAAGCCGCGTCGGCACCCGCGACAAGCGCGAGCGGCGGTTGCATCTGACGGCCGAGGGCGAAACGCTGGAACGCGCGCTGTCGGAGGCGCAGCGCGGGCGGATGCGCTCTGCCTATCGCGCGGCGGGGCCGCAGGCGGTGGCAGGCTTCCGGCAGGTTCTCGAGGCGATGATGGGCCCCGACCTGCACAAGCTCTATCAAATGATGAAAGACGACTGATGCCCTACTCGGCCGACCCTCATCTCCTTATCGTCGACGATGACGAGCGCATCCGGACGCTTCTGAAGAGCTTTCTGCAGCGCCACGGCTTTCTCGTCACCGCAGCGCGCGACGCGGCCCATGCGCGGTCGCTGCTGTCGGGGCTGGAATTCAGCCTGATCGTGATGGATGTGATGATGCCGGGCGAGGACGGGCTGTCGCTGACCCGCGATCTGCGCGCCAGATCGATCGCCACGCCGATCCTGCTGCTGACGGCGCGCGGCGAAACACGCGAGCGGATTGAGGGGCTGGAAGCGGGCGCCGACGACTATCTCGCGAAACCGTTCGAGCCGAAGGAACTGCTGCTGCGGATCAACGCGATCCTGCGCCGGGTGCCGCAGGAGACCGAGAGCGGTCCGAAATACCTCTCGCTGGGGCCCCTGAAATACGATCAGGAGCGGGGCGAGCTGTGGGATGGCGATGCGCTGGTGAAGCTGACCGCAACCGAGGTGCAGCTGATGCGTATCTTCGCGACTCATGCGGGCGACGTGGTCAGCCGCACGGAACTGATCGAGGAATTGGGCCGCGAGCGCGGCAGTGGCGAGGAAGGCGGCGGCGATCGGGCGGTCGATGTTCAGATCACGCGCCTGCGCCGAAAGATCGAGCGCGACCCCCGCGAGCCGCGCTATCTGCAGACGGTGCGCGGTCTGGGCTACCTGCTCGCGCCCGACTGAATGGAAGGACGGCGGATACTACATGTTGAGGGGCCACCATACGGGGTGCGATAGGCGCCGCGTGGGGCCCGCTCATCTTCAAAAATGCGAATTTGTTATATGTTTTTAAGGCCACGAATCGCTTTTCCCCAATAGGGAGCAGTATTTGTGCGTCGAGCTTCTCGCGCGGCCCCCTTCGCCGATGCGCATGGCCATTGACCTTGGGTGATCTGTTGCAAGAGCGACATTTAACTGCCCCTCAACACAAATTCAGGCGAATGTGTTCTGGACTGACAAATTCGTGATTGGTATGAGAGCGGCCATGTTTGGCGGCACCTCGCGACGTGCCCCGGCACGTCACTATCGGCCCCCTCGCGGGCCCGGGAAGGAGAGACAACGTGTCCCACGCAGATAATAACGCAGGCACCCGGAGGGATTTCCTCTACTACGCCACCGCCGGCACCGGCGCGGTGGTGACCGGCGCAGCCGTCTGGCCGCTGGTGAACCAGATGAATGCCTCGGCCGACGTCAAGGCGCTCTCGTCGATCTATGTCGACATCTCGGGCGTCGAGACCGGCACGCAGCTCACGGTGAAATGGCGCGGCAAGCCGGTCTTCATCCGCCGCCGCACCGAGGAAGAGATCGAACTGGGGCGCGAAGTGCCGCTCTCCGATCTGGTCGACACCTCCGCCGAGAACGCGAACAAGCCGGGCGCCGAAGCGACCGACGAGAACCGCACGCTCGACGAAGCGGGCGAGTGGCTGGTGATGATCGGTGTGTGCACCCACTTGGGCTGCGTGCCGATCGGCAACGGCTCCGGGGACTACCACGGCTGGTTCTGCCCCTGCCACGGGTCGCATTACGACACCGCCGGCCGGATCCGCAAAGGCCCCGCACCGCGCAATCTCGATATCCCGGTGGCCCAGTTCACCGATGAAACCACCATCAAGCTGGGCTGAGGAGGCATTTAAATGTCGGGCATTCCCCACGACCATTACGAGCCCAAGACGGGCTTCGAGAAATGGACGCATAAGCGTCTTCCGATCATCGGGCTGATCTATGACACGATCATGATCCCCACCCCCAAGAACCTGAACTGGTGGTGGATCTGGGGCATCGTGCTGGCCTTCTGCCTCGTGCTGCAGATCGTCACCGGCATCGTTCTGGTGATGCATTACACCCCGCATGTCGATCTGGCCTTCGCCTCGGTCGAGCACATCATGCGCGACGTGAATGGCGGCTACATGCTGCGCTACATCCACGCGAACGGCGCCTCGCTGTTTTTCCTCGCCGTCTATATCCACATCTTCCGCGGCCTCTATTACGGCTCCTACAAGGCGCCCCGCGAGATCACCTGGATCATCGGCATGATCATCTACCTGTGCATGATGGGCACGGCTTTCATGGGCTACGTTCTGCCCTGGGGTCAGATGTCCTTCTGGGGCGCGACCGTGATCACCGGCCTGTTCGGCGCGATCCCGGGCATCGGCGAGTCGATCCAGGCCTGGCTGCTTGGCGGCCCGGCGGTGGACAACGCGACGCTGAACCGCTTCTTCTCGCTGCACTACCTGCTGCCCTTCGTGATCGCGGCGCTCGTCGTCGTTCACATCTGGGCCTTCCACACCACGGGCAACAACAACCCGACGGGCGTTCCGGTCCGCACCGGCTCGAAAGCGGAAGCCGAGAAGGACACCCTGCCCTTCTGGCCCTATTTCGTGATCAAGGACCTCTTCGCGCTCGCCGTGATCCTGCTGGTCTTCGCCGCGGTTGTGGGCTTCATGCCGAACTATCTTGGCCACCCCGACAACTACATCGAGGCGAACCCGCTGGCGACGCCCGCACACATCGTGCCGGAATGGTACTTCCTGCCCTTCTACGCGATCCTGCGTGCCTTCACCTCGGACGTCTGGGCCGTGATGTTCGTCAACTGGATCACCTTCGGCATCGTCGACGCGAAGTTCTTCGGCGTCCTTGCGATGTTCGGCGCGATCCTCGTGATGGCGCTGGCCCCGTGGCTCGACACCTCGAAAGTGCGCTCGGGCGCCTACCGCCCGATGTTCAAATGGTGGTTCTGGCTGCTGGCGATCGACTTCATGGTGCTGATGTGGGTGGGCGCGATGCCGACCGACGGGATCTACCCCTACATCTCGCTGATCGGCGCGACCTACTGGTTCGTCTATTTCCTCGTGATCCTGCCGCTGCTTGGCCTGATCGAGAAGCCGCAACCGATGCCGGCGACGATCGAGGAAGACTTCAACCACCACTACGACATCAAATCGGCTGAATGAGTAAGGAAGAGGGACACCAAATGAAACATCTTCTGATCTCTGCCCTGTCGGCGCTGGTGATCGGGGCAAGCGCCCTGGCCTCCCCGGCGATGGCGGCCGAAAGCGGCGAAAGCCATGTCGAGGATATCGACTTCTCCTTCGAGGGCCCCTTCGGGACCTTCGACCAACAGCAGCTGCGCCGCGGCTTCCAGGTCTACCGGGAGGTCTGCTCGGCCTGCCACGGCCTGCGCTATGTCGCCTTCCGCACGCTCGCTGATCAGGGCGGCCCGATGATGGACCCGGCCTGGGTGCGCGCCTATGCTGCCGAGTTCACCGTGATGGACAAGGAAACCGGCGAAGAGCGCCCCGGCAAGGAGACTGACCACTTCCCGTTCATCTCCGGCATGGGCATGGGTCCGGATCTTTCGCTGATGGCGAAAGCGCGTGCGGGCTTCCACGGCCCCTACGGTCTCGGCATCAACCAGTTCTTCCGCGGCATCGGCGGCCCCGAGTATATCTACTCGGTCCTGACCGGTTACACCGGCGAAGAGAAGGAAGAGGCAGGCTCGTATTTCTACGGCAACCACACCTTCCCGGGTGGTTGGATCGCCATGCCTCCGCCGCTCTCGGAAGACCTCATCGAATATGAGGACGGCACGCCCGCTACCGTCGAACAGATGGCTCAGGACGTTGCTGCCTACCTGATGTGGACTGCCGAGCCGAAGCTGGAATCGCGCAAGCGTTGGGGCTTCGTCGCGGTGCTGATGCTGGCGGTGCTGAGCACGCTGCTCTACCTGACCAACAAGAAGCTCTGGGCGCCGCATAAGGGCAAGAAGTTCGACCTGTAAGCCCGGGCTCGACCTGCTAGACTGATGAACGCCTCCTCGCCCGCGAGGGGGCGTTTTCCGTTCTCTGGAGCTGTCCGATGTCCACCCCGCCCCCGGCTTCGCGCCCCTGCCCGACCCGCCCTATTACGCGGTGATCTTCGCCTCTCTGCGCGGGGCGACCGATGAGGGCTATGGCGCGATGGCCGAACAGATGGCCGCGCTGGCCGCTCAGCAGCCCGGCTACATCGGAATGGAGAATGCACGCGATGCGACGGGCTTCGGCCTGACCGTCAGCTACTGGATCGACGAGGCCGCGCTGATCGCGTGGAAGGCGGTGGCGAAGCACCAGCTCGCGCAGCAACTCGGCAAGGATCGCTGGTATCGCCATTACGCGCTACGCGTCGCCAAGGTCGAACGCCAGTATGACGGGCCGGAGGGCCGCTGAAATTCTCCCTCTGCTGACGCGGCGCAATGTGCCCGGCCCCTTGGATGTCGGGGGCAAGCGGGCTATCTGGGAAGGGACAACAGGAGTAACAATGCCCGACATTTCCGAGCTGCCCCATATCAGCCCCGCCTCCCGCGCCCCGCGCCTGTGCGTGCTGATCGACGCCGATAACGTGCCCGCCGGATATGCCGAAGCGATCTTCGAAGAGATCGCGTCGCTGGGCGAAGCCTCGGTGCGCCGCATCTACGGCGACTGGTCGGCGCAGCGCCTCGCGGGCTGGGCCAAGCGCGTGGCCGAACTGGGCCTCGTCGCGGATCAGCAATTCGCCAATACGAAGGGCAAGAACGCCTCCGATATCGGGCTCGTCATCGCGGCGATGGATTTCCTGCATTCGGACCTGTTCGACGGCTTCGTGCTGGTCTCCTCGGACAGCGACTTCACCCGCCTCGCCGCCCGCATCCGCGAGCAGGGGCTGGATGTTTACGGCATCGGCGAACAGAAGACGCCCGAGGCCTTCCGCAAGGCCTGCAAACGCTTCATCTATGTCGAGAACCTCGGCAATGGCGATAGCACCACCGACACCACTGCCAAGCCGACTTCGGACAAGACCAGCAGCTCCAGCGCCCCGAAATCCTCGGGCGGCAAGCAGGAACCCAAAGCCGCGATCCCGATCATCGTCAACGCGATGAAAGCGATCGGTCTGGAAGAGGAATGGTATTCGCTGGGCCAGCTCGGCCAGTTCATCACGCAGGCAAACCCGGATTTCGACACCCGCACCTATGGCAGCGCGAAACTCTCGGACCTGCTGATCAAGACCGGCCGCTTCCAGTTGCAGCGCGGTGAAGGCAATCAGTGGATGGTGCGCGATCTGGCCTGATCAGGCCTTCGCCCCGTAGCGTGCAAGGAACATCGCGACCGCGCCCCGGATCACGCGCTCTTTCTGCTCGCCGGTGAAGCTGTCGCAAATCCCGAACAGAAGCTTCGGGTGCAGTTCCGATTTGCACAGCTCGATAAAGAGGTAGGCGGCGAGGTCGATATCGTCGATCACCAGCTCGCCCCGATCCGAAGCGCAGCGCAGGTACTCCATCAGCAGCTCATGCACCAGTTCCGGCCCGGCTGCGTAAAAGGCGCGGCCCAGTTCGGGGAATCGCTCGGATTCGGCGACGCAGAGCCGGTAGAGCCCCTGATTCAGCTTGCAGCTCATCGAGTCGACAATCTGCGCGGCGGCGAGCGACAGCACCACCTCGGGCGCGGCGCCGAAATCGATCGTGGCGACCGCGCTGTCGGTCTGCTCTTTGAGCTGCGAGCGCACGACCTCGACGAACATCAGCCGCTTGTCGGGGAAATAGCTGTAAAGCGTGGCTTTCGACACGCCCGCTTCCTTGGCGATGTCATCGACCGAGGCCCCGTCGAACCCGTCGCGCAGAAAGATCGTCCGCGCCCCTTCGAGCACCTGATCGAACTTGCGCCCGCGATTGATCTGATCTGCCTGTGACATCTGCCCTCCGGTCCCGGGAAACCGACCCGGGCCCGCAGAATAAACCGGGCGGTTCACATCCCGCAAGGTCGCACACGTGACGTCATGGCGCTCTGCACCGACGATCCGGCAGACTGCGGCCTACCTTCGGCTTGGCCCAAATATCCCGGGGGGCTCCGCAGGAGCGGGGGCAGAGCCCCCTCTCGCCTTGCAAATGCGCCCTTCGGCGACGGGGCTGCGCCCCCTCAGCCGATCGTGCCGCGCACTCCGCCGGTCTGCGCCCGATCCATTAGGAACTGATCGAGGATCACGCAGGCCATCATCGCCTCGGCCACCGGCACCGCGCGGATGCCGACACAAGGGTCATGACGGCCCTTGGTGATCACCTCCACCTCTTCGCCCGCGACATTGACCGAGCGGCGCGGCGTCAGGATCGACGAGGTCGGCTTCACCGCAAACCGCACCGTGATCGGCTGGCCGGTGGTGATCCCGCCAAGGATACCGCCTGCGTGGTTCGACAGATATTCGACGCCCTCGGGGCCCATCACCATCTCGTCGGCATTCTCGACGCCGGTCAGGGCTGCCGAGGCCATACCTTCGCCGATCTCGACGCCTTTCACAGCGTTGATCGACATCATCGCAGCGGCCAGTTCGGTATCCATCTTGGCGTAGATCGGCGCGCCCAGACCTGCCGGGCAGCCCTCGGCCACCACTTCGATCGCAGCCCCGACCGAGTTCTGACCCTTGCGGATCGCGGCGAGGTAATCGGCCCATTCATCCGCTGCCTCGGCATCGGGCAGGAAGAACGGGTTTTGCAGGATCGCATCGCGGTCGAACTTCGCGCGGTCCAGATGTTTCGCGCCCATCTGCACCATGTAGCCATAGATCTGCAGATCGGGGACCAACTGGCGCAGCGCCGCCTGCGCCACCCCCCCGGCGGCCACACGCGCTGCCGTCTCCCGCGCACTGGAGCGCCCGCCGCCGCGATAGTCGCGAACACCGTATTTCTGGTGATAGGTGATATCGGCATGACCGGGGCGGAACTGCCGCGCGATCTCGCCGTAATCCTTCGAGCGCTGATCGGTATTCTCGATCATCAGCTGGATCGTCGTGCCGGTCGTCTTGCCCTCGAACACCCCCGACAGGATGCGCACCGCATCGGGCTCCTTGCGCTGGGTCGTCTCCTTCGACTGGCCCGGACGGCGACGGTCGAGGAATTGCTGGATGAACGCCTCGTCGATCTCGATGCCGGGCGGGCAGCCATCCACCGTCGCGCCAAGCGCAGGCCCGTGGCTTTCGCCCCAGGTGGTGACGCGGAACTGATGACCGAAAGTGTTGAACGACATGGGACGCGCGCCTCGCAGGTTTCCTTCGGCGCTGGCTTAGCAAGTCAGGGGCTGCGAGGCAACGCGCATGGCATTGGGCGCGGCAGCTTAGAAAGACCTTGGTTGCGCGCGGGACGCGCTCACTCCACCGCGCGGATCAGCTTGCGCTCGAGCACGCGCAGCACCTGGCGCAGATCGTGGCCGCGCCGCAGCACCTGCCCCTGCTGCCCGATCACCGCATATTGCCCCTGTTTCGAGCGCAGCGCGGGCCGTTTCTCGATCCGGTAGATCGGCACTTCGGCGGCGCGGCGAAAGATCGAGAAGACCGCGACATCGCGCAGAAAACTCATCCCGTAATCACGCCACTCACCGGCCGCGACCGCGCGCCCGTAAAGCGACAGGATCACGCCAAGCTCGGAGCGATCGAAAGCGATCTGCTCCGGCACGCCGGAAGGGTTCGGATGGGGGGAAGGCGTTTGAACCGTCATTTACAAAGGGTACATCGCGCGTGGCGCAAATCAAGCCCACCCGCGCTAAGGTTGCATGCGCCTTTGCCGCGCCGGAATAAGACCGCGAAAATGCCTGATTTCCTGCGCCTTCCTGCCGGGTTTCCACGCCACCTTCAATTCAGCGGAAAACGCTAAAAGCCCGACGGTGCGGTAAACAGCCCCCACCCAGTTCGTATCGTCGGGCGCTTTTCCCTCCTGCAGAAAAGCCCCGTGTCCTGGTCAGACACGGGGCTTTTCCTTTTCCCGATCAGTCGCACGCTCTGCCCTAGTAGCAGCGCACCGCCGCAATCGTGCCGCTCTTGTCGATCTCGAAGTTCACGCGATCCGGGGCGTAATCCATCGTCACCGCATCGCCCGGATGGATGATGCGGTGGGGCCGCGCGAGGGTGAGCCCTGCCAGCACCGATTCAGGCCGCCCTTCCAGCGCCGCGAGCCCGGGCGGCGGACAGGTGCCCGCCGCGGGCGGCCCCGACCGCGGCGGCATGCGGTGCGGCTGGCAGGCCGCGACCCCGAAGACTGCGACCCCAAATGTGACAATCAGACCGATCCGCGCCCTGCTCCGTTCCATCAGGCTCACCCGCAATCGATGTTGTAGACATTCCCGCGCGAGTCGAGCCGGAAGACGACGCGCTGCGGGTTGTAGACCTGATCCTCGACGCCACGCCATTCCACGATGCGATAGGGCTTGGCGATCCCCAGCGTCTGGATCTGCGCCGCTGGCTGGCCGAGGACCGAGGTGTAGTTCACCGCGCCGCAGGTGTCGGGCTCACGCTCCTGCAAGCCGCCCTTGGTGACGCTGACCGGCGAAGTGACATAGGGCGCGGGCGCACCAGGCTGGGGCGCAGGATAGGCGCCACCCGTGGGGGTCTCGCTCATCGGACCCGCGGGATCGCAGGCCGCAAGCGCCAGCATCGAACCCATGACGAAAAATCGTTTCAACATGTCGCACCCTTCATTGCATTGGCCGCGCCGATAACGCAGGCTATTGCGGAATTTATACAAGGAGTATGCGCCCATGAGAACCCGTGCCGCAGTCGCGCTCGAGGCGGGAAAACCGCTCGAAATCATGGAAGTGGAGCTGGACGGCCCGAAAGCGGGCGAAGTGCTCGTCGAGATCAAGGCCACCGGCATCTGCCACACCGACGAATTCACCCGCTCGGGCGCCGACCCCGAGGGCATTTTCCCGACCATCCTCGGCCATGAAGGCGCGGGCGTCGTGCTGGAAGTCGGCGAAGGCGTGACCACGCTGAAGCCGGGCGATCACGTGATCCCGCTCTACACGCCGGAATGCCGCGAATGCCCGTCCTGCCTGTCGGGCAAGACGAACCTCTGCACCGCGATCCGCAACACGCAAGGTCAGGGCCTGATGCCGGACGGGACCACGCGCTTCAAGATGCTCGATGGCACGCCGATCTATCACTACATGGGCTGCTCGACCTTCGCGAACCACACGGTGATGCCCGAGATCGCGCTCGCCAAGGTCCGCGACGACGCGCCGTTCGAGAAGATCTGCTATATCGGCTGCGGCGTCACCACCGGCATCGGCGCGGTGATCAACACCGCCGGCGTCGAGATCGGCTCGACCGCCGCCGTGTTCGGCCTCGGCGGGATCGGTCTGAACGTGATCCAGGGCCTTCGCATGGCGGGTGCAGACATGATCATCGGCGTGGACCTGAACGACTCGAAAGAGGAAATGGCCCGCAAGTTCGGCATGACCCATTTCGTGAACCCGTCGAAATCGGACGTTCCGGTGGTGCAGCAGATCGTCAACCTGACCAAGACCGAGCGCGACCAGATCGGCGGCGTGGACTATTCCTTCGATGCCACGGGCAATGTGCAGGTGATGCGCGACGCGCTGGAATGCTCGCACCGCGGCTGGGGCGTGTCGGTCATCATCGGCGTCGCACCCGCGGGGGCCGAGATCGGCACCCGCCCGTTCCAGCTCGTCACGGGCCGGACGTGGAAAGGCACCGCATTCGGCGGCGCCAAGGGTCGGACCGATGTGCCGAAATTCGTCGAGTGGTACATGAACGACAAGATCGAGATCGACTCGATGATCACCCACACGATGCCGCTCGAAGACATCAACAAGGCGTTTGATCTGATGCATGCGGGCGAGTCGATCCGCTCGGTCGTGATCTACTAAAGCCCAAGGCCGGGGGCGCTGCCCCCGGACCCCCGGGATATTTGGACCAAGGCGAAGATAAGAGAGCGATCTCCCCTTCGCTTTTGGTCAAATATCCCCGGGTGAATTCGCGCCAGCGAAGAGGGGCAGCGCCCCTAACTTCCCAGATAATCCCGCAGCGCAGGCGGCGGATCGTCGAGAAGCGGTCCGGTCTCTTGCGGCGCATGGGCGCGGCCCTCGGCCACCAGAACCGTCTGCGGGCAAAGCGCCCGCGCATCCTCGGGATCGTGGCTGACCATCAACACCGTCGTGCCCTGTTCGCGGGCGATCTCGGCCACCAGCGCCAGCATCTCGGATTTCAGCGCGGGCCCCAGCGCCGCGAAAGGTTCGTCCAACAGCAGGATCGGGCGGCCACGGAGCAGCGTCCGCGCGAGCCCCGCACGGCTTTGCTGCCCGCCCGAAAGCGCGCCGGGTTTGCGCCTCTCCATCCCCTCAAGGCCCACCCGCGCCAGCGCGGTCTCGATCCGGGCGCGGTCGGTCGCGTCGATCTTGCCTTTCGGGTTCAGGCCAAGCGCGAGATTGGTCTCGAGCCGCAGATGCGGGAAGAGGTTCTGATCCTGAAACAGGATCGAGAGCGGGCGCTCCCCCGGCGGCGTCGCGGTGATGTCCTCGCCCTGCCAGAGGATGCGGCCACTTGCGGGCGACAAGAACCCGGCGATGGCCGAAAGCAGCGTCGATTTCCCCGCGCCGGACGGGCCGATCAGCGCGACGCGCGCACCGGTCTGGATGGTGAGATCGGCATCGAGGCGGAAATCGCCCTGTGTGAGGGTCAGTCTATCGAGGGTCAGCATAATGCCCCGCGCGGTCGAGCGCCCAGAAAAGCGCGAAGGTGAGGATCAGGAGCAGGCTCGCAGCGCCCGCTGCCTGATCCATGCGATAAGAGCCCATGAGCTGGAAAAGCGCCAGCGGCAGGGTGCGGGTCTGCCCGTCGGAGAACAGCGTGATGACGCCCAGATCGCCCATCGAGAAGGCCGCGGCCAGCCCCGCCGAGAAGCCCAGCGGCCGGGCAAGGCGCGGAACCGTCAGCAGGCGCAGCCGGGCAAAACCGCGCAGGTTCAGCGAGGCGGCGAGCCGGTCGTAATCAGCCTGAAGCGTGCGGATCTCGGGCATCAGGATGCGGGTCGCGAAAGGCACCGACAACGCGGCATTGGTCAGCAGCACCATCGGCAGGGCGAGGTCCGTGGGGTTCACGAAAGGCCGCGCGATCAGGAAGGCGCCGGTGCCCATCACGAGGCTCGATGCTGTCATCGGCAGCATCGCCGCGATCTCCGCCCAGCGTTGCCGCGTGGCCACCAGCGCGAGCGGCAGGGCGATGGCGAGCGTGATCACGGTCGAGGCCAACGCGATCACCAGCGAGGTCAGCGTGGCGGGCCAGATCATCTCCGGTAGCTCGGCGAGCGCAGGCAGCCCACGGGCGAAGACCGCCCCGATGGGGAGCAGCAGGAAGACGGCTGCCAGAAGGATCGCGAGCGTATCGAAGGCCACGCGATCCGCCCCGCCGGACAACTGCGGAATCGGTGTGGCGCGGCGGTCATGCCCCGCGCCAAAGCTCGACGGCAGGGTCGCGCGCGCGGCGATCAGCAGCGCCGCGACCGAGATCGCGACCTGCACCAGCGCAAGGCTCGCCGCGCGTCCCATGTCGAAATCGAAGCGGAACGCCTGATAGATAGCCAGCTCCACCGTGGTCGCGCGCGGCCCGCCGCCCAAGGTAAGCGCCACTGCAAAGGAGGTCAGGCAGACGAGGAAGATCGCGAGGAACGCGCCGGGCAGAACACTGCGCAGCATCGGGCGTTCGAGGTGGCGGGTCACCTCGGCCGGGCCGAAGCCGAGGGTGGCCGCAAGGCGGAACCGCTCGGCCGGGATCGCCTCCCAGCCGTGCAGGATCATCCGCGTGGCCAGCGGCAGGTTGAAGAAGACATGGGCGATGATCACGCCCTGCGCCCCATAGATCGAGATCGGATCGATGCCGAAGGGCGCCAGTGCCGCATTGACCAGCCCGCGCCGTCCGAAGACCGCGATCAGCCCGAAGACCGCGACGATCACCGGCAGGATGAACGGCGCTCCGAGCAGCGAGATCAGCAGCCCTCGCCCCGCAAAGCGACGCCGGTGCAGCGCGCGGGCCACCGGGATCGCCAGCGCACAGGAGATCAACGCCGAGGCAGCCGCCTGCCACAGCGTGAAGCGGATCGCGGCGAGGTCGGTCTCGCGCAGATCCGTCAGCCCGCCCGCGCGGATCGTCACCGCCGCCAACGTGCCAAGGACGAGCGCGGCCAAAGCCGCACCCGCCAGCATCGCCCAGAGGGGCGCGCGTCTTATTTGGAGAAGGCGCGTTGCCATTCGTCCAGCGCCGGACCGCGCAGTTTCTCGGCCTCGGCCTCACCCAGATAGAGCGTCTTGTCGGGCATCGGCAGTTTCTGGAACACCTCCGGCAATTGATCCTTGGGCAGTTTCGCCGGGAAGGACCAGTTCGCCGTTGCGATCATGCCCTGAAAATCGGGGCTGAGTACGTAATCGAGGAATTTCTGCGCCAGCTCGGGGTGCTTCGAGGTCTTCAGTTGCGCGACCAGTTCGGGGGTGAAGTAATGCCCCTCGGGGAAGATCGCCGCGACCTTGCTGTCATCATCCTCGGCCATGATGTGATAGGCGGGCGAGGTGACGTAGCTGAGCACCATATCCGCCTCGCCATCGGTGAACATCCCGTAGGCCTCGGACCAGCCCGGCGTCACGGTCAGCACCTTGGGCGCGATCTTCGTCCAGGCCTCTTCGGCCTTGTCGCCGTAGATGTCCTTCACCCACAAGAGCAGCGACAGACCCGCAACCGAACTGCGCGGATCTTCGATGACGACCTTGTAGGCGTCATCGGGCGCATCCAGCAGGTCCTGGAAGCTCGCGGGCGGGTTCTTCAGCTTGGTCTTGTCGTAGACGAAGGCCAGCTCCGACCAGTCGAAGGGCAGGAAAATCGGATCGTCCCATTTGATCGGCATAGTCAGATCGGACGTGTCTTCGTTATGCGGGGCGAACAGGCCCGTAGCGCGCGCCTTCGCGGTCACGTCGGTGTTCAGACCGATCGCGATATCGGCCTGCGTCTTGTCGCCTTCGAGCAGGATGCGCGGCAGCACATCGCCCGCCACGAATTTCAGATCGCAATCGCAAGTCGCCTCGAACCCTTTCTCGATCGCGGGGCCGGGGCCCCATTCGCTCGTGAAATAATCGGGCGCGTAGACGGTGAGTACGGGCTTGTCCTCGGCCGCCGCCATCGTGGCGATCAGGCTCAGGGCTCCCGCAAGCATCAGGTGGGTTTTCATGCCTCACTCCTTGGGCTTGCCGGGCGGAGTGGGGCCGGAAGATCCGGCTACCTTCCCTCCGCCGGTCTTAACCGGTTCAGGTTCAACGGGTTCGCGTGGATCGCATCTCAGCCGGATCGTCCGGCACCCCGAGGTAGGGCGCAACGTAAGCGCGCGCGGCTGCGGACGCAAGGGCAAGCAGGCACAGCGTCCCTGCCCCGCGCACGGACGCTCTGGCGAGTTCCCGCCAGTGGCGAGCCGCGCCGGATTTCAATGGCTTGCAACTGCGCGCGGCGCGACGCAGGCTCGATCTGGAACGGATTTGGGAGGAACCGATGCGCATTACCCTCACGGCGGCCCTGCTGGCCGCGACCGCCCTGCCCGCCTTGGCCGACACGATCGAGGCACCGGGCAAGATCACGGCCGTGACGCTCTTTCCGCAAGGCGCGCAGGTGGTGCGGCAGGTGACGCTGGACGCCCCCGAGGGCAGCCATGATCTGCTGGTGCCGGGCTTCCCCGAAGGCACCGACATCTCGACGCTGCGGGTTTCGGGCGACGGTGTGCAGATCGGCGCGGTGAGCCTGCTCTCCGGGCGCGCGCCTGCGATCAGCGGGCAGGACAGCGCCGCAGTGAAATCTGCGCGCGATCGGTTGGCCTCGGCGCAAGAGGCGCTTGCGGAACAGGAAGACGCCGTGGCCGTGATCCGCGCGAAGGCGCAGGCCGCGCGCGACCAGATCACCTATCTCAAGAACACCGACTCGCAGGTAACCGCGCCTGAACAGCTCCGCGCGCTGGCGCAGATGGTGGAGGACCAGATCCTCTCCGCCACCGAACGCGCGATTGCCGCCGAGGCGGAAGCCCGCCGCGCCGAAGCCGCGCTCGACCCCGCGAAAGAGGCGGTGAAGCAGGCGCAGGCGGCGCTCGATGCGCTACTGAACCCGGCAGAGGATCACGACGTGCTCAGCGCCAAGGTGCAGGGCTCTGGCACGCTGACGATCACCTCCTACGTCCAGAATGCGGGCTGGCAGCCCTCCTATGATCTGCGGCTCGACCGCGACAAGAGCGCGGTGGACATGGAGCGGTTCGTCTCGGTCCATCAGGCCACCGGCGAGGATTGGCGCGGGGTCGACCTGACCCTCTCGACGGCACGTCCCGGCGGGCGGGCGGAGCCGGGCGAAGTCTATCCGCGGCTGGCCCGGATCGGTGATCCCGACGCGCCGCCCACGCCGGTGCCGATGAAGCGTTCCCTCGCCGCGTCCGATGGCGCTGCCTCTGCCCCGATGATGGAGGCCGCGATCAGCGACCGCGCCGATCTGCAGATGCAAGGCGAGACGGTGACCTATCATTACCCGAGCGCCGTGGACCTGCGCGACGGGGTGGACGATCTGCGCCTGAGCCTCGATTCCAAGACCCTGCCGATGGAGGTCTTCGCCGAGGCCGCGCCACTGACCGATCCGCAGGCCTATCGCGTGGCCGAGGGCAAGAACGACACCGGCGAAATCCTGTTGCCCGGCCCCGCGAACCTCTATGCCGATGGCGCGCTGGTCGGCCAGTCGCATCTGCCGATGGTCGCGGCGGGTGACGATCTGACGCTTGGCTTCGGGCCGATCGAAGGCATCCGCGTGGACCGCCGGATGCCCGACACGATGGAGGGCGACAGCGGCTTCATCTCTAAATCCAACGAGCGCCGCGAGGTGGTCGAGATCGAGGTAAAGAACCTCACCGACAAAGGCTGGCCGATGCGGGTGATCGACCGGGTGCCCTATTCCGAACAGGAAGACCTGAAGATCACGACCAAGGCGACCCCACCTGCAAGCGAGACCGACTACGACCACCGCCGCGGCGTGCTCGCATGGCGCTTCGATCTGGGCGCAGGCGAGACCAAGACGATCCGCACCGAGACCACGCTCAGCTGGCCCACCGATCAGGTGCTGCGCTAAGGCAAGGCTGCGCGTGCGGCCCCGCGCGCGGCGAAGGCCCGCGTGATCAGGCCGCGTTTCGCGGATCGGCCGCAGCACGCAGTTTCGCGAGCAGCGCTGGCGACAGGCGCAGGAACCCGCGTGCGGGAGGCTCGGCCTTCGCCGCCTCGGGGGGCTGTGCCTCTGCACCGCCGGTCTTCTCTGTCGCCTCGGGCGCCCTCTCCTCCGGCGCGGCTTGCTGTCCCACTGCCTGTGCGGCCTGCGTTGCCGCATATTCGGCGGCGACCGCCCGTGCCGACGCGCCCCGCCCCGCCGTCGCACCTACGATCTTGGTGCGCCCGCCATCGTCGCCCGGAAACGGCGCGCCGAACCGCAACACAAGCTCCGTCAGGCTCGGCCCGATCTCATCGAGCAGCATCAGGAAGCGGTTGGTGGGCCATGCGTGCAGCCCCAAGGCCCCGCCGCCTGCAAGCCGCAGAACGAAGCCCTCCCCCCGCAGCCGATGTTGCAGATCGAACCAGTCGCGCGCCTGATCCAGCGCCTCCTGCACCGCGTGCATTTCCGGCAGCGGCGCTTTCGCACCGGATGCTTCGAGCACTGCCTCCTCCGCCAGACCGTCCTGCAACACGCGCCGGATCAGCTCTGCCGGGGGCAGACCGAACGCACGCGCTTCCGCCGCGATGCGGTCGATCAGATCGAGCGGCAGGCGCAGAGAGACAAGGCGGTGCTGAGAATGGGGGCGGGATGCAGATTGTGACATGGCGGGTCGAAGCTCGTTCGCGTTGACGGGGTCCCCCGAGCCTCGCGCATCAAGCTTAACAGCCCGTGAACACCAGTCGGATTTCCGCCGCAGCGGAGCCGTCGGCCCCGCGCGGGGGCCAACGGGAATGGCAAAGCCTCAGAACGTCTCGAAGCGATCCGAGTCGGCGTCATACTGTTCGAGCACGCCTTCGCCGATGTCATGGCGCAGCCCGTGCAGCGTCATCCGGTCCGCATCGAGCGCCTCGCGCACGAAGGGGAAGGTCATCAGGTTCTCGAGGCTGACTTTCACCGCCTCACGCTCGAGCGCCAGCACCTGCTGATCCTCGGGCAGCTCGCTCACGCGCTCGTAGCCCGGGCGCAGCAGGTTCAGCCAGGTGCCGACGAAGGAGCTTTTCTCCTCCAGCTCCGGCGCATGGCCCGAGCACATCGCATGGCACCCCGCGACACCGCCGCAATTGGAGTGGCCGAGCACGATCAGATGCGCGACCTTCAGGCTGGTCACCGCATATTCGACCGCAGCCGAGGTGCCGTGGTGATCGCCATCGGGCGTGAATTCCGGCACGAGGTTCGCGATGTTGCGGTGGATGAAGAACTCACCCTGATCGGCGCCGAACATCGAGGTGACATGCACGCGGCTGTCACAGCAGGCGATGATCATCGAACGCGGGCGCTGCCCTTCGGAGGCGAGGCGGCGATACCAGGCGCGGTTCTCGTCATAGGCGGTGGCGTGCCATCCTTGATAACGGCTCACAAGGTAGCTGGGCAGCGGTTTCACATGCTCTCTCATCGATCCCTCGTCTGGTGTCTGGCGTCTTATCGCTGCGTCAAATAGCGCGTTGCGCGCCGGGTTTCGAGAAGATTTTCCGTATCGCTCAACGAAATCTTGAGACCTCTCGATCACGTTACCGCCCGGGTGATGGTGAAATCAAAGGGGGTGTCGGGGTGTCACAGGTGTCTCGCTTGCGCTGCAAGGAAAAGATGTCGTTGGATACGGCGCGGCTGGTGGTGCTCTATGCGGAGCTTGGACAGGACGGGGCGGAGCGGGTGATCTGCGCCACGGTCGAAGATCTCGCCTTCCATCTCAGCGCGTTGGAAGAGGCCACGAAATCGGGCCAATACGGCAAGCTGCGCCGCGCGATCGCCGAAGTGATGGAGCTTGCCGAACAAGTCGGGCTGGTGTCGATGGTCAGCACGGCGCGCGACCTTCTGGAGTGCATCTCGGGCGGCGATGCGGTGGCGCAGGCGGCGGTGATGGCGCGGCTGGGCCGGATCGCGGAACGCTCGCTCACCGAGGTCTGGGATATCGGCAACCTGTCTTCCTGAGGCGTGATCGATCGGCCCTTGCGGGCAGGCGCGGCAACGCTAGGCTCTGGGGCGAAAGCAACCACCAGAGCCAAGGAGCCGCCCCCATGAGCGCAGACAAGACCGCAGACGTCCCCGCAGACTTTTCCTTTCTCGCCCCGCGCCCCGCGATGCGCTTCGCCGAGGCGGGTGCGCCCGCGCGCGCTTTGATCGCCGTCGCGCCCGAGGGGTTGGAGCAGGCTCTGGCCGATCTGCCCCCCGCGCAGCGCGCCTTCGTCGAAGCGACGGGGTTCAAGGCGAGCGCCGGGCAAGTCGCGCTTCTTCCCGGGCCGGACGGTGCGGAGGCGGCGCTGCTGGGCCTCGGGACTGATGCGGCACGGGTGCGCGAGCGGTTCTCTCTGGCGCGGGCGGCCGCGGCCCTGCCCGAAGGTGCGTGGCGGATCGAGGGCGATCTGTCGGAAGAGTTGAAGGCGGAAACGGCGCTCGGCTGGTTGCTCGCGGGCTATCGGTTCGGCCGCTATGCCGAAGCCGCGCCGCCGAAAGCGCGGCTGGTCTGCCCGGAGGGCTTGGACGCGGCGCAGATCGAAGCCGTGGCCGAGGGCGAGGCCTTCACCCGCGACCTGATCAACACCCCCGCCTCCGATATGGGCCCGGACGAGCTGGAGGGCGCCGCTCGACTGCTCGCCGAACGCCACGGTGCAGAGGCCAAGGTGATCAAGGGCGACGATCTTCTGACGCAGAACTTCCCGATGATCCACGCGGTGGGCCGCGCCTCGCCCCGTGCGCCGCGGCTGATCGAGCTAAGCTGGGGCAGCGAAGGACCGGCGCTGACGCTGGTCGGCAAGGGCGTGTGCTTCGACACGGGCGGGCTGAACCTCAAGCCCGGCGCGTCGATGGGTCTGATGAAGAAGGATATGGGCGGCTCGGCCACCGTGCTGGGGCTTGCGCATATGATCATGGCGACGGGCGCGAAACTGCGTCTGCGCGTGCTGGTCCCGGCAGTGGAGAACTCGGTCGGCGGCGACAGTTTCCGCCCCGGCGACATCCTGACCAGCCGCAAGGGGCTGACCGTCGAGATCAACAATACCGATGCCGAGGGGCGGCTGGTGCTGGCCGACGCGCTGGCCTATGCCGATGAAACCCCGCCCGATCTGATGGTCTGCATGGCGACGCTGACGGGGGCGGCGCGGGTCGCTCTGGGGCCGGACATTCATCCGTTCTACACCGATGACGAGGGCGTCGCGCAGGCCTTGGCGACGGCTTCGGGCGCGGTGGCCGATCCGCTCTGGCGGATGCCGTTCTGGACGCCCTACGAGGCGAAGATCGAACCCGGCATCGCCGATCTCGACAATGCGCCCTCGGGCGGCATGGCGGGCTCGATCACCGCGGCCCTGTTCCTGCGCCGCTTCGTGACCGAGACAAAGCGCTTCGCCCATTTCGACATCTACGGCTGGCAACCCGCCGCGGCCCCCGCCCGTCCGAAAGGTGGGGTCGGCCAAGGCGCGCGGGCGATCCTCGCAGCCCTGCCCGAGGTGCTGAAATGACCGACTGTCGCCGCCTGCCCTATTCAGGCGAGATCGCGCTGGAGGCCCTGCGCGGTCAGATCGAGGCGGAAGGCTTCACCCACGGCATGCCCGCGCGGATCGTCGTGCCCGTGACCGATCTCTGCCCAGAGCCGGGCAGCTTGCGCGACCGGCAGCTTCTGTTTGGCGCCGCGGTGACCGTGATCGACCAGCGCGACGGCTTCGCCTTCGTGCAGGCCGCATGGGATGGCTATTGCGGCTGGATCGCCGCCGATGCCTTCGGCACGCCCGAACCGGCCACCCATGTCGTGACCGCGCCGGCCACGCATGTCTATCGCGAGGCGGCGATCAAGCGCGGCGAAGTCATGCAGCTCTCGATGGGCGCGCGACTGTCTGTGACTCGCGAAGACGGCATGTTCGCCGTGACCGCCGAGGGCTTCGTACCGCGCCAGCATCTGTGTCCTCTGGATCAGCCCGAGACCGACCCCGTGGCGGTGGCCGAGCGGCTACTGGGCACGCCCTATCTGTGGGGCGGCAACAGCCGTGCGGGGATCGACTGCTCGGGTCTGGTGCAGATCGGTTTCGCGCTATGCGGGATGTCCGTGCCGGGCGACAGCGATCTGCAATGGGCGGAGATGGGCGAGGTGGTGCCGGAGGGCGCGCCGCTGAAGCGTGGCGACCTGCTGTTCTGGAAAGGGCATGTCGCGCTCGCCTGCGATGGCGAGACGATGATCCACGCCAACGGCCAAACGATGAGCGTGGCCTATGAGGGGATCGAAGCTGCCAAGGCGCGGATCGCGGCGGCGGGCGAAGGGCCGTATCTCGGGGTTAAGCGGGTCGCGCGGTAAACCTTCCTGGCGCGGGGCGACCAGCCCCGGGCCGCGCCCGACCCTCCCCCCGGGAGGGCGCATTGGCGATGGCCTCGCGGGCACAAGCGACATTCGGGCTTGCGAGATTAAGCGCCTAGCCACAGGCGGAGCAAAGCGCCCACCCGAGGCTCGGCCGCGTCCCTCTTCACTTTGCCCCAAAAGAAAAACGCCCGATCTTCCGACCGGGCGCTTCCAAATCCAAAAAGGCCGAACCCTCAGCCCTTCTTGAGCACGCGGTTGCCCAGCGTCTCGGCGATCTGCACCGCGTTCAGGGCCGCGCCCTTGCGCAGGTTGTCCGACACGCACCAGAGGTTCAGACCGTTCTCGATGGTCGAGTCCTGACGGATGCGCGAGATGAAGGTGGCGAAATCGCCGACGCATTCGACCGGGGTGATGTAGCCGCCATCTTCGCGCTTATCGACGACCATGATGCCGGGCGCCTCACGCAGGATGTCGCGCGCTTCGTCTTCGTCGAGGAAGTCCTCGAACTCGATATTGATCGCTTCGGCATGGCCCACGAAGACCGGAACGCGCACGCAGGTCGCGGTCAGCTTGATCTTCGGATCGACGATCTTCTTCGTCTCGGCGACCATCTTCCACTCTTCCTTGGTGGAACCGTCGTCAAGGAACACGTCGATATGCGGGATCACGTTGAACGCGATCTGCTTGGGGTAGACCTTCGGCTCCACTTCCTGACCGGGGACATACATGCCCTTGGTCTGGTCCCAAAGCTCGTCGATCGCGGCTTTGCCCGAACCCGACACCGACTGGTAGGTCGAGACCACGACGCGCTTGATCTTGGCGCGGTCATGCAGCGGCTTGAGCGCCACGACCATCTGCGCGGTCGAGCAGTTCGGGTTCGCGATGATGTTTTTCTTCGCGTAACCGTCGACGGCTTCCGGGTTCACCTCCGGCACGACCAGCGGCACGTCCGGGTCGTAGCGATAGAGCGACGAGTTATCGATCACCACGCAGCCCTGCTTGGCGGCAATGGGCGCGTATTTCTTCGTGGCGTCCGAGCCGATCGCAAACAGCGCGATGTCGTAGCCGGTGAAGTCGAACCCATCGATGTCTTTAGTCTTCAGGGTCTGATCGCCAAAGCTGACCTCTGTGCCGAGGCTCCGGCGCGACGCGAGCGGCACCAGTTCATCGACCGGGAACTGGCGCTCGGCCAGGATGTTCAGCATTTCGCGGCCCACGTTCCCCGTGGCGCCCGCAACGACGACTTTATAGCCCATGAGGACCTCCTTGCTCGAATAGAACGCGGCTTCCTACCGCTTTACGTCAGGAAATGAAAGGGGTTCGACGCGCAGTCAGTTCCGAATGATACGTGGATCGGAGGCAAGAAACCCACCAACCATCTCCGCTTCCGCGGCGAAGTCATGCGGCACCTTGTCGGCCGAGCGCCGCCCCGACAGCGAAAGCGAGGCGAAGAAATCGAAGCCATAGAGGTCGAGCCGCGCCAGATCCGAGCGCAGGAGCATCTCGATCAGCATCGCGCCCGTGGTGGGTTGCGCGCCCAGCTTGAGCTTCAGCCCCTCGTAGTCCTCCAGCGGATGCAGGTAAAAACCCGGGCTCGTGGCGGTTTGCCAATCGAGCCGCTTGCGCTTATGGCTCATCCACAGGATGCGCGAAGGGGCGATGCGGGCGCGCTCGGCTTCGGGAAGCGAGGTCGCAAGCGCCAGCCAGTCGGTGCGCGTGCCATGGCTCGTGGCCGAGGGCATCGGCGCGCGGTTGATCCGGATCACCACGTCATGCGCGTCGATCGCAGCTCCCGCCTGCCCCTCGGCCAAGGCGCGGGCATTGCCGACCAGCGCCACGGATTTGCCTGCCAGATCGCCCAGCAGCGCCTTTTGCGAGACGGAAAGCGCGGCCAGCGGAGCTTCGCGCCGCAGCGTGCGATTGATCAGAAATCCGAGCCGGGTCATGCGATGGGTTTAGCTCATGCCATCGCCGCTGTCGCGGGCGAAAACGTAGAAAACCAACCCGATCATCAGCGGCGCAAGGAAGAACGCGAACAGCAGCCCATAAGCCACCGCGGGCGTGTGCCCCACCGAGACCGCATCGAACACGGGGCGCGAAGCGAATTGCATCGCGGCCACGCCCATGATCGAGAACATGTTGTGCAGCGTCACGCCCCGGCCCGTCAGATGCGGCGGGTAGAAGGTGCGGCCATGCGCCATGATCACCGGGAAGGACGCGCCGAAGAAGCCGATCGCCGCCAGAAGCACCGTCGCCAGCCACAGCGACTGCCCCGGCAGCACGAAGAGCACCGCCAAGGCCACGGCCAGCACCGCATTTCCATAGAGCGCGACCCGCTTGTGGCTGCCGAAAATCTTGTCCGCCGGACCATAGGCGAAATTGCCCGCAATCATCGCGAGGCCCATCACCAACGTCACCTTGCCGATCAGCTGCGCATCCGCGCCGAAGACATCGGCCAGATAGGAGCCTGCCCAGACGCCGCGGATCCCGGCAGCTGCGGTATAATTGGCGACCGTCAGCGGCAGCAGCACCCAGAAGCCCGGCAGGCGCAGCACGTCGAGCGCGGTGCCGCGGCGGCCTGCAGGCTGCTCCACCCGCTCGGGATCGCGCGCGAGCCACAGGATCAGCGCCGCCACCAGCAACGTCAGCGCCGAGAGCGCCCAAAGCGTCGGACGCCAGCCGAAAGCCTCGATGGAGGCCGCCAGCGGCGCCGCGCCCGCGAGGTTGCCAAGGCTCCCCGCCCCGATCATCGAGGCCGCAAGCGTGCCGAACAGCGCCGGCTTGAAGCTGCGCGCGAAGATGAAATAGCTGCCCACCAGAACCGGCGCGCAGCCCGCCCCGATCAGGATCATCGCGAGGTGGATGCCCATCGGCCCCTGCGCCATCGCGAAGACGGCAGCGCCCCCGCCCCCGCCAAGCGCCATCAGCACGCCCACGGTGCGGCGCGGCCCGATCCGGTCCAGCGCCTCGCCGATCGGGATCTGGATCAGCGCAAACGCCCCGTACCAAAGCCCCAGAGACACGGCGAGATCGCCCGGAGTCACGCCGATTTCCTTGCCCAGAACGGGCGTCAGAACGGCCAGACAGGTGCGGTAGAACTGGCTCAGAAGATAGGCGCCCACAAGCGAGGCGATCGAGATATACATGCGGGGGCTCCTTCGCGCGCACGCTCGCCCAAGGCGCGGGCAATGGCAAGAGCACATGACCCTGTACATTCGCGCGCCCACCCCTTGTCTTGGCCCCGGCACAGGATCAGGATAAGGGGCGCATGACGTGACGAGTGCGAGGGATGCCCGAATGGAACTGACCCGCCTGATGATGCGCCTCTATTTCGACAAGGCGATGCTGGGCCCCGGCAAGGTCCGGCTGCTGGAGGAAATCGCCGAACACGGCTCGATCTCGGCGGCGGGGCGCGCGATGAAGATGAGCTACAAACGTGCGTGGTCGCTGGTCGAAGAGATGAATGCGGGTTTCAAGTCGCCGCTGGTGGATCGCGCGCGCGGCGGCGCAAAGGGCGGCGGCGCGTCGCTGACGCCCGAGGGCGAAGCGGTCCTCGCAGCCTATCGCCGGTTGGAGGAGAAAGCCCGCGAGGCGGGCAGCGAAGAGATTGCTCTGATCGGCGCGATGGTCGCCGACTGAGGTTCCCAAGGTCCTTGCGCCGGATCAATGCGCATCGAACTAAGGTTCGCGCATCATGCTGGCAGTAGCCAGTAACGGACCAAGACCATGTTCGATCTTTCAAAGAAGATTGCCGCGCGCGTTGCACCCCTCGCAGTCGCCGCTGTGCTCGCGGCCTGCATGCCGAGCGGTACCTCGGACGCCCAGACGCTCGCCTCGAAGGTGGAGACCCTGCGCGCCTATGACCTCGCGACGGTGGACGGCAAGGCGCCCGCGCGGGCGATCCGCTTCTATATCGGAGATAATTCGCGCTTCGCCGTCTGCGGGCACTGCCTCTGCGTGACCGGGGTGATGTTTGCCCCCTACCCCGCGCTTGGCATCCGACCGACCTCAGCCTCGCCCACGTTCGCCTGCGAGCAGGAGACGCCGGAGTTCAAGGCCGATGCGGGCCTCGCGCAGCTATTCTTCGACATGAAGCAGGCGCAGGTCGAAGGCGCGGCGGTCACCTTCTCGGGCAGCGGCGATCATGTGATGGTGTTCCAGCGCGGCGGCACCGATCTCACCCCGCCGTAAGCTCTCGCATAGCAAAAAGCGCGGGAGTTACCCCCCGCGCCCGTCATTTTTCACCGATGGCAAACGCTTCAGGCGTCGACCGTCTCGACCTGCTTGGCCTCCGACTTGGTCGGGCCTGCAATCTCGATCCGGCGCGGCTTCAGCGCCTCGGGCACTTCGCGGACGAGATCGAGGTGGAGCATCCCATCCTCATGGGTGGCCCCGGTGACCTTCACATGATCGGCGAGCGCGAAGCGGCGCTCGAAGGCGCGGGTCGCGATGCCACGATGCAGGTAGGTGCGGCCGGAATCGTCCTCGGCCTTGCGACCGGTCACGATCAGCGCGCCGTCTTTCAGTTCGACGCTCAGCTCGTCCGATCCGAAACCTGCGACCGCGATCGAGATGCGATAGGCATTCTCGTCGGTCTTCTCGATATTGTAGGGCGGATAGGTCGGCTGGGCGAGATCGCTGGTCAGCGCACGGTCCATCATGTCAGCCACGCGGTCGAAGCCCACGGTGGCGCGGTAAAGGGGCGAAAGATCAAAGTTTCGCATATCATCATCCTCTCTTGAGCGATGGTTATGAAACCCGCCCCTTTCCGGGGCCGGGCAGTTGGGCGCCAGAACCCTCATCAGGCATTCCGGCACTCATAAATTTGGGAAATCTTCCGCGACGTTTCAAGAGGGGCGCCGCTTTGGGCCAAGCCCTTAGGGGCGCAGAAATTTCGCCCCGGTTGCGCCCCCGCCAGACAGGATGCGCGGCTGGCCCTGCGCAGGCAAAGTGCCCCGGATTTGCGGTGCGGCGGAGGCGCTGGGGCCAGCGCTGGTAGATGCGGCGCGGATCACGCCCCGCCCGCTGCGCAGGGCGGATTTCAGCTGCGCGACGATCGCGGGCAATTCCATCCCATAGGCGCGCGAGACGCCATTCTTGCGCGAGCCCGAGGAGACCAGCGACACGATCTGCGCCCGTCCGCCTGCGGCGAGCCCCGAGCGGTCGAAAACCGGCGCACCCGAAGAGCCGTGATCGACATCGCAATCGAACCCGATCAACCCTTTCGCGCGACCGAACACGCTGCAGGCCTTTTGCCAAGACAGCGCATCGGCCCGGCCCTGCGCGTAAGACACCACCGACACTTCGGCCCCTGCGGCGGGCACATCGCCGACGCGAAAAGGCGCGGCGATCGAAGTCGGGATCGGCGCGGAGAGCTGCAGAAGGGCGACGTCGTGGCGCACGGTGTCCACCGAGAGCGGCACAAACGGGTTATAGTCGGGATCGGCGACCATTGCGGCGACCGGGCGCGCGGCGACCTCCGCCCCGTCGGTTTGGGCTGCGGCAAAACCAAGGGTCGCCGGGTCTCGCGGCCCTTTGGCGCGCCGGTCGTAGATACAATGGCCCGCCGTCAGCACCAGATCGGGCGCGATCAGAACGCCGGTGCAGTAGCCGTCAGCGCCGATGGTGACCTTGCCCACGGCCTCCCAGCCGAAGAGATCGGCGCGTTGCGACAGCCGGTCGAGCGCGGAATTGCGCGCTTCCTGCGCCTCGCCCATGCCACCCAGCAGAGCCAGAGCCACCACGCCGAAGATGATCCGCTTAACACCCATCGCGCTTATTTCGCCTTGATGAATTTTGCCCCGCCCGCGCGAATTTCGCGGGTGGTGGCGACGTTGTCGCGGCTCTCGATGGCCTGCCGGAGTTCGGCGACCCCACTGGCCAGCGCCCCGATAGAGACCGGGCGCGCGCCCATCTCGGCCTTGGCGGAGACCACCGAGACGATCTCGGGGCGACCATTGGCGAAGCTGAAGACCGGCGAGCCCGAGGCCCCGAAATCGGCCGAGCAGCTCATCACCACCGTCGCGCCTGCGCGCTCGAGCACCGAGCAATCGCGTTGCAGCGACGGCGCCTCCGAGCGGCCCTGCGCATAGGACAGAACGCCCACTTCCTCGCCGCGATAGGGTGCGCTGCGCGACACCTCAAAGGGCTGAAGCTGCGGCAGGCGGATCGGCTGGGCGAGCTTGATCAGCGCCAGATCGAATTCCGAACGTTTCACGCCCACCGGCCCGCCATAGTGATAGGAGGGATGCAGCACCGCGCGCGACACCTTGCGATAGGCCTCGGCACGACCGTTGCGCCAGCCCGCGCGAAACTCGATCTCGCGCGCATCGATCAGCGCGCCGCTGCGCTTGTCATAGAGGCAATGCCCTGCCGTCAACACCAGATCGGGCGCGATCAGCGTGCCGGTGCAAAAGCTGCCATGGCCCAGATCGAGCCGCCCCACCGCCTGCCAGCCGCGCGTGTCGTCGCCGGTCTCCAGTGCGCGCAAGGGCGTGGCCTGGGTGATCGTCTCGGCCCGCGCCAGTACAGGCAGAGCGGTCAGACAGGCAAGAGCGAGAGCAAGAAGGCGCATCGGGGCTCCGAAGATTGCGGGCGATTTGCCGTTCTTAGCGCCCCGATGCGGCCAGATTGTGGCGTGGATCAGGCCTGTGCAAGCGCCGGCGGCTTCGGCCCGCCCGTGGCCCAGTCCAAAAGTTCGACAGTGTGGACTACGGGCACCTCGGTGCCACCGCCGATCTGCACCATGCAGCCGATATTGCCCGCCGCGATCACCTCGGGCTGCTTCGCCTCGAGCGTCGCCACCTTGCGCTTCTTCAGCTCGTCGGAAATCTCGGGCTGCAGCAGGTTATAGGTGCCCGCCGAGCCGCAGCACAGATGGCTGTCGGCAGGCTCGACCACCTCGAAGCCTGCACGTTTCAGCAAGTCCTTCGGCGCGGATTTAATCTGCTGGCCATGCTGCAGAGAACAGGCCGCGTGATAGGCGACACGCATCCCGCCCTTACCCTCAGGCAGGCCGATTTTCACAAGGAATTCCGACACGTCACAGGCCAGACCTGCGACATTTGCGGCATCCTCGGCCATCGGATCGTTACGGAACATATGGCCGTAATCCTTCACCGTCGTTCCGCAGCCCGAGGTGTTGATGATCACCGCATCCAGATCGCCCTCGCTCAGATAGGCACGGATGTTGCGCGCGGCCTGCGAATGGCTCTCGTCCTCGCGCCCCATGTGATGCGAGAGCGCCCCGCAGCAGCCCAGGTTCTTCGGGATCACCACCTCGCAGCCCAGCCGCCGAAGCAGTCGGATCGTCGCGTCGTTGATATCGGTGTTGAGCGCCCGCTGCGCGCAGCCGATCTGCAGCGCCACGCGGTATTTCTTCTCGCCCATAGGGGCGAAAACCTGCGCGTCATCGTTGCGGCTGACCGGCGGGATGGTCTTGGGCGCCATGCCCACCATCGCGCGCAGCCGTTTGTCGGGCAGCAGCCCTGCGAAGGGTTTCGCCAGCTTCGCCCCGCCCATCGCCAGCCGGAAGCGGCCCGGATAGGGCACGATCTTCGCCAGCGTCCAGCGTAGCAGACGGTCCATCATCGGCCGCTTGTAGGTCTTCTCGACATGGGCGCGGGCATGGTCGATCAGATGCATGTAATGCACGCCCGAGGGGCAGGTCGTCATGCAGGCCAGACAGCTCAGGCAACGGTCGAGATGCTTGACCGTCTTCTCATCCGCGAGCCGGTCGTTCTCCAGCATGTCCTTGATCAGGTAGATGCGCCCGCGCGGGCTGTCCAACTCGTCGCCCAGCACCTGATAGGAGGGGCAGGTCGCCGTGCAGAACCCGCAATGGACGCAGGCGCGCAGGATCTCGTTCGAGCGCGCGACGCCGGGATCTTTCAGCTGTTCGGGCGAAAAATTCGTCTGCATCAGCCCATCCTTCCGGGGTTCAGAATACCTTTGGGGTCGAATTGCGCCCGCAGCGCGGTTGTGAGCGTGGCGATCGGCGCAGGTTCGGGCTCGAAGGTCACGCCCGCCGCGCCCCGCATGCAGGTGGCATGGCCTGTGTAAGGCGAGGCCAGCGCGCGCGCGTCGCTGCCTTCCGGCAGAAGCGCCCAGATCAGCCCGCCACCCCAATCGAGCAGCACCTCGCCACCCAGACGCGCGACGATCTCGGAGGCCTCCGACGGCTTCACCGAAAGCCGCCACAGATCGCCGTCCTTGCCAATGAACGGCTCCAGATCGCGCAGGCTGGCCCAGATCGCGGCCGAGCCGTCTTCCTCGATCCGCACCGGACCGAACGGCTCCATCAGTTTGCGCAACTGCTCCGCCCGGTAGGCGACGGATTCGGCCAGCCCCTCGACCCGCACAACCGCACCGATGCCAGGCAACCAGCCCGCGCCGGACACGTCGAAGGGCGAGCCAAGCGCCGCCGCCAGAGCCACCTGTGCGGCCCCTGCGGGCAAGTCGATCACAACCGTCGCCTGAGACGGCGCGGCGGGCAGCAGCTTGAAGGCCACCTCGCTCATCACCCCGAGCGTGCCCCAGCTTCCGGCCATCAGCTTCACCAGATCGTAGCCGGTGACGTTCTTCATCACCCGCCCACCGTTCTTCACGATCTGCCCGCGCCCGTCGACGAAGCGCGTCCCGATCAGGCTGTCGCGACAGGCCCCGGCCTGCACCCGACGCGGCCCCGAGACGTTCGCCGCCACGACACCGCCCACGGTGCTTGTGCCCGGGGCGCCCAGAACGGGCCCCCAATCCGCAGGCTCGAAGGGCAAGCGCTGGCCCTCGGCAGCAATCGCCGCCTCGACTTCGGCCAAAGGCGTCCCCGCGCCCACGACCAGCGTCAGCGCGCCCGGCTCGTAAAGCGTGATGCCCGAAATCCCGACTTCCAGCGGCTCACCCAGACACCGGCCCACAGGTCGCGTGCCGCCTCCGCGCACGGCCAGCGCGCCACCCGCATCCCGGACGGCCTCGGCCAGCTGCGCCTCGCTCTCAACTCTCATGAAATCTGCCTTCCTCTTGGCAAAAATATCCCGGGGGCTCGCGTCAGCGAGCGGGGCAGCGCCCCTCTCCCTTTTCAGCTCGCGCCGTCAGCTCGCACGGCGGCTCGCGCTCGCGCCCAGCGGAAACACTTTCGCCGGGTTCAAAAGCCATTTCGGATCGAACACGTCCTTCACCCGCATCTGCGCTTCCAGATCGGCGGGCTCGAACTGCACGTCCATCAGGTCGCGCTTCTCGATCCCCACGCCATGCTCGCCGGTCAGGCAACCGCCGGCCTCGACGCAGAGCTTCAGGATCTCCGCGCCCAGCTTCTCGCATTGCTCCTGCTGGCCCGGCTCGTTGGCATTATACAGGATCAGCGGGTGCATATTGCCGTCCCCCGCATGGAAGACATTCGCCACATCGAGCCCGTAATCCTTTGACAGCTCGCCGATCCGGCGAAGTACGAAGGGCAGCTCCGAGACCGGGATCGTCCCGTCGAGGCACATGTAATCGTTGATCTGCCCCATCGCGCCGAAAGCCGATTTCCGGCCCAGCCAGATCCGCGCGGCCTCGTCGGCCGATTGCGCCTCGCGGAACTCGACCGGCTCGTGACGGGTCGCGATCTGGCGGATCATGCCGATCTGCTCGTCGATCTCGGCCGGGCTGCCTTCGCATTCGACGATCAGCAGCGCCTCGCAATCGGGATAGCCCGCATGGCAGAAGGCCTCGGTCGCGACGATGCAGGGGCGGTCCATGAACTCGATCGCGACCGGCAGGATGCCCGCCTTGATGATATCGGCCACGCAGGCGCCCGCGACCTCGTTCGAGTTGAACCCGATCAGCACTGGGCGCGCGCCTTCGGGCTTGGGCAGGATCTTCAGCGTGGCCTCGGTCACGACGCCCAATTGCCCCTCCGAGCCGCAGATTAGCCCGAGCAGATCAAGCCCGCCCGCATCCAGATACGGCCCGCCGATCTCGACCACCTCGCCCTCCATCGTGACCAGCGTCACGCCGAGGAGGTTATTCGTCGTCACCCCGTATTTCAGGCAATGCGCGCCGCCGGAATTCATCGCGATATTGCCCGAGATCGCGCAGGCGAGCTGCGAGGACGGATCAGGGGCGTAGAACCAGCCGTCGCTTTCCACCGCCCCGGTCACCGAGAGGTTCGTGCGCCCCGCTTCGACCCGAATGAAACGGTTCGTGTAATCGGTCTCGAGCACGGCATTCATCCGCGCGAGCCCCAGCACCACCGAATCCGCCTGCGGCATCGAACCGCCCGCAAGCGAGGTGCCCGCGCCGCGCGGCACCACCGGCACGCCCAATTCGTGGCAGGCCTTCAGCGCCGCCGCGACCTCCGCCGTCGAGCGCGGCAGCACCACGCCCAGCGGCTGGCAGCGATAGGCCGAAAGCGCGTCGCACTCATAAGCACGCGTCTCGCTGGGGTCGTCGATCACCGCATCCGCGGGCAGAACCTCGCGCAGGCGGGCGATGATCTGCGGCTTGCGCGCCAGCAGATCCTCCTTCGGTTTGGGCATTTCCATGGCAAACTCCTCCCGGTTGGTCAGAAAATATAACCAATAAGCCCCGGTGACAAGAGAAGCCGCATCGCGCTAACTGTCGATATGATGACGACGTTTCATATCGGCCCGCTCGGGCCGCTCGACCTCGCGGCGCTCGCCCTTCTGGTCGCCTGCTGGATGGTGATCGGCTGGACGACCGAACATCCGAGTGCCGCCCGCCCTTCGATGGGCAAGTTGATGGAGAATTACCGTCGCGAATGGATGCGCCAGCTCGTGACGCGCCAGCCGCGGATCTTCGATTCGGCGATGGTGGATGGGCTGCGGCAATCGACGACCTTCTTCGCCTCGTCTTCGCTGATCGCCATCGGTGCCGGGCTGGCGCTGATCGCGAATCCGCAGCCGCTCGCGAATCTCGCCGATGATTTCGACATCGCGCGCGGCCCCGATCTGCTCTGGGAGGCCCGCATCCTCACCGCCGTTCTGTTCGGGGCGAATGCGTTTTTGAAATTCGTCTGGTCGCACCGACTGTTTTCCTATGCCGCAATCGCGATGGCGGCGGTGCCCAACGAGCCCGAGGACCCGTTGGCCTATCCGCGCGCCGAGCAGGCGGCGCAGGTGAACATCAACGCGGCGAAAAGCTTCAATCGCGGGCTGCGCTCGGTCTATTTCGCGCTGGCGACGCTGGCGTGGCTGCTGGGGCCCTATGCGCTCATTGCGGCGACGCTGTTCACGACAGGGATGCTCTGGCGGCGCGAATTCGCCTCGGACTCGCGCCAGGCTCTGCTGCAAGACATACCTGAGTGAGCTCCGCGTCATAGTGGCTGGCAGGGCTCGCATGATTTGGCTACACCCAAAGGCATGAGCAGTTTCCTTTCCGTC
Organism: Thioclava electrotropha; assembly: GCF_002085925.2. Classification (NCBI taxonomy): domain Bacteria; kingdom Pseudomonadati; phylum Pseudomonadota; class Alphaproteobacteria; order Rhodobacterales; family Paracoccaceae; genus Thioclava; species Thioclava sediminum. The sequence goes on from NZ_CP053562.1 coordinate 2,952,438, forward strand.
GAGCAATCCCTGACAGGCCGCCGCTGGATCGGCCCCACACCCGAGGCTGACCGGCTGGCCGAAGCGATGGCGCAGCAGACGCGCCTGCCCCTGCCGCTCGCCCGCATCCTCGTCGCGCGCGGCGTGACGCCGGAGGAGAGCGAGGGCTTCCTGGAACCCACGATCCGCGAGTTGCTGCCTGATCCGCGATCCTTGCGCGACATGGAGCAGGCAGCCGCGCGCTTCCTGAAAGCGGTGAAGGCCGGCGAGAAGATCGCGGTCTTCGCGGATTACGACGTCGATGGCGGATCCTCGGCGGCGCTGCTGATCAACTGGCTGCGCGCAATGGGGCGCGAGGCGACGCTCTATATTCCCGACCGGATCGACGAGGGCTACGGGCCGAACGTGCCCGCAATGGAGAGCCTCGGCGCCGAGCATCCGCTGATCGTCTGCGTCGATTGCGGCACGCTGAGCCACGAGCCTGTGGCCGCCGCGAAACCCGCCGATGTCGTCATTCTCGACCACCACCTGGGCGGCGAGACCCTGCCGCCGGCGCTGGCCGTGGTGAACCCGAACCGTCAGGACGAGACCGGCGAGCTTGGCCATCTCTGCGCCGCCTCGGTTGTCTTCCTGATGCTGGTGGAGGCGAACCGGCAGCTGCGTGACGAAGGCGTGCAAGGCCCGCCGCTGATGACGCTTCTCGATCTGGTCGCGCTGGCGACTGTGGCCGATGTGGCCCCGCTCACGGGCTGCAACCGGGCGCTGGTGCGTCAGGGGCTCAAGATCATGGCCCGGCGCGAGCGGCCCGGCCTCGTGGCGCTGTCGGACGTGGCGCGGCTCGATCGCGCGCCCGCCGCCTATCATCTGGGCTTCGTGCTTGGCCCGCGGATCAATGCGGGCGGACGGATCGGCGCCGCCGATCTGGGCGCGCGGCTACTGTCGACAACCGACCCGCACGAGGCGCAATCCATTGCGGACCGGCTCGACCAGCTCAACACCGAGCGCAGAGAGGTCGAGAACGCCGTGCGTGAAGCCGCACTGAGCCAGGCCGAGGAGCGCGGGCTGAATGCGCCGCTGGTCTGGGCCGCGGGTGCGGGCTGGCATCCGGGCGTCGTGGGCATCGTGGCCGCGCGGCTAAAAGAGGCGACCAACCGCCCCTCGGTCGTGATCGGCGTGGAGGGCGGGATTGGCAAAGGCTCGGCCCGCTCGGTCGCGGGTGTCGATATCGGGGCCGCGATCCAGCGCGTTGCCGCTGAGGGGCTGCTGCTGAAAGGCGGCGGGCACAAGATGGCCGCGGGCCTTACGGTCGAGGAAGACAAGCTGGAGCCCGCGATGGCGCGCCTGTCTGAGCTTCTGGCCAAACAGGGCGCGGGCGAAATCGGACCGCGCGACCTGCGCCTCGACGGGATGCTGATGCCGGGCGCCGCGACGCCGCAGCTGATCGAAGATCTGGATCGCGCTGGCCCCTTCGGCCAGGGCGCACCCGCTCCTCGTTTCGCCTTCGCAGATATGGAAGTCGTGGGCGCGCGCCGGATCGGGGAAAGCCACCTGCGCTTCAATTTCGGCGACGGTATGGGCGGTCGGATCGAGGCGATCTGCTTCGGCGCGTTCGACGGCCCGCTCGGCCCCGCGCTGAGCCAGCCGGGCGCGCAGCGCTTCCACCTCGCCGGGCGGCTGGAGATCAACACATGGGGTGGGCGCAACAAGGTGCAGCTGCGCCTCGAAGACGCCGCCGAAGCGTAACCGCCACCCCGCCGTCGTACGCAGAAAAGGACTGTAATTCCAAGGCTTCCAGCCTGCCGTAACGGAGGGGCAAAAACTTTCCGAAAATCCGCAATTACCCTCTTGCGAGTCACGGTTCTCTGGCCTAAACACCGCTCCACCTTAGGCAGGTATGCCCGGAAGGTTCAGAGTGGTCCGTTCGTCTATCGGTTAGGACGCCAGGTTTTCAACCTGGAAAGAGGGGTTCGATTCCCCTACGGACTGCCACTTCCGAGCCCTGACTGAGCGTTGTGCGGTCCGTTCGTCTATCGGTTAGGACGCCAGGTTTTCAACCTGGAAAGAGGGGTTCGATTCCCCTACGGACTGCCACTATTCCCCTGATTTCAAAGCGATTTCATCACGCACCGTCTGGTCGCGTCTGTTTGCGTTTACCGCTTGGCGCGGCTTTGCGCGCGTCGATCCCGCATGAAAAAGCGGCCCCTTTCGGGGCCAACCCTTTGCAGCAAATGGTGCAGCGTGGGGCCTACGCCTTGTAGGCGCGACGCCATGTCGTTCAGCAGCTCCCGACAAGATCTTCGAGAGCCGTCTGCGGCGGATGTCGGCTAGGCGTGACGGCGCAGAACCTCGCCGCTCGGTCTTCACGATCAGCTGTCATCAGAGTGCGCAGCGATGCCAGTGCGCCGGGCTGGATAATGGAGACGTTTTTCCATCAGGAAGTTCGTCAATGTAACGCCAGCCCTTTCGATCTTCTGCTCGCAAACCACGTCCCACCCCTGCTGCTCAAAAAGGCCTCGGACAAGATAGCTCGCATGGGAGTGAAGGCGTGCTATCTTGCCGTCTCGTGCGATTGCCTCGATCCGGGCATAGAGAGATCCACCGACGCCCTGTCGTTGGTGGCCGGGCGCGACGAAAGCAAGATCTATGTAGCCATCATCGTCCAAGGTCATGAAGCCAACGGGCTGGCCTGCCAAACGCGCTACCATAGTTCTCTGAGCGGTCAGGCGTGATGCCCAGTTCGGCCCAGAAGGTGGCCCCGACGCCCAAGCCCGCCGCTGCTCAAAATTATAGAATTCCCGAGCTCCTTCGCGCACGGCCTCAAAGAATATGACTCCGAGCTGATCTGCTTCTGAGATGCGGAAATCACCAATTTCTAAGGGAGAGTTCAGCATTGCGGCGGTCCTGCGGTGGCATCTGAAATGAGCGCGATCGAAGCCCAACAGCGCCAAAGCTGACCTTCCCGCGTAACGTCGTATCATGCAAGTTCAGGCTCGAAGCGACCATTGCGCTTCGAGCCCTTCACGTTTCTCACGCGCACCATTTACTGAGAAGGCCTGACCTCTCGGCCCCGCTTTCTCGATGCTCTGTCAGAGGCCTCACGCGCCGTAGGGCACCCAGATATTCTTCACCTGCGTCGCGCGGTCGAGGAATAGGCGCCCCTGCCCCGCACGGGCTGCCCAGTCGCGTGCGTCATCGGCTTCGACCCAGGTCTGCTTGAGGTTTCCGGCGCTTTGCGCCTCGACCATCTGGCAGCCCTCGGCATTGCCGAAATACCACATCGCATCGACGCCATCATGGGCGGCCAGCGTCTTCGCCAGCTCGTCGCGCGGGCCGGTGACGATGTTGACCACGCCACCCGGCACGTCGGAGGTGTCGAGCACCTGATAGAGGTCGGTCGCCGCCAGCGGATGGGTCTGGCTCGGGACCAGCACCACGCGGTTGCCCATCGCTATCGCAGGCAGCACCAACGAGATCGCCCCCAGAAGCGGTTGCGCGGTGGGGGCCACCAGCCCCATCACCCCGATCGGCTCGTTCATCGCGAGGGTCACGAACTCGGACTTCGTCGCATGGACCGCGCCGTCGAACTTGTCGGCCTGAGCGGCATACCAGAAGCAGCGCTCCACCGCCGTCTCGACCTCGGCCTCGGCGGCTTTGCGCGAGGCGCCGAAGCTTTCCAGACGGGCGGCGAATTCCGCGCCGCGCGCCGAGAGGTTCTCGCCGATATAATAGAGCACCTGCGCCCGGTTATGGCCCGTGGCCTTGCCCCAGCCCTTGGCCTTATGAGCGGCCTCGACCGCGTTGCGGATGTCCTTGCGGTTGCCGAGCCCTGCGAGCCCCACGACCGCCTTGCCGCCCTTCACCTGATAGCTGTAGCCGCTATCGGGCCGCGCCTGCTTACCGCCGACATAAAGCTTCGCGGTGCGGTCGATCTCGCCGCCCTTGATCGTGTCTGCGGGGCCGGTCTCCAGCTCGGCGGGCGTCGTGCCCTTACCCTTGCCGGTGGCCGCCGCGGGGTTGCGCAGATAGGCACGCATGCCTTCGCGCCCGCCCTCGCGGCCGAAGCCGCTCTCGCGATAGCCGCCGAAGCCCGCGCCCGCGTCGAAGATGTTCGTGGAGTTGATCCAGACGATCCCGGCTTTCACCTGCCCCGCGATATCGAGGCACAGGTTCACGTTCTCCGACCAGATGCTGGCCGCCAGCCCGTAGCGCGTGTTGTTGGCGAGCGCCACGGCGTCGGACGGCGTGCGGAAGGTGGTGAGCGTGACCACGGGGCCGAAGATCTCCTCGGTTGCCAGAACGCTTGCGGGTTCGACATCCGTCACCAGCGTCGGCGGGAAGAAGCAGCCCTGCGGGGCGGAGCCTTGGGTCAGTGTCGCGCCCTCGCTTGCGCCCTTCTCGACCAGATCGCGGATCCGCGCGAGCTGCGAGGGATGCACGATCGCGCCGATATCGGTGCTCTTGTCCATCGGGTCGCCAGTGCGCAGCGTCTTCATCCGGGCGCGCAGCAGCGTCTCGAACCGCTCGGCCACCGCCTCGGCCACGAGGATACGCGAGCCTGCACAGCAGACCTGGCCCTGGTTGAACCAGATCGCATCCACCACGCCTTCGACGGCGGCGTCCAGATCGGCATCCTCAAAGACGACGAAGGGCGATTTGCCGCCCAGTTCCAGCGTCAGCGCCTTGCCGGACCCGGCGGTGCGCTCGCGCAGAATGCGGCCCACATCGGTCGAGCCGGTGAAGGCCAGCTTGTCGATCCCCTCATGGCCGACGATGGCAGCGCCGGTCTCGCCATCGCCGGTGACGATGTTGATCACGCCTTTCGGAATACCGCATTCCTGCGCGATCTCGGCGAAGGCCAGCGCCGTGAGCGGCGTGTATTCGGCGGGCTTCAGCACCACCGTGTTACCCGCGGCCAGTGCGGGCGCGACCTTCCACGACAGCATCAAAAGCGGGAAGTTCCACGGGATGATCTGACCGCAAACGCCCTGCGCGCTATGGCCCGGCAGCTCGTCTTCGAGGATCTCGGCCCAGCCCGCATGGTGGTAGAAGTGGCGCGCGACCAGCGGAATGTCGATGTCGCGGCTCTCGCGGATCGGCTTGCCGCTGTCGAGCGTCTCCAGCACCGCCAGAAGGCGCGAGTGCTGCTGGATGTGGCGCGCCAAAGCGTAGAGGTGCGTCGCGCGTTGATGGCCCGAAAGCTTCGCCCAACCGCTTTGCGCCTTGCGCGCGGCGGCGACGGCGGCATCCACGTCCGACGCCGAACCTTGCGTGACGCGCGCCAGCACCGTGTCGCTCGCCGGATCGCGGACTTCGAACAGATCGCCCGGCTTGGTCATCGCGCCGTCGATGAAATGGCCGAAGCCGCCCTCATGCTTGGCGAGCCATTTGCGCGCCTGGCTGTCGTCTTCGGGGGCCACGCCGTACTCCATCGTTTCGAGGATGTTCTGAATGCTCATTTTTCTCTCTCCTCAGGCCAGCGCGTGACGGCTGCTATCGGCGTAACGGCCGGTGACGTAATGCTCCAGCTGGCGCTCGATATCGCCCAGCATCGAGCTTGCGCCGAAGCGGAACAGGTCGGGGTTGAGCCAGTCGCGGCCCAGTTCTTCTTTCATCAGGATCTGCCAGGCCAGCGCCTCTTTCGCCTGCTTCATCCCGCCTGCGGGCTTGAAGCCGATGCGGTGGCCGGTGGCCATGCCGTAATCGCGCAGCGCGCGCAGCATGGTCAGGCTGACAGGCAGCGTCGCGTTGACGCTTTCCTTGCCGGTGGAGGTCTTGATAAAATCGGCCCCTGCCTGCATCGCCACCATCGAGGCGGAGTAGACGTTGTTCAGGGTCTCCAGCTCGCCGGTGGCCAGGATCGCCTTCATATGGGCGTCACCGCAGGCTTCGCGCATCGCCGCGATCTCGTCATGCAGGCCCTGCCAGTTCCGGGTCAGCGCCAGTTCGCGGTTGATCACGATGTCGATCTCGGCTGCGCCCTGCGCCACCGCCCAGCGGATTTCCTCGAGCCGCAGATGCAGCGGCATCAGACCTGCCGGAAAGCCCGTCGCGACCGAGGCCACGGGGATATTCGACCCTTCCAACGCCTTGACCGCATGGGGCACCATCGTCGGGTAGACGCAGACCGCGCCCACCGTCAGCTCGCCCGCGCTCAGGCCCAGCCCCGCCTCGATATGCGAGGCCAAGGGCTTGCGCGCCTTCGCGCAGAGCCGTTTCACCCGGCCCTCGGTATCGTCGCCCGCAAGAGTCGTCAGATCGACGCAGCGCACCGCGTTGACCAGCCACGCTGCCTGATGCGCCTTCTTCACGCTGCGCCGGGTCGTCAGCGTCGCGCAGCGGCGCTCGGCGGCGGCGCGGTTGACGCGGTGGCCTTCGAACATGCCCACATCGAGCGCCATGCCGGGGTTGCGCGCATGCTCCCCTGCGACCGCAGCAGTGGGCACCAAGGCCCCTTCCGCGCGCGTCTCGGTCTTCATTTCGGTCTTCATTGCGTGTCTCCTAAATCGGGACTCGTCACACCCACGCCGCCACATCCGGGGATTTCCCCGGGCCTGCGCGATCGGGACAAGATCAGCATAAGTCAGCCGAGCCCATGCTCGGAAAGAAAGTCGTCGAATTCGGCGGGCGTCGCGTAGCTTGTTTGCGTGCCGCGACGGGTGATCGACAATGCGGCATAGCGCGCGGCGCGGGTCAGCGCCGCGGTGGGCTCCATCCCTTGGCCGAGGAAATGCGCGAAGCTGCCGATGAAAGCGTCGCCCGCGCCGGTGGTGTCGACCGGGCTTACCGAGACCGGGGCGATCTCTTCGACGGTGTCCGCGGTGATCCGGCGCGCGCCGCGCCCGCCGAGCGTCACGACGACGTTGTGAATGCCGCGTTCGATCAGGCTGCGCGCGGCGGCGATCACCTCGTCATCGGTGCCGGTGGGTAGCCCCGAGAGCATCGCCAGCTCGCTCTCGTTCGGGCAGAACCAGTCGAGCCCGTCGAGCCGCGCGATATCCAGATCGGGATGCGCAGGCGCGGGGTTGAGGATGGTCGTCACCCCCTCGCGCGCCCCGAAGGCCACGGTGTGATAGACGGTCTCCAGATCGACCTCGAGCTGCATCAGGATCGCGGAGGCTGCGCGCAACGTCTCAGCCGCCGCATCGACATCCGAAGGCGCCAGCGCCGCATTGGCCCCTTTCACGATCAGGATCGCGTTCTCGCCATCGCGCTCGACGAAGATCGGCGCCACGCCCGAGGCCGAGCCTTCGACGGTGCGCACATGGGTCGTGTCGATCCCGTTGGTTTCCAGATTGGCGCGGACCTGCGGGCCGAACCCGTCATCGCCCACGCAGGTGACCATCGCCACATCCGAGCCCAGACGCGCGGCGGCAACCGCCTGGTTCGCGCCCTTGCCCCCGAACCCCATCGCGAAATCGGGGGCCTCCAAGGTTTCGCCGCGTCCCGGCATCCGGTCGATATAGGTCACCAGATCCATCATGTTCGAGCCGACGACGGCTATCTTCTCAGGCATTCTCTTTCTCCGTCAGGTCGGAAATCGTCTTGGCGAGCGCGGTAGTCTCGGCCTTGTCAGTATAGCCGAAGCGGGTCGCGAAATGCGCGGTCTCTCCGGCTGCGAGGCTGCGGACATTCCCCTTCGCCTTCTCCGCCGTGTAGCCCTCGGGCTCGCAGGTGGACGGCAGCGCGAAGGCCGCGACCGAGGCATCCTCGCCGTTGAGGATCCAGCGCGCGAGGTGGTCGAATTGAGCGGGCCGCCAGCTCATCGAGAACCCGTCGCCCGCGGGCCGCTCCAGCAGCGCATGGCTTTCGCCCGACGCATCGGCGGCAGGGCGCTCGATATAGAGAACCTGCTCGGGGTTCCATTTCTCGGGTGCGTCCAGCGTGGCGCTGTCTTCGGGCGCCTCGGCCAGCCGTTCGATGAAATCGGTGTAGGCTTTCGTCGGCTGCACATGGGCGGGCACGTCGCGGCGGACGCGGGTGCGGTCGGGCGTGAAGGGGGCCCCCTGATGGATGCGCCCGTCTTCGACGAAGGCGAAGTTCACATGGCACATATACATCAGGTCCATCGGCAGGGCGGAGCGGTTCTCGACCGCCATCGCCATCTCGATCAGCGTGTTTTCCCGCACCGTGATCGAGGGCATCGCGCGGTAATGCGGACCGAAGCCACGGATGTAATCGACGTGCCCGCCAAGGCGCACAAACGCGCCCTGCCCGTCCTCGCCGATCTCCAGATGGGCCGCATCCATCGTGGCGCAGGCCATTTCGCCATGCAGCGGATGGTCGTCCTGCGGACCGGGGCAGCCATTGCGCAGCAAGCCGCTGTGATAGGCGAGACAGCCATAGGTCTCGACGATCACCTGCGCCGGGCGCGGCTCGGGAAAGGCGCTGTCCATCGTCAGACGCACGCCGTCGAACACCGCATCCCAGAGCATCTGGCCCATGTAGGGCAGCATCTCGACCCGGCCGCGCGGGGTGTCCACGCCGATCATCTCGATGCCAAGCGCGGTGCGCCAGCCGGTGACGGTGAAACTGTCGGTCTTGGCGAGCACGCTCGGGGCCGGGCCGAACCGCTCACGCGAAAGAGGAATGATCACGCTCATCTTACGCTCCTTTCCGGCGGCGCCAGGAATTGAGGGCAATCACCCCGATCAGGAAGGCGCCCCAGACGAAATCGATCAGGTGGTTCGAGACCCGCATCATCTGGAAGCCCGAGGACAACAGCGTCAGCGAGATCAGCGCAAGGGCCACGCCCAGCACATTGCCGCGACCGCCTGCCGGGTTGGTCCCGCCCAGCACTGCGATCAGCACCGCCTGCAGCAGGTAGGACGCGCCGTAATCCGACTTCGCCGCATTGGTCCGCGCCGACAGCAGGATCCCCGCCATCGCGGCCAGCATCCCCGTCAGCATGTAGGAATAGAGGATCATCTGGCCGCGCTTCACGCCCGCATAGACCGCAGCTTTCGGGTTCGTCCCGATCAGCTTCAGCCGCAGCCCGAAGGAGGTCCGCGCGAGCAGCAACGACAGCGCGATGCAGACCAGCACGAAGATCACCAGCGGCACCGGGATGCCCACGAGCTTGCCGTTGCCGATCGCGTTCCAGCCCGGCGGGAAGCCGACGATCGCAGGCCCGCCCGTCAGCACGAGGCACATCCCGATGAAGACTTGGCCCGTGCCCAGCGTCGCGAGGATCGGCGTGATCTTCAGCACCGAAATCAGGAAGCCGTTCAGCAGCCCTGCCAGCAGCCCCACGATCAGGGCGGCGCTCACGCCGAGCGTCACCGGGCCGAGGCCCAATGCGCCCGAGCCGCCATCGCCCGCCATCGCGCCGAAAAGGGTTCCGGCCGTGATGCCCGCGAGGTTCGCGACGCCCACGATGGACAGGTCGATCCCCCCGGTCAGCATCGCGATCATCATCGCGATCGACAGGATGCCGAGCTCCGGCATGAAGAAGGCCATCGACTCGAAGTTGTAAGACGACAGGAACATCGAAGGCCGCAGCGCCGTCATCGCGATCAGCACCAGCACGCAGGTCACGGCCAGCATCACGTTGGTCTGTGCCGCCTCGCCCTTGAGCCAGCCGCGCAGGCCGGGCCGGGAGGCGGGGTTGGTCTTGGTCTCGCTCATCATCATCTCCCCTGCCTCACACCAAAGCCCGGCGGTCGCGCAGCGCCGTCACGGTCACGGCCGCAACCAGCATCGCGCCCACGACGACCCGCTGCCATGTCGTATCGATCCCCATCAGGATCAGCGAATTCTGGATCATCACGAGGATGAACACGCCCAGCACCGTGCCAAGCACCGTGCCGCGCCCGCCGAAGATCGACGCGCCGCCCAGCACCACCGCCGCGATCACGTCGAGCTCGAGCCCCACGAAGTCGCGCGGATTGGCGAGCCAGATCATCGAGCTGTGCAACAGCCCCGCAAAGCCCGCCAGCGCCCCCGCCGTGACGTAGACGAAGATCATCGTGCGGCCGGTCGAGAAACCCACGCGCTTCGCCGCCTCCGGGTCCGCGCCATAGGCATAGACCGAGCGCCCGATCATCGTGTGCTTCAGCACCAGATGCAGCGCGACGGCGAGGCCGAGATAGATCACGATCATCGCGGTCAGCCCATAGGTCGAGCCATTCGCGCGTTCGAGCACGAACAGATCGGTCTTGCCGAAATTCACCAGCGCCTCGGGCATCTTGTTGATGTTCACGTTCGAGGTGCCGACAAAGCCCAGCACCAGCCCGCGCACGACAGAGGCCGTACCGAGCGTCACGATCAGCGGGATCATCTTGAACTTATGTATGATGCCCGCGTTCATCAGGCCCAGAAGTCCGCCGATCACGATCGCCGAGGCGAAGGGCAGCACCAGCCCGTTATAGTCGAGCGCCACCATCGAGCGCACCACGAGATACATCCCCGCGACCGCGAAGGCCGTGAAAGACACGTCGATCCCGCCCGAGATCATCACCAGCAGCACGCCAAGCGCCATGATGCCGATGACGACGTTTTCCTTGAGCAGGCTGAACAGGTTGGACATTTGCCAGAAGGCCGGGTTCACCAACCCGATGAAGATCATCGCGACCGCAAGGATCGCCAGAATGATCGCGTCGGAGCTGCGCAGGAATCTCATGCGGGCTCTCCTTGTTTTTCGTTGGACAGCGCCGCGTCGAGCGCCTCTTCGGTCAGCGCGTCGCCCGCGAGTTCTCCGGTGATGCGGCCCTCGGTCATGCACAGCACGCGGTTGCAGTTCGCAGCCAACTCCGGCAGGTCGTCCGAGATCATCAGCACCGCCAGATCGTTGTTGCGGGTCAGGTCCTGAATGATGCCGTGGATCTGCTCTTTCGAGCCGACATCGACGCCCACGGTCGGGCCGTTCAGGATCAGCACGCGCGCATCGGTCATCAGCCAGCGCCCGATCATCACGCGCTGCGCGTTCCCGCCCGAAAGCGTGCCCACCGGCACGTCGATCCCCGGCGCGGAAATCGCCATCTCGCCGAACATCTTGTGGGTCTCCTCCCCCGCCTTCTCGGCATCGAGCCACAGATGTGGCGCGAAACGGCTCAGCGAGGAGACGATCGCGTTGTCGCGGATCGAGCGGGTCAGGAACAACCCCTCCGACAGGCGATCCTCGGGCACATAGGCGATGCCCGCCGCGATCGCTTCGGGGACGTTCTTCGGCATCACGGGTTTGCCGTCGACCAGCATCTCGCCGGACATATCGCCGCGCAGACCGAAGATCGCCTGCGCGATGGCCTTGCGGCCTGCGCCGATCAGGCCGGACATGCCGACGATCTCGCCCGGCATCAGCGTCAGGTTGATGCCCTGCGCCTTGTCGCCGACGGTCACGTTGCGCAGCTCCAGCCGCGGTTCACGCCCGCTGACATCGGGAGCTATGAAATGGCCCTGATGCAGATCGCGCCCGGTCATCGCCCGGGTGATCGAGCGTTCGTCATAATCCGAGATCGGGCCTTCGGTGACCTTCTTGCCATTGCGGAAGACGGTGAGACGCTCGGAGATTTCCAGCATCTCGCGCATCTTGTGACTGACGAAGAGCGTGGCGATGCCGTCGGCCTGCAGATCCCGCACGATGCGGAAGAGGCGCTCGACTTCGCGCCCCGTGAGCGTCGTCGTGGGTTCGTCCATGATGATCAGCCGCGCATCGGCGAGCATCGCGCGGGCAATCGCCACGATCTGGCGGCCCGCGGCGGGAAGCGTCTCGACGGTCGCATCGAGGTCGAGCGTCACATCGAGCCGCGCCAGCACGTCGCGCGCCATTTTGCGCGCCCGGCGCCAGTCGATCCGGGTCTTGCCTTCGCGCAGGAAGGTATTGAGCGCGAGGTTCTCGACCACGGTCAGTGTCGGGAACAGCGAGAAATCTTGGTAGATGACCTGCACGCCATGGGCGATCGAGGTCGCGGGGTCGAGCTTGCCGACCGGTTTGCCGTCGATCAGGATCTCGCCCTCGTCGGGCTGATAGACGCCCGAGACGATCTTGATGAGAGTGGATTTGCCCGAGCCGTTCTCGCCGGCGAGGCAGTGGATGCGGGCGGCGTCGAGCGTCAGCGACACGTCATCGAGCGCGCGCACGCCGCCGAAGCGCTTCGAGATGTTGCGCAGCTCGATCAGGGGAGCGGTGGCCATGGGGGTCTCCTCGCAGGCAGGTCGGCAACGGGTGGCACGACCGCGCGCGCCACCCGAGCTTGAGAACCGTCAGGGATCAGAAGTCGTATTGATCCATGTTGTCCTTGGTCACGCCGACCCAGCCGGCCCCGTAGAGCACTTTCGCGTCCGCGCTATCGGCTTCCTTGAGATCGGTATAGCCTTCGAGACCGAGGTTGGTGCCCGCCTTAATATCGGCATGGTCCTTGCCCGAATCACGCGCTTTCAGCTCGGCCAGTGCGATCATGTTCATCGCGTAGCCAGCAACCGCCGGATCCCAGAACTGGATGTAGCTGATATCGCCCTGCGAGATGTACTGACCCGCGACCGACGGAAGACCCGTGCCCGCGAAGTGCAGCTTGCCCTGCAGACCGCCTTCAGCGATCAGACGACCGGCGCCCGCCGAGGTCGGCATCGGACCACCTACGACACCGGCGATGTCGGGATGCGCGGTCAGCGCCTCTTTCAGCTTGTTGTAGTCGGTGTTGGCGTCGTCATAGGTCTCCAGACGATCCGTCGCGAGCGACATGTCCGGATAGGCTTCCTTCTGACGCTCGATCGCGCCGTCGATCCACTCGTTTTGCGACTTCGAGGTCAGCGAGCCGACGGTGGCGACATATTTGCCCTTCTCGCCCATCTGCTTGGCGAGGTGGTCCATCAGCTCCGCGCCATAGGCTTTGTTGTCGAAGGCTTCGATGTCGTAATCGACATTTTTGATGTTCGAGGCTTCGTGGCTGACCACGACGATACCGCGATCACGGGCCTTCTTGAGCACCGGCTCGACCGCTTCCACCGAGAACGGCACGACGGCGATGGCGTCCACGCCCTGCGCGATCAGGTTCTCGATCAGCTGCACCTGCGCTGCCGCATCCGCCTGCGAGGGGCCGACCATCCAGGTGTCGCTGCCGGTATCGTCGCCGAACTGCTTCACGCCGTCACGCATCCGGTCGAACCACGCGATGCCGTCCACCTTCACAACGGTCGCGATGTGATAGGTCTTGTCGGAGCTGAGCATTTCCTTGTCGACATTGCTCGTGTCAACAACCTGCTGCGCCAGTGCCGGGGTGGCCATGGCGACCGCGAATGCAGCGGCCGGAATGAATCCGAGCTTCATGATAATTCTCCCTTCAAGCGGACCTCCTCGTCCGCGTTTCCCGGTTAAGGCGCATGCCGAAACCGGCCCTCCAAGTAATGTTACGATCGCAACATAACTCGGGACCATCTAGGGGATGAAGGGAAGTGTCAACTACATCTTAAGCTGCGCTGCAGCGAGAAGTCCGGCCTCGGTGACGACGCCGGAAACCTCGTCGAGAGACGCGAAAACGACGGGCTTTCGCTGGCCGATCTTGCTGGCGTCCATGACGACAAAACACTGTTTTGAAAGCTCTATCGCCGCACGTTTCAAAGGGACTTCATAGTCATGCGAACAGCTAAGCGCCCCGTCGGAATCGAGCCCGCCCGCCGACAGGAACGCTACATCAATGTTCAAAGGCGCCAATCGGTCGTGCGGATTTCCCGCATGGCAGGAGCGCGTACTCGACTTGATTTCGCCGCCCAGAAACTCGACCGGGACGCTGCTGCGCCCCTGAAGGATCTCCGCCGTGGTCAGACAATGGGTGATGATTCGTCGCGCTTTGCCCTGTGCGAGGAGCCGCGCGAGATGGGGCAGCGTCGTCCCGGTATCGAGGAACACGACTGCCCCCTCGGGCACCAGATCCAGCGCATGACCCGCCGCCGCGCGCTTGGCGTCGATGGCGCGGTTCATCTGCGCGTCGAAGTCGTAATGCTCGGTCGTGCGGGTGGTGACGATATAGCCGCCGCGGCAGGCAAACCCCGCTTCGGGCTGCGCCGCGTCGCGCCGCAGGGTCATCTCGGTCACGCCCATCTGCTCGGACAGGTCGCGCAAACGCAGGGCGGGCGAGACATCGAGCAAGGCGGTTATCTGGTCGATCCGCTCTTGTTGGCGGCTGGGTCTGGTCACGATTTGGCTTTCAAGATTTGGGTTTCGAAACGCATTCTATAATCCGCAGAGTGTCCGAAACCGGACCTGCGAAAGCAAGCACTGCGTTCCAAACCGCACTGCGCCGCAGCGTCACACCTTGTCAGCGAGCCCCGTCACTCGGCTGCCTTGGCCATGCTCTCGCGCACCGATCGCGCCGTCGATTGCAGCGTTAGAAAGGCGTTGAACCGCGCCGCGTGCAACACCTCCACCGCGCCGCCTGCGGGCGCGAACCGGGATGCGACCTGCGACATCGCGCCCATCGCGGCTTGGAGGTCCTCGAACCCCTCCGCCGCGACCGCGCCGAGCATCGCCGCCCCCAGCAGGACCGGTTCCTCGCAGCGGGTGACCACGACGTCGCGCCCGGTCGCATCCGCGATGATCTGGCGGGTGACGGGATGCGCCCCCGCCCCGCCCGAAATCGAAATCTCCGAGATCGGCGCACCATGTTCGGCCTGCACCTCGATGATCTGGCGCAGCCCATAGGCCAGCCCGCACACCCCCGCGACATAAAGCGCCACGAGCGAGTCCAGCCCGGTCTCCATTCCCTGCCCCACGATCACCGCCCGCGCATCGGGATCGGCGAAGGGCGCGCGGTTGCCGAGGAACTCCGGCACAACGTGAAGTCCGTCGGCGAGCGTTGCGACCTCCGAGGGCGAACCCGCCGCCTCGAGCGCGAGATCGGCAAGGAATTCCGGCACGGATTTACCCGCGGCCTGCGCCCGGTCACGCGCCTCCGCTGCTGCCGGATGCAATTGCACGAGCTGCGCAATCGCCGCCCCTGCGCCCGATTGCCCGCCCTCATTGAGCCACATCCCCGGGATCATCGCCGAGAAATAAGGCCCCCAGACGCCGGGCACGAAGGCAGGCGCGCGCGTCGAGGTCATCGTGCAAGACGAGGTCCCGAAGACATAGCCCAGACAATGCGCCGGATCGCCCGACCCGCCCTGCGCCGCGACGGTGCCGATCCCACCGGCATGCGCGTCGATCAGACCGGCTGCGACCGGCGTTCCGGGTGTCAGGCCCATCTGCGCGGCGGCTGCCTCGGTCAGCCCTGCTCCAAGCGGCGTGCCCGGATCGACAATGCGCGCGCCGATCCGTTCGAAGCCGCCCTCGGCCAGATCGCCAAGGCCGATCGCGTGGAAATAGTCCGGATCCCAGCTGCCCTCATGGGCGAGATAAGTCCATTTGCAGGTGACCGTGCAGGCGGAGCGCTCCAGCGCGCCGCTCGCCTTCCATGTCAGGAAATCGGCGAGATCGAAGAATTGCACGGCCTGCGCGTAGATCTCGGGGCGCTCCTCGCGCAGCCACATCAGTTTCGGCGTCTGCATCTCCGGCGAGATCCGGCCGCCCACATAGCGCAGCACCTCGTGGTCGCCCGCATTGATCCGCGCCGCCTGATCGCGGGCGCGGTGATCCATCCAGACGATGACATCGCGCTCGGGCGCATCAGGATCGCCCACGGGCAGCCCACCCTCCGGACCGATCACGGCGAGCGAACAGGTCGCGTCGAACCCGATCCCCGCGACATCGCGCGGGTCTGCCCCGAGGCCGCCAACGCCCCTTTCACCGCATCGCAAACCGCCTGCCAGATCTGGGCGCTCGATTGCTCGACATGGCCATGATCGTCCTGCCACATCTCCAACGGGTGCTTGCCGACGCCGAGAAGCGTGCCCTCCCGATCGAAAATCCCGGCGCGCGCCGAACCGGTTCCGACATCGACACCGACGAATAACTTGCTCACGTTGATCCTCCCCAGACGCGCATCTTGCCCAATCCTTAACGACATCGGGCGGGGACTGCCAACCCGGGGCCGGGGCAGACGATTCTCCGAACACGGGGCTGTCACGCCGCCGAAACCCCGATATCGCGGCCGAAAGGCGTTCCGCTGCGAATAAAAACGCGGTCGCGCGGTTCAGCGCCGCGATGGACCGCGCGTCCACCCCACCACACGGAAAGGGACACATATCTCACGAGCTATCACGAATTTGGAATATTTTCCCCACGCGCAATAGAAGCAGTGAACCGCTTAAGCTTGCCATCACGAAAATCCTGAACAATTTGGGACAAAATCCTTAACCAGCGAGGTTACCCATGACCCGTCTCGCACGTATTTCCGCAGCCGTCGCGACCGGCGCTGCTCTCTTCGCCGCCAGCTCTGCGATGGCCAGCGATCTCGGCCCGCTCGTCACCCCGAGCGAGCTGAACGCCGAGATCGACACCGTCGATCCGGTGCTGCTCGACATTCGCACCGGCAGCTACGAAAAAGGCCATATCGACGGAGCCGTCTATGCGCCCTATTCGCTGTTCCGCGGCCCGGATGACAATCCCGGTCAGGTGCCGCCGATCGCGAAGCTGCAGGCGTCCTTCGAGCAGATCGGGCTCGAGCCCGACCGCCCCATCGTGATCATCGCGCAGGGCGATACCGATACTGACTTCGGCGCAGCCGCACGCGTCTACTGGACGCTGAAAAGCACTGGCTTCACCGAGCTGTCGATCCTGAACGGTGGCACGACCGCCTGGGCCAACGCTGGCCTGCCGATGTCGGACGTGACCGAAAACCTGATGCCGACCGATCTCGATTTGACGTGGAACGACCGCTGGACGGCGGAGACGCCCGCCGTGAGCGATCTCGTCAACGGCAAGGGCAAGGCTGTGCTCGTCGATGCGCGTCCGCCCGCCTTCTTCGAGGGCAAGAAAGCGCACTCCGCCGCTTCGCGTCCCGGCACCCTGCCCGGCGCCGAGAACCTGCCCTACACCAAGTTCTTCCGCTCGGGCGCGACGGTCATCGACGCGAAAACCGATGCGGCCGCTCTGAAAGAGCAGCTGGGCATCAAGGACGGCGAAGAGGTCGTGTCCTTCTGCAATACCGGGCATTGGGCGGCGACCGACTGGTTCGCCATGTCCGAACTTGCAGGCATCGACAACGTGAAGCTCTATCCAGGGTCGATGGTGGAATACTCCCAGACCGACGGTGAGATGGCGAACACGCCCGGTCTGTTGCAGAACCTTCTGAACCAGCTCACCGGAGGCTGATGATGAACACTGCCATTCTTGAACGGCAGGCAGCGTCGGGCGGTATCGCCCGGCGTAGTGCTTTGATCCTCGCAGCCCTTGCAGCGGTCGCGGCCCTCGCGCTGTTCGGCGGCGCGCGCTACGGCTTCATGCTGGCGATCGGGCTGGGCTTCGGTATCGCGCTGGAAGGGCTGCGCTTCGGCTTTGCGGGCCCTTGGCGCGCGATGATCGTGCGGCGTGAGCCTGCGGGCATCCTCGCGCAGCTTCTGGCCATCGCGCTGGTGTCCATCGTCGCGATCCCGGCGATCTCGAGCCATCCGGGCGAGCTAACCGGCGCGCAGGCCCCGATCGGCTTCGCGATGGTCGGCGGCGCCTTTGTCTTCGGCGCGGCGATGCAGGTTGTGATGGGCTGCGGCTCGGGCACGCTTGTGAACGCAGGCTCGGGCAACCCGATCGGCCTGCTCGCGCTCCCGTTCTTCGCCATCGGCAGCTTCTTCGGCGCCTATGGGCTGATCTGGTGGACCAACCTCGGCGCGCTGCCGATCCTGACGCTGCGCGGCACGAGCGGGTTGACCGTCACGCTGGTCCTGCTGGCGCTGGTCGCGGCCACCGTGTTCTTCCTCGGCAAGCGCGGCTCGCGAAGCCTGCCGCGGCGCTACATCATCGCGGCCCTCGTCCTCGCAGCGCTCGCCATCGCGAACCTGCTGGTCGCAGGGCAGCCTTGGGGCGTGGTCTACGGGCTGGGCCTCTGGGTCGCCAAGGGCGTGAACGGAATGGGCTTCGACCTGACGCAATCGGCCTTCTACGCAGCCCCCGGCTCGATCACCCGTGTGAAGGAGAGCCTGCTGACCGACTACACCTCGCTCACCGATATCGGCCTGATCGCGGGCGCGTTCGGGGTCGCCGCTTGGCGTCAGGGCGGGCTGTCGCAGAAATTGCCGAGCTATCCGGCCCGCGCCTGGGCCGCGACGATCATTGCAGGCTTCCTGCTGGGCTATTCCTCGCGACTGGCCTTCGGCTGCAACGTGGGTGCGTTCTTCTCGGGCATCTCGACCGGCAGCCTGCATGGCTGGGTATGGTTCGCTGCAGCCTTCGCGGGCGCCTATCTGGGCATCTGGCTGCGCCCCCGCCTTGGACTGGAGGCACGCGCATGACACGGAAAGCGACTGCCTTCACCGCCCTCGCGGGCCTGCTTCTCCTGATCGGCGCGGATCTTTTGGGTGCGCCGATCAATCCCTACCAAGCCCCACCGGCCTTTGCCTTCGGATCCGGTCAGGTCGCAAGCGGCGGGTTCTGCGGAGCCTTGCCGAACTGATCTCCCAAAATCCTTGCGATCTGGGACACCGGCCCGCTTCCCTCGGGCCGGTGTTCTCTTGCCCGGCCTTGGAACCTCGCGCGCGGACCGCTAGAGATCGCCAGACGCGCGGTCCGCGCGCAGGGAGCCCCATCATGACCAGACATCCGATGTTCGGGATTTTGCTCGCGCTGTTCGGCGCGCTGGCGATTTCGCCCGACACGCTGCTGATGCGCTGGTCGGAGATGAGCGGGGCGCAGATGGTGATGTGGCGCGGCTTGCTGATGGGCGGCGCGATGTGGCTGACCTCCATCACCCTGCGCAGACGCCACCTGAAGCGAGACCTGCAGGCGCTCGCCAGCGGCGCGGGGTTGGTGCTGGTCGCCTGCCATTTCTCGAACATGACGCTGTTTGCTGTGGGGATCGCCGCCGCCCCGGTGTCGGTCGTGCTGTTCAGCGTCTCGACCGTGCCGGTCTTCGCGGCGCTGCTGTCCCGGCTGCTCCTGCGTGAGAACACCCACTGGTCGACATGGCTCGCCATCGCCGCCGTTCTCAGCGGGATCGGGCTGGCCGTCTTCGGCCCGGCCCCGGCGAGCGTGGGCGGCAATCCGGTCTACGGCGCGCTTGCGGGGCTTGGGGTCGCTTTGAGCCTGTCGACGACCTTCGTCACGATCCGGCGCAATCCGCATCTGCCGATCCTGCTTGCCGTCGGCTCCGGGGCCGGGCTGGCCGGACTTTCAGCGCTGCTCTGGACGGGAGGCGCGACCGTGACGGGCGGTCAGATCTGGGCAATCGCGCTGGCGGGCGGCGTGGTGCTGCCGATCTCGTTCATGTCGCTGTCGTTTGCCTCGCGCTACACCTCGGCCTCGAACGTCAGCCTGCTGATGCTGCTCGAGACGATCCTCGGGCCGATCTGGGTCTGGTGGGGAACGGGCGAGGCTCCGAGCCGCGCGATGCTGATCGGCGGGGCGATCGTGATCGGGAGCTTGGCGCTCTATCTCTGGCACGCCGGCCATCGGCAGAGCGTTCTCCGGCGCAGCCAATCCGCCGCGCCGGAGCATCTCTAGTAACGCTTACTTCCGGGCAGCCGACTTGGCGGCCGGTTTCGCGGACTTCGCGGATTTGGCGGCTTTCTCCGAATCCGAGGGCATCTCGATATTGATCTCGAGGCTCGAGATATCGTCGTTGCGCTCCATCCGGATATCGACGCCATCCTCTTCGATCTGCATGTATTTGCGGATCACCGCGAGGATGTCGCGTTGCAGATCGGGAAGGTAGTCGGCCTGCGCCGACCCGCTTCCGCGTTCATGCGCGAGCAGGATCTGCAAACGGTCCTTGGCCGTCTGCGCCGATTTCGCGCGGCGGGGTTTGAGCGAGAAACCGAACAGGCTCATGCGGACCGCCCGAAGAGACGACCGATGAAGCCCGGACGCTTCTCGCCCGGAATGCGCATCGGAACATCCTCGCCCAGAAGGCGCGAGACCGCGTCGTCATAGGCGGCCGACGCGCTGGACGGCTCGTCGAGTACGACCGGCATGCCGGTGTTCGATGCGCGCAGGACGGCGTTGCTTTCGGGCACGATACCGATCAGCGGGACCGCCAGAAGCTCCAGCACATCCTCGACCGTCATCATCTCGCCCTTGTCGATGCGCGACTGGTCGTGACGGGTCAGAAGCACCTGCGCCTTGACCGGCTCGCCGTCGCTTTCGGCCCGGCGGGTCTTGGACGACAGAAGGCCCAGCACCCGGTCGCTGTCGCGCACCGAGGAGACTTCGGGGTTGGTCACGACGACCGCCTCATCGGCGAAGAACATCGCGAGCTGCGCGCCACGCTCGATCCCGGCAGGGCTGTCGCAGATGATGTAGTCGAATTCCTGACGCAGTTCGTCGAGCACCTTCTCGACGCCCTCTTGCGTCAGCGCATCCTTGTCGCGCGTCTGCGAGGTCGGCAGGATCGAGAGCGTCTCGACTCGCTTGTCCTTGATCAGCGCCTGCTTGAGCCGTGCATCGCCCTGAATGACGTTGATGAAGTCGAACACCACGCGGCGCTCGCAGCCCATGATCATGTCGAGGTTGCGCAGCCCCACGTCGAAATCGATCACGACGGTCTTATGGCCGCGCTTGGCGAGACCGGCAGAGATTGCGGCGGCGGACGTGGTCTTGCCCACGCCCCCCTTGCCCGAGGTGATCACGATCACCTTGCCGAGCGGCGAATCGTCCTTGAGTTGCGTCATTCGAACGCCTCCACACAGAGTTTGTCATCGTCGAGGAAAACCTGCACGGGCTTGCGACGAAGCTCCGCGGGGATGGTTTCGCTCGTTTTGTAAAGGCCCGCGATCGCGAGCAATTCAGCGTCGAGCTGGCGGCAGAAGATACGCGCGCTCTCATCGCCATGTGCGCCTGCCATCGCCCGTCCACGCAGCGTGCCGTAGACATGGATGTTGCCCGCCGCGACCAGTTCCGCGCCCGAGGCGACCGATCCGACCACCGTCAGATCGCCATGCTCGGCCACGATCATCTGGCCCGAACGCACCGGCGTCTGCACGACCTTGTTGCGCGGGACCGGCGGGGCCGCCCGCTTCGCCGCAGGCTGCGGCTTTTGCGGCTTTTGCGGCTTTTGCGGCTTCGGCTCGGGCATCGCGGTCTCGCGGCCCACCTTGATCGGAATAATTCCGTAGCCTTTTACTGCGCTTAGCTGCGCCTCGGTGGCGTTTTGCGCCCCGAAGATCTGCAGATCGCGCGCGAAAAGGTTGTCGATCATGTCGCGCACATCGGCCGGTTTCGAGAACTCCGGCACCTGCGCGAAATCGAGCACCATCGGCGCTCCGGCCAACAGATGGGGCGTCTTCGCAAGCTGCGCATCGAGCGCGGCATAGAACACGTCATCAGGCGCGTCTGTCTCGAGCCGTAGCGCGATGGCGGTCAGGAACAGACCGCGGAACTGGAAAGGTTGAACCGAGACCGGCGCAGGCTTCTGCCCGGTCGGAGATAGGGTATCTGACACGAGGGTAGCTCGCTTCTGCTCAGGAGTCGGGGCGCATCGTGCACCCACATTGTTTTTCTTTGTTGTGTCGGATCACGCACTGCAAACGCCAGCACAAAATCGCGATGGCCTCTCTACTCGGCTAAATCCTGCCGTCAACCGGAAGTAGACGAAGTTTTCGTGTTCAGGCGCAGAGGCGGGCCCGGATCGCAGGTTGACCCAGCGTCGTCAGCCGGTATCGCCGCGCCGGATCACTCGAGCATCGCCGTCGCGAGCTGGCTGTCGAGAAGCTCTTCGGGCAGCAGGATGTAGATATCTTCCGGCGGGGTCGTCAGCGAGTAGATCATCACGCCGGGATCGACGCCCATGTCGATCAGATATTCCATCGTCCGCCCCTGCCCGCGCTGGATTTCCTCGACCGCGAAATAGGCGGGCATGTAGAGGTTCTCGTCGTAATAGTGCTGGTGCATCCCGACATATCCGTCGGGCGAGACGCGGCGCTCCTGTCCGGAGGCGAGAATATATGGACAGGCCGACATGCAGGCCATGCCGGGCAGAATCACGGTGTTCTTCTCGGCCTCGCGCAGGACGCGGCCAATCGCCAGTGCCTCACTCACTTCGCCGCCGGGGCTGCTGAGTGCGATCGTCGCCGGGGCCTTCTCGGGCGCGTCGCCTTCGGTGAGACCCGCGAGATAGGTTTCCAGCCGATCCGCATCGCCCGGCGCGATGGCCCCGTTTAGCAGCAGCACCGAGCCGATGCCCTCGACCTCTTCGCGCTCGAAGGTCAGCCGGTCGGGATAGTTCGACGGCAGTTCGATCCCCGGCGGCAGCGCGGGCGCATCGCGGCGCGGCGTCGGGCGCGCGGGATCGAAGCGGCGGCGCTGATCGCCCGGCGCGACCGGCGTGGTCATCTCCGGCACGGCGGAGGGCGGCTGCGGGCGATAGCGCCCCAGCCAGTCGCCCGCGATCATCACCACGGCGATGCCGACCTGCACCAGCAACACGACGCGCAGCCATCGGCGCACGTCGAACCGGTCAAAGCGCGGAAGCGACAGGCGCATCGCTCAGCTCTCCGCAGGGCGCGGCGGCGGATCCGCGGGCGCAGGCGGATCGACTTTCTCGGAGACCCGCTTGAGCATCTCGGCATCCGCGCCACTCATCGTCTGCTCGACATCGCGCATCGCGTTCAGCGCGGCTTTCAGATCGGCCAGAGTCAGCGTCTCCTCGATCGGCAGCCCGTCCCGGCCCGAACGGATCGCGGCCTGCGTCACCGCCAGCACGAAGACCAGCACGGCGGGCAGCAGGTCGATCGCAATTGCCCCGGCCCAGGAAGGCACGAAACTGCCCGCGTAACGGATCACGGCCTCGGCGCTGGTGATCGGGTTATAGGCGGTCTGGATCGGCGGTTCGCGGGCCAGAACCTCGTCGGCGGCGCGCTCCAACGTGCGGCCCCGCTGATCGAGCGCCTCCAGCACGGAATCGATGGTCGAGCTTTGCGCATCGCGGACATTGGTCGTGCGCCCGTCCAGTTCCGGCAGCACGACCGACGCCGGCAGATCCTGCGCCGCCCGCGCCACCAGCGGCGCGACAGACAGCTGATCAAGCCGCGCGATCACGCCCGCCAGCCGCACGCTTTGCTCGGCAAATTCGACCGAGCGTTTCTCCACCGGGCCGGGCGCCACGATCAGCGCGCGCATCCGCCCGAGGATCTGGTTGCCGGTCTCGAAGGAGTCGTCGATCAGCGGCTGCTGCGCGCGGATCTGCTCTTCGAGATTGGCCAGTTCCTCGGTCTTCTGGGTCAGAACACGGAACACCGCACCCCGCCCTGCGGTGCCCGAGAGCTGGCCCGATTGCTCCTGATCCGCCAGCGCCTCGAAGGCGGCACGCGCACGTTCGACCTCGCGGCCCAGCGCCTGCGCCGAGAGCGCGATGTCATGGGCCTGCTCCAGCGCGGACTGGTAGTCGCGCACAGTGGTGTCCAGATGCTGCTCTACCGCCGCCGACCCCGCCAGCGCCGCCGCATTGAGCCAACTCGACATCGCGACAATGGCCAGAGAGCCCACGATGGTCGAGACCGTCAGCCCCAGAAAGCCGCTCGCCGTGCGCATCGCGGGCAAAAGCCGCAGCATGTAGCTCCAGAAGACGAAAATCCCGACCGAGACGGCGATGGAATAGGCCAGTGCCGCGAAGAAGCTCATCGCGCCGTTATCCTCGAGGATCGAGGACACGCCGAGATAGGTATAGATCCCCGAGGCGATCGCCAGCACGCCCAGCGCCGCCGGTGTGATCGTGTCGAGCCAGGCAAGATGGCCCTCCAACTCCTTCGCGGTGCGCAGACCCTTGGTCTCGGCCGCGCTCAGTCTCTTGGTGGGTTCGGTCATCTGGGGCTCGCCCTTCTCGAAATTGGGATCGGGAATTGATCACAATTGGGGCACGGCACGGTGAATTTTAAGGGTTTGGAAAGAATAGTTTACTTCAGCCTGCGCCTACGCGCGCCCGCTTGCGGCGGTTTCGCGCGTGATCTGCGCCCGAATTGGTGAGGCCACCCGGGGGACTCCGGGTGGCCTCGTCTTGACGAACCGGCCACAACCGGCGCCCCACTTACATCGCCGGCAGGATGGTCAAGTCACGGATGTCGCCGCCGGCCCCTTCGACCATGCCCTTGCCCATCGCCTCACCACTCTCGAGGTCGACGGTGTAGAGCATGTTCCCGGTGGCGAGCCACGCCGTGTTTTTCATGTCTTCGGTGGTCTGGATGTCGAACGCATAGCCCTCGCCCGGCATGTCGATGCCGAACTTGCCGATGGCGGCGAGCGTGCCGTCATTGGGCGAGGTCTGCTGGATCAGCGCGACGATGGTGGAATCCACGTCATACATCGCGGTACTGTCGGGCATCCCGTAGCTGTTGGCATAGGCAGCGGCAGCGATCGCCGGGGCCTCGCCTGCATGCATGTCCTTTTCCTCATAAGCGAGGCTGCCATCGACGGTCACTTCGCCGGTTTCCACGTTCACGCGGTGATTGGTGGTGCCCGACATGAAGCGCAGCTTGTCGGCCTTCGGGTTGAAATCGACGATCACCGGCCCGTCCACGGGCAGCATCTTGTCCATCTGCGAGACTTTCGTCGCAGCGCCGCTTTCCATGTCGATCGTATAGAGCGCCTGATCGGCATCCACCGCGACCAACGTCTTGTTCGACGGGCGCAGATCGATCCCGTGCAGCTTCGCGGTGCCGGTGACATCCATCGTGCCGGTGACTTCGAGCGTGTCGGTATCGAACATCACGAGCGTCTTGTCGCCCACGAGGCCGATGGCCGAGGCCGCCAAGGCGCCGCTTGCGCCCATTGCGGTGACAAGAGCGGTCGAGAGGGTCAGTTTCAGCATGGTAATTCCTTTCGTTTCCCTGTTCGCGGCAAGCGCCTTTCGCGCCGTCCATGCCCCCTAGACCCGGCCAGATGCGGATCGGATGCAGGAAATCGAAATTTTTTCTGCGAGGTCGTGCGATGTCCCAGCGGCAGCAGGCGAGACACCGGCCCCGCAACAACGGGACCGGTGTAAGAGATCAGACGTAAGCGCCTGCCGA
Source organism: Thioclava electrotropha (assembly GCF_002085925.2). Lineage (NCBI taxonomy): Bacteria > Pseudomonadati > Pseudomonadota > Alphaproteobacteria > Rhodobacterales > Paracoccaceae > Thioclava > Thioclava sediminum. Next base: position 2,977,434 of record NZ_CP053562.1, read on the forward strand.
ATAGGTCAGATCATAGCTGTGGCTGCAGATCTCGAAGACGATGCCGAACGGGTCTTCGACATAGACCATGCGGTAGGGCTTGGAGCCGGGGAAGTATTCCCGGATCGGCATCCGCTGCCGCCCGCCGGCCTCGACGATGCGCTGGGTCACCCCTTCCACATCCGGGTCCTGCACGGCGAAATGGAAGGTGCCGTGGCGCTTGTGTTCGAGCTTGTCTTCGGGCGCGTAATTGCCGGGGAATTCGAAAATTTCGATACCGATCCCATCCGCGGTCGACAGATGTGCGATCCGCAGCGAGCCCCAACCGGGCCCGAACACATCGGTGCACATCACGCCAATGGCGCTGTCGTCCTCCACGGCCTCGGAGGGTTCCATCACGACGTAGAACCCGAGAACCTCGGAATAGAACGTCACGGCGGCCTCAAGGTCGGGGACCGACAGGCCGATATGGGAGAAGGTGCGCGGGGTGGTTGCCATCTCAAGGCTCCTTTCAGGTTGCGATGACAGCGATATGGATTGTCATACCCCTCATGTGAAATTATCATATTTCATCCGAACAATAACAATCCGTTATCCCTCATGCTGAACGCAACTTGGCTCGAAACCTTCACCGCGCTATGCGAAGTGGGGCATTTCACCCGCGCCGCGGAGCGGTTGCACATGACCCAGCCGGGCGTGAGCCAGCACCTCAAGAAGCTGGAAGCTCAGGTCGGACAAAAGCTGATCACGTGGCAGGGCAAGAGCTTCACGCTGACCCCGGCGGGCGAGGCGGTTTTCGCGCTCGGCCTGTCGCGGCGGGCCGAAGAGAAACGCCTGCGCGATGCGATCGAAACCGACGATCGCGATGCGGGGCCGGTGCATATCGCCTGCTCAGGCAGTTTTGCGATGCTACTCTACCCGATCCTGCTGGAATGGATGCAAAGCGCGCCCGCGCTGAGCGTCCATCTGCAGGCCGCGCCACAGGCGGATATTCTGGCGGGACTGCTGGAGGGGCGGTTCGACCTCGGTGTGCTCGGCTCGGACCCGGATCACGCGCGGCTCGAGGCGCAGCATATCGGGCGCGAAGAGTTGTGCCTCCTGCTGCCTGCCGGGGCCGCGCCGCCCGCCACCTTCGCCGATCTCGACGCGCACGGCTTCATCGCCCATCCAGACGGCTACGCCTATGCCGACGACCTACTGAAGCTGAACTTCCCCGAGGACTATCCCGGCGCCGACCGGCTGCGCCTGCGCGGCTCGGTCAATCAGATCGGGCAGATCCCCGCCCCGGTGGCCAACGGGATCGGCTACACCCTCCTGCCGCGCAGTGGGGTCCAGGCCTTTGCGGACAAGGCGCAGCTCTCTGTCGCCCCTCTACCGAAGCGTCGCTGGCACGAGCTGTGGCTGGCCTCCCGACGCGGGCGCAGCGCCCCGGCGCGGGTGCTCCATACGCAAGAGATGATCGTCCAAGCCGCGCGGCAACTGCGCTGAGCGCCACGCTTTTCGACCGAAATCCAAGATTATTTTCATCCAATCGACTGTTTCGCGGGTCTAGAGCTTGGAAACGGGAGAAAATCGTGAAGAACTTGGTCCGGGAGAGACCGCCGCGCGGCAGGCGGAACATGGGAGCGTTTATGACGAAAGCGGAAAGCTGCCCCGTTGCGCAGGCGCTGCACGAGTGCGCCGAGGGCGATGCGGGCGCGCTTGAGCGGTTGGTGGCGCTGGAAGGCGGGCGCATGCTGGGCGTGGCCAAGCGCATCCTGGGCCGTACCGATCTGGCCGAGGAAGCCTTGCAGGAGGCGCTGGTGCGCATCTGGCGCAAGGCCGGGCAATTCAGCGGCAATCCCGGCTCGGCCAAGGGCTGGGTCTATACCGTCCTGCGCAGCCGCTGCCTGAACATTCTGCGCGACGGCAAACGGCTGAGCCTGCTCTCGCCCGAGGAATTGGGGGCGTTGCAGGATGCGCGCGAGCAAAGCGTGCCCGAAGAGGGCTGGCAGATGCTCGCAGGCTCCAGCCGCCTGCGCGACTGCCTGGAGGCGCTCGACCCCGCCAGCCGCCATTCGATCCTGCTCGCCCATGTCGGCGGGTTCAGCCATGGCGAGATCGCCGCGCGCCAGTCGGTGCCGTTGGGCACGGCGAAAAGCTGGATCCGGCGCGGATTGGCCAGCCTGAGGGAGTGCCTGTCATGAGCCTGAACCGGACCGACCTCAACGCCATCGCAGATGATTACGTCCTTGGCCTGCTTGGGGAGACCGAGGCCGAGTTGTTCGAGGAACTGCTGGCGCGCGACCCTGCGCTGGAGGCCCGCGTGGCGGTGCTGCGCGACGGGTTGCTCCCGCTCGACCTCTCGGCGCCCAAGGCCGACCTGCCGGATGATTTCATGGATCGCCTGCGCGAACGCATCGCGGCGGAACCTGCACGCGAAGACGCGGCCCCACGGGGGGTGACGATCACGCCGGTCACACCGCAAGCCGACAACCTGCCGCAAGCCCCGCGCACAAAGCGGCGCTGGTTGATCGCGGCAGGGATCATCGGCCTCGCGGTGGGACTGGGCACTGGCACGCTGCGCCCGACTCCGGAGCCGCGCGTGGTCGCCGTTCTGATGAATGCATCGGGCGAGCCGCAGGCCGTGATCGAGGATTACGGCAATCGCGACGCCAAGATTCGCTTCGTGGCCGATGTGACGCTGCCCTCGGACAAAACGATCCAGGCCTGGACCCTTCCTTCGCCGGAGACGGGCCCGGTGTCGCTCGGCACGCTCGACCGGGTGGCGCCTGCAGTGTTGACCGGGCCAGACCTGCCCGCTCCCGCACCGCAGCAGCTCTACGAGATCACGCTCGAACCCGCGGGCGGCTCGCCCACAGGGCGCCCGACCGGCCCGATCCTCGGCAAGGGCTTCGCCCATATCCAGAGCTGATCCGGCCTTGCCCGTGCGGGAGGGTCTCCCGCACGGGCTTGACCTTGCCTATATTCGGCTGAAATGAACAGGGCGCGGCGCACGCGCCCCATTCGCCCGACCCCGATAGGCCCGAGAGAGGACCCCCCTGATGAAATTTCGCTTCCCGATTGTCATCATCGACGAGGATTTTCGCTCCGAGAATACCTCCGGTCTCGGCATCCGGGCACTCGCGCAAGCCATCGAGGCCGACGGGTTCGAAGTGCTCGGAGTCACGAGCTACGGCGACCTGTCGCAATTCGCCCAACAGCAAAGCCGCGCCTCGGCCTTCGTGCTGGCGATCGACGACGAGGAATTCTCCTCCGGTCCCGAACTGGACCCGGCGGTCGAGAAGCTGCGCGCCTTCATTGAGGAAGTGCGCTGGAAAAACGCCGATGTGCCGATCTTCCTGCATGGCGAGACCAAGACCTCGCGCCACCTGCCCAACGACATCCTGCGCGAGCTGCACGGCTTCATTCACATGTTCGAGGATACGCCGGAATTCGTCGCCAAGCACATCATCCGCGAGGCGAAAAGCTATCTCGAAAGCATCCAGCCGCCCTTCTTCAAGCAGCTGCTGGACTATGCCGAGGACGGCTCCTATTCGTGGCACTGCCCGGGCCATTCCGGCGGCGTCGCCTTCCTGAAATCGCCAATCGGGCAGATGTATCACCAGTTCTACGGTGAAAACATGCTGCGCGCCGATGTCTGCAACGCGGTGGAGGAGCTGGGCCAACTGCTCGATCATAACGGCGCGATCGGCGCGTCCGAGCGCAATGCCGCGCGGATCTTCAACTCCGATCACTGCTTTTTCGTGACCAATGGCACCTCGACCTCGAACAAGATGGTCTGGCACCACACGGTCGCGCCGGGCGATGTGGTCGTCGTGGACCGCAACTGCCACAAATCGATCCTGCACGCGATCATCATGACCGGCGCGATCCCGGTCTTCCTCAAGCCCACGCGCAACCACTGGGGCATCATCGGCCCGATCCAGCGCTCGGAATTCGAACCCGAGGCGATCCGTGCCAAGATGAAGGCGAACCCGCTACTGGCCGATTACGACACCGACAATGTCCAGCCCCGGATCATGACGCTGACGCAGTCGACCTATGACGGCGTGCTCTACAATACCGAAGTCATCAAGGGGATGCTCGACGGCTGGGTCGACAACCTGCATTTCGACGAGGCGTGGATCCCCCATGCCGCCTTCCACCCGTTCTACGGCCAGTATCACGCGATGGGCCGCAAGCGCGAGCGCACGACCAAGTCGATCACCTATGCGACGCAATCGGTGCACAAACTGCTCGCCGGGATTTCGCAGGCGAGCCATGTGCTCGTGCAGGACAGCAAGGAAGAGAAGCTCGACCGGCATCTCTTCAACGAGAGCTACCTGATGCACACCTCGACCAGCCCGCAATATTCGATCATCGCAAGCTGCGATGTGGCGGCGGCGATGATGGAGCCGCCGGGCGGCACCGCGCTGGTAGAGGAAAGCATCGTCGAAGCGCTCGATTTCCGCCGCGCGATGGTGAAGGTCGAAGAGGAATACGGCCCCGAGGACTGGTGGTTCCAGGTCTGGGGTCCGACTGATTTCCGCGCCGATGGCGACGGGATGGCCGCGACCCGCGACTGGGTTCTCAAGAAAACCGATGCCGAGGGCGTCGAAACCACCGGCTCGGATAGCTGGCACGGCTTTGGCGACATGGCGCCGGGCTTCAACATGCTCGACCCGATCAAGGCCACGATCATCACCCCCGGCCTCGATATCGAAGGGCGCTTCGACGACAGCGGCATCCCCGCCTCGATCGTGTCGAAATACCTCGCCGAGCATGGCGTCGTGGTCGAGAAGACCGGGCTTTACAGCTTCTTCATCCTGTTCACGATCGGCATCACCAAGGGCCGCTGGAACACGCTGCTGGCCGCGCTCCAGCAGTTCAAGGACCATTACGACAAGAACCAGCCGCTATGGCGCGTGATGCCGGAATTCTCGGCGAAATTCCCGCGCTACGAGCGCATGGGGCTGAAGGATCTCAGCCAGCACGTCCATTCGCTTTACGCGAAATACGACGTCGCGCGGCTCTCGACCGAGATCTACCTGACCGATCATCACCCCGAGATGACCCCGTCGGAGGCGTTTTCGCATATCGCGCGGCGCAAAACCGAGCGCGTCTCCATCGACGAGCTGGAGGGCCGGATCACGACGAGCCTCGTGACCCCCTACCCGCCGGGCATTCCGCTGCTGATCCCGGGCGAGGTCTTCAATGCGAAGATCGTGGATTACCTGCGCTTCAACCGCGAATTCGCCCGCGAATGCCCCGGCTTCGAGACCGATATCCACGGGCTCGTGACGGAGACGGGCGAGGACGGCCAGACGTATTACTTCGCGGATTGCGTGGCGCGCTAAGGCGGGCCCGATCAAACTTCGAGGCTCAATGTCAGGGCGCGGCTCGGTTTATCCCGACCGCGCCCTAACTCATTCCTCAGACGGATCGGTTTCGAGAGGAAAGCAGCATGAGCGACACGCCGAAGGGTACGATGATGGCCGTGGTCACGACGGGAACGGGCGGCTACGAGCGGCTCGACTACCGCGAGGTCGCGATGCCCGAACCGGGGCCCGGCGAGGTGCTGCTGCAGGTGCTCGCGGCGGGCATCAACAATACCGACATCAACACCCGGCTGGGCTGGTATTCTTCTGACGTCAAATCCGGCACGCAGGACTCGCCCGAGGAGGCGGAACACGCCGATGGCGGCTGGAGCGGGGCCACTCCCTTCCCTCTGATCCAAGGCACCGATTGCTGCGGCCGGGTCGTCGCGGTGGGCGACGGTGGCGATGCGGCTCTGATCGGCACCCGCGTTCTGGTGCGCTCCTGCATGCGCGAGAAAGATTTCTCCTCAATGGACACGGTCTGGCTCGGCTCCAATTTCGACGGGGCCTTCGCCCAATATGTGAAAGTGCCCGCGGACGAAGTCTTCGCCATCGACAGCGACTGGAGCGACGCCGAACTCGCCACCCTGCCCTGCGCCTACGGCACCGCCGAGAACATGATCCACCGCGCAGGCGTCACCGCGCGCGAGCGCGTGCTGGTGCCCGGCGCCTCGGGCGGCGTGGGCTCGGCGTTGATCCAGCTCCTCAAACGGCGCGGCGCGGAAGTCGTTGCCATCACCGGCGCCGCCAAGCGCGAGAGGGTGCTGGAGATCGGCGCGGATCAGGTGCTCTGCCGCGAGGACGATCCCGTAGCGGCGATCGGCGAGAACAGCGTGGACGTGGTGATCGACAACGTCGCCGGGCCGGGATTCGGCACGATGCTGAAACTGCTCCGACGCGGCGGGCGCTATGCCTCATCGGGCGCGATTGCCGGACCGGTCGTGGAGCTCGACATGCGCGACCTGTATCTCAAGGACATCACCCTGATCGGCTGCACCGCATGGGACGAGCCCATCTTCGGCAACCTGATCTCCTATGTCGAGAATGGCGAAATCCGGCCCCTGCTGGCCGCCACCTACCCGCTCGATCAGATCGTCGAGGCGCAAAAAGTGTTTCAGGAAAAACACCACGCCGGGAAGATCGTGCTGATCCCGGCGTCCTGAGGCGTTGGATCCGGATATCCGGGTTGGGAGCGCAAGCCCCACGCTGATGGCGCTCCCGCTCCGCCCGGCCCGGGGCCTACTCGTCCTTCTTATCGTCGTCGCCGGGTTCCTCGACCCGCTCGATTTCGACCTTCACGCGGGTGGCCAATCCGGCGATCACGCCGAGGACGGCCAGCCAAGGCGCGGCGAGCACCACGACCCCGCTGACGACGAGGCTGAGATTGAGGGGCGCCTCGACGAAGGGGTCCCCGCCGGCGGAGCTGATACGCAGCTGGCGCACGCTCCCCTCCTGCGCCAATTCCTTGACGCGATCGACGAGTTGGTTGCCAGCGACCTCGATTTCTTCCCAAACGGTGCGCTCGGGCTTCTTGTCGTCTTCCATGGAACTCTTCCTCTCGAATTGTGGGTAAACACGGAGGTGTTGTCGCAGCGCGCGTGCCGCACACCGCTAGCGCGCCATTCGCTGCGCAGATGGAAAGAAACACGATTCCACAGCCCGCGCCTTGATCTTCGTCAGGCGCGGGAAAGGGCCGCTGCGGCGCGCGCTCGGGCAAAAGCCGAGTTCACACCGCAACGGCCAGAAGGTGCTGTGACGCCGATTAGCCCCGATCAGACCGCAGGTTTGCGGTGCAGCGTGCCCTGCTCATAGGCATGTCAACGGCGGAGCAAAAACCGGCCACGGGGCGGAGCAAAAGTCTGCCACCAGAGAGGGCATGGGATTGAAGCGGAGGGAACGCTTCGCGCCCCGGCAACTGCGCTTTTCAGATAGCTGGCGGCTGCCGGGGCGCTTTGGCCCAGCGGGCCAAACCTGAACGATGTGATCAGGTGTCGGCGCTGTTTCGGGCGCGGCTTTGGGCAAGCCGATAGCTGTCGCCGTTCATCTCGAGGATGTGGACATGGTGGGTGAGCCGGTCGAGCAGAGCGCCGGTCAGGCGCTCGGAGCCGAAGGTTTCGGTCCATTCGTCGAAGGGCAGATTGCTGGTGATCATGGTGGCGCCCCGCTCGTAGCGCTGCGAGATCAGTTCGAACAGCAGCTCGGCGCCGGTCTTGCTCAGAGGCACGAAGCCCAGCTCGTCGATGATCAGGAGCTTGTATCCGACCATCTGTTTTTGCAGGCGTAGCAAGCGGCGCTCGTCGCGGGCCTCCATCAGCTCGTGGACCAATGCGGCGGCGGTGGTGAAGCCGACGGAAAGGCCCTTCTGGCAGGCGGCCAGTCCAAGGCCCAAGGCGACATGGGTCTTGCCGGTGCCGCTCGGGCCGAGGGCAATGACATTCTCGCGCCGCTCGATCCATTCCCCGCGGGCGAGTTCCAGCACCTGCATCTTATTGAGCTTGGGGATCGCCTTGAAGTCGAAGCTGTCGAGGCTTTTGGTCGCCGGGAACTTCGCCGCCTTGATGCGGCGCTCGACCATCCGCCGTTCGCGGTCGATCAGTTCGAGTTCCACCAGGCGCGCCAGGAAGCGAACGTGGTCCTGCCCCTCCGCGGCGCACTGGCGCGCGAGCTTGTCGTATTCCCTCAGGAAGGTCGGCAGCTTGAGCGTCTTCAGATGATGGGCGAGCAGGAGGTCGGGCGCGTCGGTCATCGGGCCTCCTCCGAGATCAAGCACATGTAGCTGGCCGCCGAGGTCTTTCCGACCTCGGCCCGCGGCAGGTAGGGATAGACGTCGAGGTCGAGCTTCGGCGGTCGCTTCTCGACCTGACACAGCACCAGATGCTTGACGGCGTCGAAGCCGATGGCTCCCATGCGCAGGGCCGTCTTCACGGCGGCTTGCACATCGTCGAGCTCGAAGGCCTCCAGCAGCCGCAGGACCTGGACGAACTCACGCCGCCCCGCCTTGAGCATGCGTGCTTCCATCAGGCGGCGCAGGGTTGCGAACTCGGGCGGCAGCTCCCAGCCTGTCAGCGGCGCGGCCTGGTCCAGGGCATTGATCTTCTTCTCGATCAGCGGAAGGTAGTGGAGCGGGTCGAAGACGACATCCTCGCGCTCATAGCTGCGCGGATGGCGCGCGATCAGATCGCCGCCGCAGCCGATCGCCACCTCGTCGACATAGCCGCGCAGCCAGACATCGCGGTGGCCGTAGGCGACCGGCACGGAATAGTCGTTGGTCTTGTAACGCACCAGCGCCTGCGAGGTGACCCGCCCGCTCGCCTGATCGCAGGCATCGAAAGGGGCTGGCGGCAGCGCCGACATCACCTCGAGATCCCGGTCAAGGCGCGTGCCGATCGTCTCGGTATGGCCGCGCAGAACATCGCCCTGACGCTTGCGGCATTGTTCTTCCAGCCAGGCGTTGAAGGCCTCCCAGGAGGGGAAGCGCGGCACCGGCACCATGAAGTTGCGCCGGGCATAGCCCACCAGCCCCTCGACGCTGCCTTTGTCGTTCCCTTTGCCGGGACGGCCATAGCGGTCACGGAGCAGGTAATGTGACAGGAACCCGCTGAACAGCCTGGCCCGCTTGCGGGTGCCATCCGGCAGGATCTGTGCCACCAGGCACCTGTCGTTGTCGTAGAGCACCGACACCGGCACCCGACCGAAGAAGCCGAAGGCGTGAACATGCCCGTCGACCCAGGCCTCGGAGGTCGCAGCCGGATAGGCCCGGATATAGCAGGCATCGCTATGTGGCAGGTCGAAGGCGAAGAAATGCGCCTTCTGCTCGACACCATCAATGATGACCATCGCTTCGCCAAAGTCGGCCTGGGCATGCCCGGGCGCATGGGCCAGCGGCACGAACATCTCGCGACCGCGCCGGTCATCCTCACGAATGTAATCCTTCACGATCGTGTAGCCGCCGGTGAAGCCGTGTTCGTCCCGGAGCCGCTCGAACACCCGCTTGGCGGTGTGCCGCTGTTTGCGCGGGACGCCGCGGTCCTCTTCCAGCCAGGCGTTGATGATCTCGGTGAAACCATCCAGCTTCGGGCGCTTGATCGGCGCCTTGCGCCGGTAGCCCGGCGGAACCGAATACGCCAACATCTTCTGCACGCTGTCGCGTGAAATCCCGAAGTGACGCGCCGCCTCGCGCTGGCTCATCCCCTCGGCGCAGGCAAGTCGAACCTTGCGATACAAGTCCACGGTGAAAATCCTCCCGCCCTCCCGTCGCCAGAAAGGGCAAAAGTGGCCGACTTTTACGCCGCCCGCAGCCGGATCATCCCGCCGCTACCGTGGCCGACTATTGCGCCGCCGTTCTCACGGTCAGAGGCTCCTTCGCCCCCAGTGCCATCTTAGGCCGTGGGACCGCGGGACCGTGGGACCGCGGGACCGCATCACTCGGACCATTAGCAGCTTCAAGCTTTCCAAGTCGGAAAACTCAGCCTCAGTTGCTTGTCGAACTCATCGAGCAGCTTTCTTAACCGGGCCGCTTCTTCAAACGCGCGCTTACGGGCATCGGGGTCGCTAAGGTCAGAAGCCTCGATCTCACCAATCCGCGCCTCGATCTCCGACTTCTTGTAGTCCCGAATTTGAGTTGCCAGATCTCTGGCCGCCTCGATCAAGCAACCGACCGTAACTTCAGCACGTCCGAGAGATGTCCCCTTCGATGAGCCGAAGGGATTGCTGTGGCCACCCTCCTCTGACGGCCCTTCAATCGTATCAAGCGTCACAGCTTCCGGACCGGAGTCATCTTCAATCATTGGGGGCGAAATTCCACAAAGCTCGAGCGATTGCGCAAAGGATGAACCAACCTGCTCATCCACGGGAAAGAACTCGTAGAATGGCTTCTTAAACAAGTCGCTTGGCGATGACGGCTTCTTCAGATCCTCCTGTTTCTTCGCCTTCTGGCGTTCGCGGTGAAGCCGCACCTTCTCAGCATTTGTTAAGGCCATGACGATTCTCCTATCTAGCAAGGTTACGGTTACACAAAAACCGACACCAAGCGCGCTAGGAAAAATGCACGATCCGTCAATCCGCCGAAGAATTCCGTGTCCGGACAATCGCTCTGAGCCTCTCGCACTCTTCTTTGGCTTTAGCGAGGTCACTGCGGAGCCGAACATTTTCGTCGAGCAAATCGCGTTTTGTGGGATGAAGAAGCCATTGCACGAAGTTGTTCCTGACCGCCCTCTCGTCACCGTGGTCTCGATCAAACTGCCACGAGACGTATTTGGCCTGCAGCATCAAGACGCCGCAAAACGCGAGTGCGATCACTGGGGCAACAAACTGGTAGATTTCCATCGACATCCGGCCTTGCTCCTTGATCAGGATCAGTTTGCTTAGGAGTTCAGCATGGAAGTCGCGACCTGGCAACATAGGACTGCGCCGCCGCTAGCCGGCTTCAAAAAGGTTAGCCCTCCGGCCGAGCATGCCCCTTCGTGAGGTAGCTAACTAGCTCGTAAGCTAGATGGCTATCAGCTCACGACCCAGTCAACATATCAAGGCGGAGGACCGGGGTGTTTAGTTGCTTCGGAACAGGCACGCGCGTTGCAGCAGATACTCCGGGTATACGATACAGCCGCGACTTGCCTCACATGTCAGGCGGCTATGCCTCAGAATTCGCTTCGTCTAGGAAACGCCTTGGAAGATCAGGCAGGGCAGCCCGAACTTGTAGCCACCCGTTAAACTGACCGAACATCACTACACGTGTGCCAGAGAGAACGCCGTGGATCGAGTTGCACTTTCCCATGAAATTCAGCTGTTTCGGTTGCTCTATCCAAGTCGTTCGAGCTCGAAATATGCGAATGTCACGAGCAGCGAGCAACGCTTCGTTCGATTGCCGACCAGACTATTTCGATCTACTTCAACATGGTGGGAGAGGAAAAATCGAATTCGAAGGCCATTTTTGTCAACTTAACGTAAACCCAATCAGGAAATACCTAAGTATTACTGGGAAAATTCGGCAGCTAAGGGTTTACGCCAAGGCATCATCGAAGCGCCAACTCTCCCAAAACGTAAAGCTAATTGAGCGGTTTTGCCTTATTTTCGTCAGCTAAACTTTACGTTTTTCGGCTCTAGCTTTACGTTTTCTTTCCGATTGAAACTATCAGGTTAAGTGCACTTCACGCATCCGAGCCGATCGAGCTGCACTTTACAGAGCAATCTCGGTCCGCCACCCCATACGTCTGACGAGACACAAGAGCTCTGATTGGCCGAAAAATAGTCCCTGTCGAAGTAAATATGACTGGCGCAACAGCGCATCTTTGGCAAAGTATCTTCGAAGTCATTTGCAAGTTCGTCGAGCGATGCACTTTCGTTCGCCACCGGAGTTTGAGCCCATCACCTTTGACCTGAACGAGCTTGAAGCACGGATCCAGTTGTTGGACTGGCGCGATGACGAGCTGATAGCGATCACCAATCAGCTCGAAGATGCGTTTCCATCTCTCGCGTATTCGATCGAAAGCCGGATCGCCAAGATGTCTGCTATTCGAGTAACCCGGGCCCAACTTCGAGCGAAGACGCTTGCCAAAGAGCTTATCGAACCTTGGGCAGAAGAACAGTGTCGGGAAGCGCTCGCTC